>CAZTCX010000042.1:5233-26708 GCA_964612515.1 uncultured Lentimicrobiaceae bacterium | reverse complement strand
CGGTGGGGGAAAATCAAATCAGCGTCACGCTGCAGATGCAAGTCAATCCGGGAGGAAATCTTCCAGCCTGGCTCGTTAACCGGTTTGTTGCTGACTCGCCGTATCAAACTTTGAAAAACCTGAAATCGTTTGGGAAAAAAGAGAAATACAGGACACCGTAATTCCCCGCTTTGCGAGGCGAGCTCGTTTCGCACCAAACAGTCATCTTTTATTTATCAGAATCACTTTTCTTTTTGGACTTCAAATTATCAACGGTGAAAATATCGTCCGATAATCCCTGGTCGAATTTTATATCCTTCATGATGATCTGGGTAGAATGATCCTTTTTCAGATCGGTCATCTTAACTTCCTTCGCATACCAATATTTTCCTGACTTAGCGTATTGATAATCCGCCTCCTTCACCTTATTCCCACGCTTATCATAATAGTCGATTTTCTGTGGATAGAAATTCGTTTTATCCAGCGTTAATATTAATTTCGAATAATCCGACTTATCATAATCAGGCGTAAGCTCAAGCACGTAGGCATCGCTGGTTGTCTCCACAAGTTTCGGTGTAAACCGCTTCGAATAGGGTTTGGTATCCATATCCTCGTAAGACATATCAGTACCGGTAAAAGCCTGATTTTTCGCTAACATCGAAATCTTGGTGGGCAGGCCAAATGCCGGCAGATAGAGCCACATCACATCACCGGGCAACGAAAGTGTTGCAATGCCTGCCTGCGATTCCGGCTGGGTATAACGGTACAGGCGCATATCGACGCCCTTCTGGTACATCTCCGCAATACGCGTTTTCTCCTTATCATTTTTTTTGGTAAGAATCATTTCAACGGTGGCTTCCTTATCTTTGGGCGCATTCATCAATGCATCCATTTTTTCAAGTAGCGCCATTGCATCCTGCGCTCTCAGTCCACCGGCCCATCCGGTTAGCATCAATAGAATCAATACACCGGGGATTATTATCTTTTTCATAAAATCAATATTTGTTATAAATTACTTTTTCCTATTTACAAGAATCAAAATAACGGGCAAAAGGGTAAGAGCGCCCAGGCTGGAGCCAACCATACTCAGGGCTATCAGAAGACCAAAATATTGCAGCGGCACCATTTGAGAAAAAATCAACACCAGGAAACCGCCAGCTACGGACAAGACATTGATCATGATTGCTTTACCGCTAATCATGATGGCTTCGTTAATAGCCATGATGGCGTCGCCGGTTCTTTTGCGTGCCTGATTGAAATGCGAGATCACATGGATGGAATAATCGATGCCGATGCCAAGTGCAACCGAGGCCACCAGCACTGTACCGATGTTAAGCGGAATGCCTGCCAGCCCCATAAATCCAAACAAAATGATGATTGCCGCCACAATGGGTAAAGTGGCATAAATGCCGCTGATGAATGAGCGCAGGATCAATCCAACCACCATAATCACAAACAATATGGCGATGGCCAGGCTCGCCAGTTGGCTGTTGACCAGGCTGCGGTCCATGGTAATATCCACAAATGGCATCCCGGTGATTTGTATGGTGAAGTCGTTGCTTTTATTTTCGTTGATAAATTTCGTCATGTAAGCAGCAAACTGCTTCTTATTTTCATTTTCGGGTGAGCGAAACCGCGACATGATGATCGCCTGATCGAGGTCTTCGCTTACAAAACGCGACATCATCTCATTGCCATCCAGCAGAAACCAGAGTTGTTCGATCTGATCCTGGCTATCCGGGATTTTCCTTTCACCACTTATCAGACCGTTGATTTCTGTAATAAGATCGGCTACTGATTGGGTGGCTCCGATGTCGGGACTTTGTTTCATGTAATTTTCGGCTTTTACCATTGCTTTAAGCAACTCCGGGTTTTGAACATCCCCTTTAAACAAAACAAACACCGGTTTTGTGCCGCCAAATTTGTCGATCATAATCTTCTCCGCCAAACGTGTAGGATCGCCTTTCCTGAAATAATCCTGAATATCCACACTCCGACTTATGAAAAATATGCCGGTAACGCTTACGCCGATCAGTATGATCCAGATGAACAAAACATTTTTCGGATGTTTGAGCAGCAGCCTGTTCATCGGTTCCAGCATTTTTTCCGAAATAAAGGATCTCCTTTTCGCTTCATTGATTTCGTCACTGTTTTTGTATTTTAAAAACGACAAAACCGACGGGATGAAAAAGATGGAGAGCACGCAGGCAAAAAAGGTTCCTAAAGCGGTGAAAATCCCAAATTCCCTGATCATACTAAGATAAGCCCCGAAAATAAACGACACGAAACCAATCATAGTCGTGACGCCAGCCAGGATCACCGGTATCATAACGAAAGAGAGGGAAAGCACAATGGCCGATCGCTGATCGCTGTTCATTACCTGGTTTACGCGATTGATCACATGGATGGTGTAGGCGCTTCCAACGGCGAGCAAAATAATGGGAATGTTGTTGGAGATCATCGACATTGGAATCCCGAGGAGACCCATGATCCCAATGGTCCACACAATGGCTATGACCGCGGTGAGCAGCGGAAATATCACCCCGCGAAACGAACGGAAGCTAAGCAATAGAATGATGGCGATAACGATAAAAGCAATGGGCAAGAGCCGCATCAGGTCGGAAGTCATCAAATCCGAAATATAAGTCACCAGCATGGGTGAGCCGGTGTAGTAAATGCTTTCGGGCAAATCAAGACTACCGATTTTACTCCTTACCGCCGAAGAAACTAATTTCACATCGGCATCCTGCGACAAGGTGAAAATAATCAGGCTGGCCTTGCCGTCATCTGAAATTATGGATCCACGGTACATTTCATTGGCATACACATTCTTCTTCAAGGTATCCAGTGCTGCCGCTGTTTTCGGAAGATCATTTTCGCCCACCAGTTTCCCGATTTCAATCCCGTTTTCACCTGATTTAATACTGATAATATTTGTGAGGCTGGTGACGGAACTAATTCCTTCGATCGCTTTAAGGCTGTCGGTTATCGACTGGATATCGACGAGCACTTTCGCATCAAAAATGGTTTCTGCTTCAAGGATTACTACACCCATGTTATTCCCGCCAAATTTCTCGCTGATCTCTTTGAGTAGCAAAGCATCCGGATCGTGATCGGGTAAGGAGCCGATGATGTTGGCATCGATGGTTACGTTTTTGATCTGGTAACCCAGGAAACCGGTCAGGAGAATCACTGTTATGATGATTATCCACCTAAAACCTATGACTTTTTCAACAAACTTTTGCAATTGACATCTATTTTTAAATGAACGGAACAGCCCATTAAAGGGGAATTGAACGAATTTGCGAAATTAGAAATTATTGATGAAGCAAAATTGATTTCATAGTCGGAGTAAGAAAGTAACCAGAATCAGAAAGAAAAGGTTGGTTTCCACGAAATAGAGTGGCAATGTTTTGTGAAATTTTATGAGTAGTTTTTTTGGAAGCGTCTGATAATCTGAAATAATTCAAAATCTTAAATTTTGAATTATTACCAGCGGTGATCTACGTGATTCTATAATCCAGCCACCACCTCCGCAAAAACCTTATCCAGTTTTTCACCGGCCACTGCGGCCACGTGTAGAATTTCCGCAAGCTTTACAGGCACAAGATTGTCGGGATCACATTCGTCGGTGATTACTGATACGGCAGCGACCGGCAAACCGGCATGATGTGCAACCATCACCTCCGGCACCGTTGACATTCCTATCACATCGGCACCAATGCGCGACAGATAGCGGTATTCGGCTGCCGTTTCCAGGCTGGGCCCCGCCAAAGCTGCGTAAACTCCCTGATGCATTTTTACACCGATTTTCTCTGCCGCTGCTAAAAAGCGTCGATTAAGCATCGGCGAATAAGCCCGCCCCATGTCCGGAAAACGTGGCCCCAATTCATCGAAATTTTCGCCAATTAGCGGGTTATCGTTCAGCAGATTGATGTGGTCGGTGATGAGCATCAGAGAGCCTTTTGGAATTGCAGGATTCATCGACCCACAAGCGTTGGAAATCAAAAGCTGCTTCACGCCCAAAGCCTTCATCACGCGCACCGGAAAGGTGATTTGCTGCATGCTATAACCTTCATAATAATGAAACCGCCCCTGCATGGCCAGGACGGTTTTGCCAGACAGCTTCCCGTAGATCAAACGCCCGTGGTGCGACTCAACCGTGGAGACAGGGAAATGAGGAATTTCGGCGTAATCGATGGCAACTTCGACGACGATGCGATTGGCCAGGTTTCCCAGACCAGTGCCCATAATAATTGCTGTTTCCGGATTTGTCATCCCTTTCTCTCTAAGAAATCCAGCAGCTTCGTCTATTTTATTAATAAAATTATACATCAGAGCATTTTTACAATGAATTGCCAAAAGTAAGGATATGCTGGCAAAGCAGGCCAACTTATTATCACAAGCACACGTATCGTTTTGGCTTTTTGAGTTTTAAAGATTGGGGTGTTTTTGGGTCTTGTTTTAATTGCTATTGGAATTCAAAAGGCATTTGTTTTAATGACTTTTCAAATTTGCCACCGGATGCCATAATTTACCCCTATTTTTGTCCATTAATAATTAGCCTGGCATTGACACCGAAAACCAACATTTTGATAAAGAAAATCTATCCGATCCTGTTCCTTTTGCTGCTAAGCCTTACGCTGCAAGCGCAGCAGCCTGCACCGCCTGCTCCTGTTGTTACCACCCGCATACTTTTTGTTTTTGATGCATCACAAAGCATGTATGGCCGATGGCAGAGCGATATGAAACTGCACATTGCCCAACGTATCCTTAGCCGCGTTCTCGACAGCCTGAAGGGTGTGGATCACCTCGAACTGGCGCTGCGGCTTTATGGTCACCAAAAACCATTTCCGCCCCAGGACTGCGACGACACGCGGCTTGAAGTTCCCTTTGCCCCTAACAATATTGCAGAAATAAAAAATCGCCTTTCTACCATCAATCCCAAAGGAACTACGCCCATTGCTTATGCGCTGTCCGAGTCGCGATACGATTTCACGCCCTGCGACAACTGCCGCAACATTATCGTGCTGATTACTGATGGCATCGAAGAATGCGGCGGCGACCCGTGCGAGGTTTCCCGGATGCTGCAACAACAAGGCATTACGCTCAAACCGTTTGTAATTGGCATCGGCACCGACTTTAGCGAGGCGCTCAACTGTATAGGCAGTTTTTTCCCGACTTCAAGTGAAAACGAATTCAACAATGCATTAAAAATCGTGATCAGTCAGGTGCTGAACGCCACTACTGCTCAGGTGAACCTGCTCGATCTGGACTTCCGGGCTACCGAAACCAATGTGAACATGACGTTTCAGGATCATGTGAGCCACAAAATTCTGCACAACTATGTGCACACTTTCAACAGCAAAGGGGTGCCTGACACACTTTCACTCGATCCATTGGTAACTTATGACATCACCGTGCACACCATTCCGCCACTCCGTCGCGACAGCATCACGATCGTTGCCGGAAAGCACAACATCATCCCATTCGATGCAGCACAGGGAGTACTCTCACTGCAAGTGGGCGGAAACTGGCGCACGCTGAAAAATCTGCAGACCATCGTGCGGAAACATGGCTCCACAGAAACGCTCAACATTCAGAATTTTGGCTCCACACAGAAATATCTTACCGGCGCATACGATCTGGAAGTTCTGACACTCCCACGGTTACATACTGACAGCGTCGTAATCCGCCAAAACCACACGACTTTAATAGAAATTCCACAACCGGGTATCCTGGCACTGCGGCGCTATACGGACGGCTATGGCAGCCTGCTGATTGAGCGCAACAATCAGCTTGAGCTGATCTATACATTACCGCAAAGCAAAGACCTGAATGAAAACTTATTATTGCTGCCGGGAGATTACCGCATTGTGTATCGATCAAAATGGGCCGACAAATCCTTCTACACCGTCGAGGAGCGCTTTACAATAACTTCCGGGAAAACGACAGAGATTAAGCTGACAAGGTAAAGAAGGGAGAGAGTTCGTTGTTCGTTGTTCGTTGTTCGTTGTCAAGCTCTATGCGCCATGCTCTTTGCGCCACGCGCCCTGCGCCACGCGCCTTGCGTATTATTCAAACCTTACCACACGCGTCACTCCTTTTACTTTGAGGAGTTTTAGCTTGAGAAAAGCCAGATGTTCCACATCGCGCACCTGCACCTTCACGTTTCCCTCAAAATTATTGCCTTCGGTTTTGAAGCTCATTCCTTTGAGGTTAACCTTTAGGTCGTTGGAAATTACTTTGGTGATATCATTAAGCAGCCCCATACGATCGAGGCCTAAGATGCGCAGATTGGATACGAAAAAATGACGGCTCATGCTCTCTTTCCATCGCGACTTGATGATGCGGTATGGATATCTTTTGAGCATTTGTGCGGCGTTGGGGCAATCGTAGCGATGAATTTTGATGCCGTGATTTACGGTTATAAATCCAAAAATCCGGTCGCCGGCAATGGGGTTGCAGCATTTGGCCAACGAATAGTTGAGGTTGGTAACGCCGGCTTCGATGAGAATATATTCCTGATCCTTTTCTGACTGTGACTCGATAAATTCCTCGGTAAGTTCAAAAGTTTCGTGGTCGGGCTGTGCTTTGCCACCTACCTCCTGCGGTTCGGTGAAAAGCTGCTTCACTTCGAGCAAATCAACTTTCCCGGTAGCAATATTAAAATAAAGATCGATGGGTTTTTGGAAGCCGTAATGTTTGTAGATTTTAGTAATATTTTGGTCGCTGGGATCAATTTTCCAATTTTTGAATTTACGCATCAGCGTTTCCTTGCCGTGCTCTGCATCCTTAAATTTATCTTCGCGCAAGGCTCTGCTGATACGGGCTTTTGCTTTGGAGGTCACCACATATTTCAGCCAGTCGATGTTGGGCTTCTGGCGTTTTGAAGTTATAATCTCCACTCTGTCGCCGTTTTGCAACTCATGCCTGATGGGCACCACTTTGCCGTTCACTTTTCCGCCGGTGCATTTGCTTCCCAGGTCGGTGTGGATGTCGAAGGCAAAGTCGAGGATGGTGGCTCCTGTGCGTAACTCACGCAAATCACCTTCGGGCGTAAAAACATAAATCTTGTCGGAGTTGATGTGAATTTTGGTAGCGCTTCCTTCGTCAAGTTGCTGGGCGCCCATACTTTCGAGCACATTTCGCACGTCGCTCATCCATGCGTCCAGGTTTTTGCCGTACGCCGATTCCTTGTAGCGCCAGTGAGCAGCCACGCCCTTCTCGGCTTCGTCGTCCATACGACGGGTGCGAATTTGAACTTCTACATTTCTGCCTGACGGGCCTATTACGGTGGTATGCAGCGACTCGTAACCGCTGTTTTTTGGAGTAGTAATCCAGTCGCGAAGCCGTTTGGGATTGGGAGTGTAAATGTTGGTTATTAATGAATAAACACGCCAGCAGGCTGTTTTTTCGCCATCCATCAAATCGATATATTTTTTACGCCGCTCTTCAAAGTTTTTTATTTCTCCATGCTTCGCCCCATTCTCTGCAGTCTTATCATCAGACACATCATCAGCATTTTCGTTTCGGTGAGTTTCATTCGTTTTCTCCCGCCTTACTTTGCGAAGTTGTCGCGGGTCGCCATGAATTTCGAGGTCATGCCTGAATTCGGCTACAAAATGTTCGTCGTCAGGGGTCATACATCCGGTGAGGATAAGGCGGATGGCAAAAAGATCGTACACCTGATCGATGTCCACCCCCTGGATGTCCATTTTCTTTTTGATGGAAGTAATGGTTTTGGTGCGACTTTTTATCTCAAAAGGAATTTGTTCCTGTGCGAGCACCTCCATAATAGGTTTGGAAAACTTCTCGATATAACTTTCCTGCTCCTGTTTGCTCTCTTTCAGTCGTGAAACAATCATGGTGTAGTCCGTCGGATTGGTGTACCTGAAGGCATGATCTTCGAGCTCGGCTTTTATCTGGTACAACCCCAGCCGGTGGGCAATAGGAATATAGAGATATTGCACATCATCGAGGTACCATTTTTTGAGCCGCTCCGGCAACTTGTCGTAGTTGCGCATATCGTAGAGGCGGTGCGCCATTTTTATAAAAATTACACGCACATCATCCACGCTACTCATAAACAAGCTTCGGAAATTCTCAGATTGGAGGCTTACCTTTTCGGAATGGATGGAAGATATTTTCTTAAAACCTTTGACGATGGCTGCCACCTCCGGCCCAAATTCAGTACTCAAAAAGGATGTATCGTCCGTGAAGCTATCGATGGCATCATGCAGCAGCGCGGCTATTACCGAAATGAGCTGCAAGCCAATCTCTTCTGACACTATCAACGCTACATTAATACTTTGCAGCAATTTTAATTCACCACTTTCGTGAAGCTGATCTCCGTACAAATTGCGGGCGTAGGAAAAAGCATGATTAAGCAACGAATAATCAGTGGTGGAACATTCGAGACAAGAGCGTTTTAGCTTTTCAAACTTCGCAGCAACTTCCTTTTCATCAGCTTCGGTCATCGTGTTATAGTTCGTTTTAGTATTAAAGTTTTCAAAATTAGTGATTAAACGCAAAGGCTTTTGGGTAAGTATCTTTTTTCAATTTTTTACCTGCTAACAAAAATAACAAAAGCCCGAAGATGTTACCTCGGGCTTTTGCAGTTTAATGTGGATCCGACAATGATTTGTGATTTGCCTTATTGCAATTCGGAATTTATTAAATTATTTCTGTTCTCCTTTTGACGGAGCTTTTCGTGGCGCTCCTCCTTGTTCTGGTGTACCGGAAATAGAATCGCGCATGCGGGTGTCGGCTTTAATATTTTCAAATTTGTAATAGTCCATTATTCCAAGATTTCCGTTGCGGAAAGCTTCGGCAATGGCTTTGGGAATCTCGGCTTCGGCCTGTATCACGTTGGCGCGGGCTTCCTGAGCTTTGGCTTTCATCTCCTGCTCGGTAGCTACTGCCATGGCACGACGCTCTTCGGCTTTGGCCTGGGCAATGTTTTTATCAGCATTGGCCTGATCCATCTGCAACACAGCACCGATATTTTTACCCACGTCGATGTCGGCAATGTCGATGGATAGAATTTCGAAAGCTGTTCCTGAGTCGAGGCCTTTTTCGAGCACCACGCGTGAAATAGAATCCGGGTTTTCGAGTACTTTTTTGTGTGAATCAGCAGAGCCAATCGACGACACCACACCTTCGCCAATACGCGCAAGGATGGTTTCTTCGCCAGCGCCCCCAACCAATTGCTTCAGGTTGGCACGCACCGTAACCCGTGCTTTTGCGATAAGCTGAATACCATCTTTGGCCACAGCCGCTACCGGTGGTGTATTGATCACTTTCGGGTTCACCGACATCTGCACTGCCAGAAAAACATCGCGACCGGCAAGGTCGATGGCGGTAGCCGATTTGAAATCAAGCTCCATGTTGGCTTTGTCGGCAGAGATGAGCGCTCTAACGACAGACTGCACTTGGCCACCGGCCAGATAATGCGCTTCCAGGTCGTTGCGGTTTAGCTTGATTCCGGCTTTGGTGGCAGCTATCAGACTGTTGACGATTACTTCCGGCTTAATTTTACGCCAGCGCATCAAAATGAGCTGAAGCAACGAGATACGAACTCCCGACACCAGCGCCGAAAACCACAAGCCTACCGGCACAAAATATAGGATAACCCACAATCCGAAGATAGAGGCAATTCCAATGGCAATAATTATTAAAGCATTTGATTCCATGGTATTATTTATTTAAGTTTTACAAATATTTTCTTGTGTTCAATTTTGGTGATAACAATGGCTTTGCCTTCGTCGATAAACTCGCCGGGGCTGCTTACTTCGTAGTATTCGTCGTTGATAAGTGCTTTGCCCATTGGCGCAAGCCGTGAAATGGAAACGCCCTCATCGCCAATTTTTATTTTGGCCAGATCGTGCATGTTGGCGCGACCGTCAAGCTCGGTGTGTAGCATCACACGGTTCCAGGTTTTGGAACGCAGCGAGAGTGCAATTGCCGCTATCGACAGCACCAGCGTTCCAGCCAGCACATAATGTCCGGTGACGGTGGAATGGAAAGCATAGGTTTGCCAAATGCCAATCGTTATCAGGATAAAACCCGCGACGCCAACCACCGTGGTGCCGGGTACTACAAGAATTTCCAGAATAAGGAATAATAATCCTACAAGGATCAGTACCGCAATGATCGTCCACGACATAGCCTGAAATTTATTTTATTTGATATTCACCGTCAAACCCCTGCCAGAAAGTTCTGTACAGAGCGGTTCGAGCACGTTAAGCTCCCCATTTTTTACAGCACATTTGCCTTTGTAATGCACAACCATCGTAAGCTGTTCGGCGGTAATGGCATCGTGATCACAAACCTCTATCAGTGCTTCTATCACGTAATCGAAGGTGTGATAGTCGTCGTCGTAAAGTATCAGCTTATGCTCGCCAATCTGTACTTCTTTGGTTTGGTCAGCCTGTTTTGTACTTTCTTTAAGCATTGTAATTGTGTTTTTGCAGGAGACAATAATAGCTGTTATTTATGAATTCCGGCAAAATTAACCAATAAAAACTGTTAGCTGATGATTTTATATTTTTGCCAGCAGATATGAGCCAACAAATTCAATCATTCATCGATCGGCTGCAACAACAGCTTCATCAACCATTGCCAGGTGTGGGCGCCCACGAGCGACTGATGCCCGAAATCCGCCGGCGCTTTCCCGAAACCCCCGATCTTTCGGCTGCCATCCCCAGCAGCGTAATGGTTTTGTTTTTTGAACAGGCCAACGACATCCGGCTGGTATTTATTCAGCGTCCTTTTTATAATGGCGTGCACAGTGGTCAAATAGCCTTTCCTGGTGGGCGTGCCGAAATCACCGATGCCGACACCTGCCAGACAGCCTTGCGCGAAACAGAGGAGGAAACCGGCATTTCTGCAAAAGAGATAAAAGTAATTGGACATCTCTCTGATTTATACATTCCACCAAGCAATTTCCTGGTGCATCCTTTTGTAGGATACCTCCCGCATGAGCCTCACTTTGTGCCCGACCCTGTTGAAGTACAGGAGATTTTTACCGTAAAGCTCGACGACCTGCTAAAGCCAGACGCCATAAAAATGCGTACCGTCTCAGGATCCAGCTATACCGCCGAAGTGCCCTGCTTTTTCATCGACAACCGACTGATCTGGGGCGCAACGTCGATGATCCTAAGCGAACTGATTGAGGTGATCCGGCGATAGGTTAAGTTCACATTTTGAATTGAATGAATCCTACATCAATAACTTTGGTAGCATCGGGAGGCGAAAAATTAAAACAACCTTATTATCTTATTCTTTTAATCAAAATAAGGTAATAAGGTTGGATTGTAAGATGACGATTTTTTACTAAGGTTAACTTGATCAAAAATAAGGTTTCTGGAATTTCGATTGTCCACCAAAAGCCTTTTTAATCCAAAATTTTGATTTCGCTCGTAATCGTTGCTGCTTTGCCGAGCATTGCCGACACGCCGCAATAGCGCTCCTGCGATAGGTTTACTGCCTTTTCAAGTTTGTCCATATCCAAATCTTTTCCTTTGAAGGAGTAGGTGATATGAATCTTGTTATAATATTTGGGATGCTCGTCGGTCATCTCGGCGCCAACTGCAATGTTGAAATAATCGGGTTCCACACGCATTTTGCGCAGGATAGAAATTACGTCCATCCCGGTGCAGCCGCCAAGCGATGCCAGCGTGAGCGCCTTGGGGCGTGGACCCGAATCTTTACCACCAACTTTTTCGTCGGCATCAATCATAAATTTGTGACCGTTCAGGCCAACTTCAAATGCCATTCCTTCCTGAAGGGTAACATTAGCTATTGTCTCCATAATTTTATTGTTTTAATAATTTGGTTGCAAAAATAACAAAATAGTGCGACTAATGAGATTTAGTGTTTGATATTTTAATGAGTATTAAAACACTTTGCAAAATAGGATAGTTGTCACGAAACTACTTCGTTGTAAAAGTCATCCTGCCCGGAATGATGCCAGCGCGGTATTCTGCTACAAAAGTTCCGTTGGCACGATAGCGCATCACCAAACCTTTTTGCTGGTAGTCGATGGCGTCGGTAGCAAAGATTTCGGAGGTTTTGGGATGAACCGCCAGCGTATAAAACAAATGAGTATCGGGTTCAATCAGTGGCTGGCCGGGCAGATTAGCATCACTAATCGACATTGCGTAAATGCCACCATTAATAAAATAGAGCGAATCGGAATTTCCATTTGCGCAAAGCGAAGCCGGCGCACTGTTGATGTCATCGAAGGTGTAGATTTGTTCAACAGCCAGCGATTGTGGATTTATCCGGTAAAGCGTAGGGAATTCGTCGCCCATCCAGCCGCCGCTGCAGAGCACCCAGAGTTTCCCGTTTTTATCTACCACCATCGACTGCGGCTCCTTGCCGGTCATTATTGAATCGACCACAAGGTTCGTCAAAGGATCAATAACTAACACCTTGTTATTAGTATGATCTTCAAAACCATAATTGGACCAGCAGGCAGCAAACACTTTTCCTGCAGTCGTCACCAGTGCCTCGGTTGGCTGATTGACAGGAACGCTACTCATTAGCGCATAATTTTTCATATCAATGATATGAATTGCAGCGCTCGACAGATCGCTCACATAGGCGCGACCATCCGCCAGCGGGAGCATGTAGCGTGGCGACGTCATGCCGCCGATGGTTGCCACCAAAGCCATGTCCTGGCGGTGCGTCACTTCGATACGTCCGGAATTATTTACTACAATCCATGCGGCGCTGTCCTCCAGAAGGAGCGAAAAAGGCACGTCACCCAGCGGGCGTTGATTTTTGTTGTAAAAGATATCGTCGCTCATCTTCAGGCTGTCGAGGTTAAGAAAAGAGAGGGAACCATTACCGCTTCCGAAGCTGCCTTCGTTGAGCACAAAAACGCCATTGTTAAGGTACGGACTGTAAGGCGGCTCAGGGATTACCTCTCCCCCATCGTTGTTGCAACCTGCAAACATAAATGAGATTGCTGCTATCAAAAGCAGGCTCCGGATTAATTGTAAACTCTTGTGAATCGTTGTCATCATTTTGTAAATTTATATTTAATAAAAAAAGAATAATTCCTTAGAGGCATGGGCTGCCAGGCGATGAGCTGGTAGTTGGCAGCGCCAATATTATTAACAGCCACACCCAGCTCAAGCACCGACTTGCCGAGTGGGAAGCTTTTGTTGAGCTGAACGTCACTGATAAAAAATGGTGGCAGGTAGCGGCTATTGTCGCTGGTGGTGTAGCGACGGCCGGTGTAGTTTCCAAAATAGTTCACTTTAAATCGCTTCCAGGTCAGGCCAACGTTGGCATTCAGCAAATGATCGGGCACATAAATTACCTGATGGTTTGCGGAGAGGTCATTTAGCGAAAGCGGCCTGCGATTGGTGGCAGAGGTATAGCTGTAATTTAGCGAAAGCGACCAGGCAACCTGCTCTATTTTTGTCTTCACCGACAGCCGCGCTTCTATTCCTTTGGCCACAACATTTTTCAGGTTTTGGGGCGTCCAATAACTATACACCGAGTCGGGCTGCCACACAATCCATTGGTCGATGTCGGAATAAAACCAGCCGGCTTCGGCTTCCAGCGAAATGGTGCGATATTTTTTGGCCCATCCTAAACCAGCTTCAGCCGTGTAACCCGTTTCATTTTTTAAATCCGGATTTCCACCCGGCGACCAATAGAGATCGTTGAGCGATGGAGCATGGAAATTCATGGCCATATTTCCTTTTATTTTGATCGGAAAGCTGGCCAAAGGCTGGTAATTAAATCCTGCTGCCGGAGCCAGCGGTGCCCAGCTATTGTCGAGCGCTTCCTGACGCACCAGCATATTTAGTTGCAGTTGTGGCCACGGACTATAAAACCCGCTGGCAGTAAGCGATCCCTGCCGGCGCTTCTGCAATTGCGCATAGTTTTCGGAATTTACCTGGTGATAATCAAATTTGCCGGTGACCGTAAAGAGTAGATTATTGGCACTCTGAAATGTATAGGAGGCTTCATTGAGTGACGAGGAAATCCGGTTTTGGGTATTAATAAAGGAGATGATGTTTTCATATTGCGACAAGCTGTGCATGAAACCACTCTGCAAGGTTAGTTTGGATTTACCAAAATAATGCACCACGCCGGCCACCGCACGGATGTTGGTTTCGTGGTATGATTCATTGTTCTCGGGCACCTGCACCAGAATGTTAGGCGGCAGATTGCGATCGTTGTCCTGCACCCAGAGGCGAACTGAGATTGTAGTATTGTCGTCCGGGCGGTAGAAAGCCTGCTGCAGCAAGCCGCTCTGTTGCCAGCCGGCGTTGTAGCGATGCTCGGTGGGCGGGTTGGTGCGGCTTGCGCCAATATTCAGATAGGGATAATCATTCCTGGATTGGCCGTGCATGATGCGGGTAGAAAGCTGAAAGCGCTGATTTCCGGCTTCGACAAGTGCGTTGGAATTCCAGGTAGAAAAGCTACCCACTTGTTGCTGGAGATTAATGCGAAGTTTGTTTTGCCAGTCGGGCATGGTAGTAAGCAAAATGCTTCCACCCAGCCCGCCCGACGAAAAGCGCGCCGATCCGGCACCATAATAAATGTCGGCACGGTCGATAAAGAGAACCGGAACCGTGGAAAAATCCGCTTGTCCGGGCATGGGTGAGTTGATGGTGATGCCATTCCAGATCACCTGTGTATGCGCCGCCGAAGCTCCTCTTATTGAAGTGGTGGCCAGCGAGCCTTGCCCGTAACTTTTTACATAAATGGGTGATGATGCGGTGAGCAATTCCGCGAGGCTGCCGGCAGTATGTGCGCTAAGTGTGGTGGAATCCACCGAAAGGGTTTTGTATCCGGCGGATTGATCGTAGCGCTGGCTTTGAATCTCCACCAAATTCAAAGGGATCGTATCGAAAATCATTTGTGCATGCACATTTTGCGCAAAGCAAATCCACAGCAATGCTGGCAAAAGTAGCGTAGCTGCCTGAGGAAACAACACGCCAAAGCGGTTTCGGGCGACATTGCGCCACGAAGCTGCTGTGCATCCTGCACCGGGAATCGACCTTCTACTCTTTAAGTTCATGTTTTAAGAATCACTGATGAACAAATCGTCATGCTGCATCATCTTAAAACTTGCGGAAAATTGATGGGAATAAATAAAGTGGTGTACAGTCTATTTATTCTAAACCTTTATCCCGAAAGCTTTTGAATGTTGTATTGGCTATGGCAGGTCTTCTGACTTGCTCCCTTTTCGCCGGCGCCTTCCCATTGGTTTTGTGTTCACAACAGTGGCATGTGGATTCGGCAAAAAGATTTTTGAGAGCTTACAGCAGCGGGTACTGTTCCTGACTTCAACAGGATTCCCTATTATGACCTCTCTGCAACGCGCAGATTTATGGTCACCATAACGCTGGCAAAAATAGGCTTTTTTGTTGAAGGGTTGGAATTTCAAAATTGTCTTACTGGCGAGCAGAATGAAGTACGCCGTTTTTATCCAAAGATATCCAATCAGGCAATTGAAGGAAATCAGCAAAGCCGATGTTCCAAAAATTAAATCTGATTTTCCTGCCCACCTTTTATTATTATTCCCCAACCCGTCTCCGCTTACAAAATCTAACCTCGACACAACATGGTTGTGGGAATCGGCGTAAAGCCATGAGAATTGTCCAAAACCCGCTATTTTAGAAAGGTTCTGTTAAGTTTATGCAGCCCCTTTCGTGACAAAATATTATACTTTTGTCCAAGTATTATTAAGCATCACCAACTCATTCAATTTTATAAATTTTAAAACACGCATGTGGTTATGAAAAAACACAACTTTTACGCAGGACCCTCCATTCTGCCACAATTCACCATCGATGAAACTATCAAAGCCATTAAGGATTTCGCCGGCACCGGCCTGTCGTTGATGGAGATTTCGCACCGCAGCAAAGAATTCGTTGCTGTAATGGACGAAGCTACGGCAATGTTTAAAGAATTGCTCAACATTCCGGAAGGTTATTCCGTGATTTTCCTGGGCGGTGGCGCCAGCTTGCAATTTGCTATGCTGCCCTACAACCTGATGAAATCAAAAGCCGCCTATCTTAATACCGGCGAATGGGCTTCGAAAGCGATCAAAGAAGCCAAGAATTTTGGCGAAGTTGTAGAAGTAGCCTCATCAAAAGAGAAAACCTTCAACTACATCCCCAAAGATTATCAGGTGCCGCAGGATGCAGACTATTTCCACATCACCACCAACAACACCATCTACGGAACCGAAATCCGTGAAGACCTCGAAGTAGGCATTCCCCTGGTTGCCGATATGTCGTCAGATATTTTCAGCCGCCCGATCGACATTTCTAAATATGCTTTGATTTATGGTGGCGCGCAGAAAAACCTGGCTCCCGCCGGCGTTACTTTCGTAATCATCCGCAACGACATACTGGGAAAAACCGGTCGTACCATTCCCACCATGCTCAACTACCAGACCCATATCGACAAAGAATCGATGTTTAACACACCGCCGGTAGTTCCCGTGTTTGCTGCATTGCAAACTTTAAAATGGCTGAAAGCACAAGGTGGCGTTGCCGCAATGGAAAAAATCAACATCCGCAAAGCCAATCTGCTGTACGACGAAATCGACCGCAACCCATTATTCAGAGGCACCGTGGCCAAAGAAGACCGCTCGCTGATGAATATTTGCTTTGTGATGAACGACAAATATGCACCGCTCGAGAAAGATTTCCTCACATTTGCTTCAGAACGCGGATTGGTTGGCCTAAAAGGTCACCGCTCCACAGGCGGTTTCCGCGCATCAACCTACAACGCACTGCCCGAAGAAAGCGTTAAAGCACTGGTGAGCGCCATGCAGGAATTTGAAAAATTAAAAGCATAAAATGAAAGGATTTATTATGAAAAAAGTATTGGTTGCAACCGAAAAACCCTTTGCCAGTGAGGCTGTAAATGCCATTCGTGGTATTGTTGAAAAAGCCGGCTACCAATTGGTTTTGCTCGAAAAATATACCGAAAACGCCCAGCTTCTCGAAGCTGCCAAAGATGCCGACGCGATGATTATCCGCAGCGACATTGCCAGCCGCGAAGTGATAGAAGCCGCTCCGAAACTCAAAATCATTGTGAGAGCAGGTGCAGGCTACGACAACATCGACCTGGCAGCCGCTACCGAAAAAGGTATCGTGGCCATGAACACACCGGGACAAAACTCCAACGCCGTTGCCGAACTTGCTTTTGGCATGATGGTGATGGCTGCCCGCAACAACTACAACGGCAAAAGCGGCACCGAACTGCGCGGCAAAACCCTGGGCATCCATGCCTATGGTAACGTTGGGAAATATGTTGCCTGCATCGCCAAAGGTTTTGGAATGGATGTGTATGCCTTCGATCCTTTTGTTAAAAAAGAAGATATCGAAAAAGACGGCGTGAAAGCCCTGGACAGCGTTGAAGCACTTTACAGCAAATGCCAGTATGTGTCATTGCACATCCCCGCCAACGATAAAACAAAAAAATCGATTGGCTGGCAACTGCTCTCCAAAATGCCCAAAAATGCTGTGCTGATCAACACCGCCCGCAAAGAAGTGATAGATGAACCAGGCATGATGGAGACGCTCGAAAAACGTCCCGACTTTATGTATCTTTCTGACATTGCTCCCGACACCGCAGCCGACCTCAAAGCAAAATTTGATGCCAGATGTTTCTTCACACCTAAGAAAATGGGTGCCCAGACTGCCGAAGCTAACATCAATGCAGGCATTGCCGCTGCTGAACAAATCGTGAACTTTTTCGAAAAAGGCGACAAAACCTTCCAGGTTAATAAATAATTGTTCCTATTTTTGCATCCCATCAGACCTGATGATATTGACATTGTCAGGTCTGATGTTTTTTAGCCCTGCTGGAATCTCCTTTTTTATTACCCTAAAAAGATTGCGCTATGGAAGAAGTCGACAAGAACTACACATTCTTTAGGTTTGAAGACCTGAGGGTGTATCACAAAGCCCTGGAATATGTAGAATGGGTTCATTCGGTATGCACACTGTTTCCGGAGAATGAGATGCAAAACCTGACCGTTAAGTTTACAACCACCGCCCAGACCATCGCTTTGCAGATTGCTGAAGGCTCTTCGCGCAACAAGCCACAATTCGTTTATTATCTTAAGCTGGCCAAAAGCTCAATCCGCGATTGCGTGGTTTACACTGCGCTTGCTCATAAACTCAACTACATCACCGAAATGTCGAGCGACGAATCGCGCGGACAGCTCATGGAACTCACCAAGATGATCGGCGCCCTCATCGGCTCATTGCAACGTAGCGTCAACTATGATGAAAGATAATCATTCATTTATTAAAATTAAAAATTTCCATCTTTAATTACTATGGCACAACTAAAAGCTTTTAAAGGGCTGCGTCCACCCAAAGAAATAGCCGCAAAACTGGCTTCGCGCCCTTACGACGTCCTCAACTCGGAAGAAGCCAAAGAGGAAGCCCGTGGCAACGACTATTCGCTGCTGCACATCATCAAACCCGAAATCGATCTCTCTGCCGACATCGATCATTATGCACAGGAAGTGTATGACAAGGCACGCGATAATTTTGAAGCCTTCCGTGGCAAAGGATGGCTGACGCCGGATAAAGAGGACTATCTCTACATCTACGCACAAACCATGAACGGCAAAACGCAATATGGCCTGGTGGGATGTGCTGCCGTGGAAGACTACATGAACAACCGGATAAAAAAGCATGAGCTTACGCGAAAAGTAAAAGAAGAAGACCGCATGAAACATGTGCGCATCACCAATGCCAACATGGAACCGGTATTTTTTACCTATCCGGCCAATGATAAGATTGATGAGATTGTAGCCAAATGGGTGCGCGAACACGATGCCGAATACGACTTCACCGCCGACGACGGCTTTGGCCACCATTTTTGGGTTGTCAATGATAAAAAAGTCATCGACGAACTTATCAGCCTTTTTGCCACCATACCAGCCACCTACGTCGCCGACGGACACCACCGTACTGCCGCCGCCGCTTTGGTTGGCAACGAGAAAAAACAAAACAATCCCAACCATACCGGCAAAGAAGAATACAACTATTTCCTGGCCGTTCATTTCCCCGACAACCAGCTCACCATCATCGACTACAACCGGGTGGTGACCGACCTGAACGGAATGAGCGATGCGGAATTTATAGAAATGCTCAAAAAGAACTTTGAAGTAAAGGAGGTAGGAACGGAAATTTACAAACCCAACCGCCTGCACAACTTCAGCATGTATCTGGGGGGCAAATGGTACTCGCTCACAGCACGGCCAGGAACTTACGACGACAACGACCCCATCGGGGTACTCGACGTTACCATCCTGTCGAAACTGGTGCTCGACCCACTCGACATCAAAGACCTGCGCACATCAGAACGCATCGACTTTGTGGGTGGCATCCGCGGACTGGGCGAACTGCAAAAACGCGTCGATTCCGGCGAGATGAAAGCAGCCTTTGCCCTTTATCCCGTTTCGATGAAACAACTGATCACCATCGCCGACACCGGCAACATTATGCCGCCAAAAACTACCTGGTTCGAACCCAAGCTGCGCAGCGGCCTGGTAGTACACCAGCTGGAAGACTAACACCAGATTTTTATCTGATCATTTATAAAAAAAGGCTGTCCTGATGGGCAGCCTTTTTTATTCAATTGTTTTTTTAAATCTAATTTTTCATAACAATGACCTTTTGATATTTTACCTGTTGCTTATTGTCTGTCAATACCATCAGGTAAACTCCCGCCGGCAAATGACGCACGTCGAATTCATATTCGTACACGCCAGTTTGCAGTATGCGTTTCTCTTTTTGAATGCCCTGAGAATTGTAGAGAACTGCTGACTTAAAATTTATTTCTGAAGATATAGTCAGTACGAAAGATTCGGAGACGGGATTGGGGTGAATGGCAAATACAGGCGCTGATTTATGCTCGTCAACACCGGTAATAATTTGATCGCAATCCACATGATTCCAATGTCCACCATAATAAGGGCTCAACCAAACATCCGTTTCCTGATCCTGATAACACCTGAGCGGACCGTTGTTCGAACCATCGTAGTTAGGAAACATAAAATAGGTTCCCCCGATGCCTTCGATAACCTTGTCAGCAAACTCAATCACCATCCCGTCGCCCGAAGTGACATATTGGATTTTGCGTGACTCGCCACTTATCTCAATAGTTCCTGTTGAGTCGATGATCATCAGCAAAGGATCGCCGGTGTATGTTTGATAATAATCGAGCACGAGTGTGTCCCCTGCCATTGCCGAGAAATCGTACAAAAGATGAAATGCATCATCGGCGTAGAAATAGACACGGCCTTCCTCCGAATACATATAGTGAGAAGCCATAGACGCAGTATCGGCATAGTACCGATCGACCTGAAGCAGGTGCCTGCACAACTTTCCGCCTACGTTCGCCTCCGAAATACATTCAATAGTTTTATAAGTTGTGAATGCATCACCAAATCCCCACTGGGTATAGTGCCACAAAGCGCCTATGGGTGCAAACTCATTTTCGTTAATTTTGGAAGAAACATATTCCTGTCCCTGCGCCTGGCACAGCATCAGGAAGATAAAACTATAGAACAGCAAGGTGGCTTTTCGAAAATTAGAAAGACAAAGCGTCCGGACCGCTTTAGAACTTTGAAAAATGATTTGCTTTTTCATAAGGCGATGGTTTTGATTTGTGAATATTATGAATTGAAATCAATTTTTGCCTGCTATTTATGTACCCGGTAAGATTACGATTAGTCACGGAAGATCCAAATGTACTGTAAATTTGGCTTGTTATCCAAGTTATTTAACGTAATTTATTAGAGGAAGTGGAGGGGGAGGCATTGTTTATTAATGAGTCATGAAATCTTGCTTTTGGATGGGAAAGAATAAATGAATTAAAAGCCCACGCGCACCCCTTAATCTCCTAAAGGGGAAACCTACCCACAACTTCTGGCCTTTTATCTTCTATTATTAAACTATTCCTCTCAATTTTGTTAATAAACACACCCGCATTGCTGGTGCGTTGGCGGCTCCCCCTTTAGGGGGCTGGGGGGTGCTGTTGGCAAGGATTGCTGATGTCATTTACCCACGCGCACCCCTTAATCCCCTGAAGGGGAAACCCACCCACAACTTCTGGCCTTTTATCTTCTATTATTAAACTACTCCTCTCAATTTTGTTAATAAACTCACCCGCATTGCTGGTGCGTTGGCGGCTCCCCTTTTAGGGGGCTGGGGGATGCGGGTGACAAGGATTGCTGATTTGATTTGCCCACGCGCACCCCTTAATCCCCTAAAGGGGAAACCCACCCACAACTTCTGGCCTTTTACTCTCTATTATTAAACTTCTCTTCTCAATTTTGTTAATAAACACACCCGCATTGCTGGTGCGTTAGCGGCTCCCCCTTTAGGGAGCTGGGGGGTGCGGGTGACAAGGATTGCTGATGTGATTTGCCCACGCGCACCCCTTAATCCCCTAAAGGGGAAACCCACCCACAACTTCTGGCCTTTTA
>CAZTCX010000042.1:0-5133 GCA_964612515.1 uncultured Lentimicrobiaceae bacterium | reverse complement strand
AAGGGGAAACCCACCCACAACTTCTGGCCTTTTATCTTCTATTATTAAACTACTCCTCTCAATTTTGTTAATAAACTCACCCGCATTGCTGGTGGGTTGGCGGCTCCTTTAGGAGGCTGGGGGGGTGCGGGTTACAGTCACCTTTATGTGGCTGCTTTTCCTGAAGCATCAATAATTTCTCGCACTTCTTTTTGATCTTTTCTAAAACTTTTTCATAGTCATATAACACTTCTTCATTAGAAAACCGCATTACTTCAATTCCGTATTTTTCCAACTCAAAGGTTCGACCAATATCTCTTTGTCTTTGTTCTTCATCTAAATGAATACCTCCATCGATTTCAATAACTAACTTGATCTTATGGCAATAAAAATCAGCAATAAACTGGCTGAGGGGATGTTGAAATCTAAATTTTAATCCAAGCAACTGTTTATTTCTCAGGCCTTCGGAAATCTTCTTCTCAGCATCAGTCGGGTTAAATCTCAATGATTTAGCACGCTCAAAAATTAAGGAGGAGGCGCCATAGAACATCTTCTTTTCAATCGTGTTTTTTAACCTTGCCATACTATAGAATTAAAATTAGCTTGTCCACCCACACCCAAAATCTCAGCCAACTGGCAGAGAAACCCACCCACAATTTCCGGTCCTTAACTCACCCACACAGCTGGTGCGTCGGCGGCTCCCCCTTTAGGGGGTCGGGGGGTGCGGGCGGCAAGGATTGTTGATGCCATTTGCCCACGCGCACCCCTAATCCCCTAAAGGGGAAACCCACCCACAACCTCCAGACGTTGCGTTTACTATATTGTTTGTCAATAAATCCTCCCACACAGCTGGTGCGTCGGCGGCTCCCCCTTTAGGGGGTCGGGGGGTGCGGGCGGCAAGGATTGTTGATGCCATTTGCCCACGCGCACCCCTAATCCCCTAAAGGGGAAACCCACCCACAACCTCCAGACGTTGCGTTTACTATATTGTTTGTCAATAAATCCTCCCACACAGCTGGTGCGTCGGCGGCTCCCCCTTTAGGGGGTCGGGGGGTGCGGGCGGGGTTTTCAGAGCTGCATTTCTTGAAAAGTGTTTTTACAAAAGAAAATCCTTTAATATCTTAATACCCGTACACCCGGCCTTCCCAATGCTTCACTTCCACGCGCCATACCAGCACTTCGTGGATGGAGGGAGGATTGTAGCTGAATTCTTTGCCGGTGTATTTGCGCATGACGCAATTGAGCGCCTCTACTTTTGTATCGTAATCTTCTACAAACTTTACCTGACCGTAAGCGCGCACGCTGCGGTATTTCATACTGTAGCTGCACGCCACATCTTCGCTTTGCCAGCGCAAAAGATGGTCGGAAGTAAAACAAATGCAAACGTTGGGATTGTTGCGGAGTGCGTCAATCTTTCGTCCATTTTGTGCGGAGTGCAGATAAACATCCTGACCTGTCATCCCAAAGTTCATCGGCACCAGATAGGGCATCCCCTCCTGATCCACCATCGACACAAAACACGATTGGGCTTTATTGGCCGTGTCGAGGATTTCCTGAATGCTGGTAAGCATGCGTGATTTCATATTATCTTTTGTTTTTATCGTCCAGATTAATCATTAAATTCATCAGCGAAACGATGATGCTGAAAGCCATTGCCCACCAAAATCCGGCAATATAAAATCCAGCAACGAAGTATGCCGCAAGCAGCGCCATCACGGCATTTATTACCAAAAGAAAAAATCCGAAAGTAAAAATGGTGATGGGGATGGTGAGGATTACCAGAATGGGCTTGAGCAGTGTGTTGAGCAGCGCCAGAACCAATGCAACCAATATTGCGGATAAATAATCGCGCAAAGCCACGCCCGGCAGCAGCCACGAAGCTACAACCACTGAAAATGAGGATAAGAATATTTTTAAGGCAAATCTTATCATGTTGTTAAAATAGATCGCGAAAATAAGATTTAAAAACTATCGAAACTAACCGAAAACAAAAACTCACTTTGCCAGTCGGAAACCTGCGGACGCCATACCAGGCGATAACCCAGCTCTACCGGTGCCGGCAGCCGCAGCAAATGCATATCGAAAAACAGCTCCACGCCCGTCGATTGCCAGTCGGCGGGAGTGCCATAATGCGTGCCCAGCGCATAATCGTAAAACAGGTTGGCTTTGATCCGTTTCAGATACACCAACGACCAAATGCTGAAATCGGGATAAGCAATCGGAAACTTATAGTTGGCTGAAAAGCTCCCCACTTCGCTGGCATAAAGCTGCGACCAGCCGCGCGGAAAACGGACCATATCTTCATAAAGAGGACTGCTATCATCTCGTTTCTGATAACCGGCGTACAAATTAAAACTATGATGGCGCATCAATCCCGGAAAATAGAGCCGACTCACCACCGAGAACATTGCACCGAGCGTGTCACCGGCAAAAGGCGAAGTCTGCAAACGCAAATCCAGTGTTTGTCCCCACCGCGGATACATATCCCAATCTGTCGATTTAATCTGGTTGGAGGCCGAAAGACGATAGGTGAGCGCTTTATAATTGCTGCGCCGGAACGAAACTGTGGCATCAGCATCCATGTCGCGCTGCACATATTCCAGCGTGACGGACGGCTGGATAAAACGCGCCCACTTACCACGGGTAATGTTAAGTGGCACCCGCACCGTGGTTGCGAAGTTGGTTTCCATCCAGCTAAAGTCGATACGCTGCGAAGTGGTGTCCATAATAGAAGAACGACGCCGGCCATACGAAGCCGCAAAATCGAGCACCGGATACCAGCCGGCATAGGTAAACTGTGCGTAGTATTTCCCGGTTTCTTCGTTCAGGTTGTATTCCCAGCCCAATTCCGCGAAAGCGGTGCTGAGCACATTTTGTGAAAACAGCGACACGCCGGGATTTACGTCGTTATTATCCACATCAATAGCCAATGGTGCCCAGCTATGAAAATTAAAAAGATGCCCCAGCCGCGAATAGTTTCGGATGGCATACGCCGAGTCCGGAATAAGCGAAGGCTTGAGAATAACACCCGCCTGCTCGGCCAATGGCTGATAAAGTTTCACACTGTGATCCGTTACTGACGATAAGGGCAATGGTTTTGATGAATCAAGAGTATGCGTAGCAATCTCAAAACCTTCGGCGGTATAATTTTCGAAAATAATGCTGTTTCCATTTTCATAAAAAGAAGGATTGCCCACGCCATATTTAACATCAGTAAGCTGAAATATTCCGCGCGAGGATAGCAGCATCATGTAAAGATTATCAATGCCCGACCAGGCGCCGACAAACAAAATGGTGTCACCACGCATCACTGGCTGCCCGATGACGGTAAAAGTGGTGTCCATCAAATATTGCAAATCGCCGGTAGCAGTTTCGGCCAGCACCAGGCGATTTCCGGCGTCGCCAATAGCTACTGCAACGATATTCATGTTGTTTTGTGAAAAGGAAGGCGTAGTAAGAAATTCATTGTTTGGAGTGGCAATCGTTTGCACGATCTTACCATCAGCGGTCTGCATCACCAGCACGCGATATTGCTGCTCTTCGGTCACCTCTGAAACTGCCAACAATTCCCCATTAGCGGATAGTGCCGGCGAAAACCAGCGTGTTTTTTCAGCTATAGTTTTTACAGTATTTGTTTTAATATCCAGCATTTTTATTACTGAATAATTCCGGTTTTCCCAGCGTGGATCAAAAACGCGCTCCGACCAGGCCAGCCGTCCGCCACCATAAGTCAACGAGCCAAAATCGTAATATCCGGGTGTGAAAAGCACATGCTCGTTGCCATTGGCATCGATAGCTACAAACTGTGCGATTTGATCAAGCGGGCGCTTTTCGGCAACGATCATTTTTTCATTTACATAAAAAGGCTTTTTATAATCTGTGAAAATCTGCTTTTCGGGCAATTGCATTTTCATGGATGGCTGCTCCGTTTCAACAGACGCCTGCTCCCATTCCGTTTTCAAAGCTCCCATCTGATGGCGATAAAACGAAGTCTTATTTTTTTGGGTCACATCTCTGATTCCTTCTGAAAACGGGACGATCATGTACGGCCTTCTTCCTACTTTATCAAGCGTATGATTCCACAAGTTGGTTCCATAGTCGCGGCGGCCGGTGGCCACCAGATGATAACCAAGGATGTAACGGTTGGGCGTAAAATCGCGATAGGAGCCAAAAACCGCTTTATCGTAAGGATAAACTCCTTTTTCGAGAAACTGTGTCCGCAGCGGCATGGCAAAGGATGGCGAACGTCCGCGGCCGGTATTGCTCAGCTCCGTTTCGGCAGCCACTGCGTCGCCTTCCAGAAACCACAACGGAATATACAACCCGAGCACGGCACCGGTAGCCTGCTGGCCAAAAACGTATGTGAGCGCACGCGTCAGTCCCTGATTGAGTTTGTCGATCTGCACAATATGCCGGTACTCGTGCAGCGCCAATTGCTGAAACCACTCCTGGCCGTAACCGTCGGCAGAGGGAATAGTGTAAAATTCCATGCGGCGTGGCGCCCAAACGGTCATTGCATTGGAAATTGCAGTCTGGTTGTGCAGAATTATCGGGATCCATGGCGGGTCGTCGTGAAGGGTGATGGTGTCCAGCCGGGCAGCATATTCCATCACATTGGCAATGTAAAGCGCCGTTTGCTGATAGGAATAGGGAAAGATGATGCGGAAATTCTCTGTTTTAATCTGACGAAAGTCAACGGATGCCGGATCCTGGCCAGAGCTGTAATACTGTGCCTGCAGCGGGTATGCCAACATTATTGCCAACAGGCAAAACAGTGCTAAGCGCAGCAATCGTGCGGTCATGTTCCGGGCGATTGCTGTTGGCTGGTGACTTTTCCAAAATAATTCCATAGCGGATCAACGGGTAGCGGCGCCACAATGGTAACCATTTCTCCCTTTACGGGATGGAGAAACTCGAGGCGACGGGCATGCAGATGAATGGAAGCATCGGGGTTGGAACGCGGAAAGCCATATTTCAAGTCGCCTTTGATGCGGCAGCCAAAAGCCGAAAGCTGTGTGCGTATCTGGTGGTGGCGTCCCGTGTGTAGCTCTATTTCCAGAAGATGGTAGCGGTCACTCGAAGCGATATGTTTGTAATCGAGCTCAGCGTAGGAACTTTTTTTAGTGGTCTCGGTTGCTACAAATGACTTGTTTT
>CAZTCX010000041.1:0-27329 GCA_964612515.1 uncultured Lentimicrobiaceae bacterium | reverse complement strand
GGCAAATTATCTATCAATAGTGAAAACGGTAGCAAGATCAATCTTTTTGGCTTTAACTACACCGACCGTGTAAACTATCAGGACCTCTCCGACTACTCCTGGGATGCCGCAGGAGGAGGGGCCAACTTTATAATTATTCCCGGAAAGGCACCGGTATTGATACAAGGCCTCATGGCCTATTCGCACTATAAAATGCAAATGGAAGAAGATAATATGAAGCCCCGCAGCAGCAGTATCAATGGATTTAATGCCGGCCTCAACTTCACCTATTTTATGGGCAAAGACGAACTCAAATATGGCCTTGAACTCAATGGATTTAAAACTGATTTTGAATTTTTTAATGTAACCGGCGGACGCATCCAACAAAGTGAAAATACTACGGAACTGGCTTTGTATGGAAAATATAAACTGAATACGGGTAAGTTTCTCATCGAGCCGGGATTTCGGGTGCAATGGTATGCCTCCCTCTCGGAGGTGTCGCCCGAACCACGTCTGGCTGTAAAATACAATGCCACAGCTCACACACGTTTTAAACTTGCCGCAGGTCTTTATTCCCAAAATCTTATTAGTGCCCGCAACGACCGCGACGTGGTGAACCTTTTCTATGGCTTCCTCTCCGGCCCTGATAATCTGCCCGCCGAATTCGACGGCAAGGCGGTCACCAGCCGACTTCAGAAATCGGAGCATATTATCCTCGGTGTGGAGCAGGATATCTCACGCTGGTTTACAATAAACCTCGAAGGATATTTTAAATATTTTCCCCAGCTTACCAACCTGAACCGCTATAAGATTTATGATGAAAATACTGCCCCCGACGGCACTCCCGATATTCAGAAAAAGGATTTTCTGATTGAGAAAGGAAAAGCCTACGGGCTGGATTTGTCGCTGAAATACAATCGCAACAACCTCTATTTCTGGGGAGCTTACTCGTTTGCTTTTGTCGAAAAATATGATGGTCAGATTTGGTATTATCCTCACTACGACCGCCGCCACAACCTGAACATGCTTGTTTCTTACAGCATGGGCGACCTGCAACAATGGGAGGTTAGTCTGCGCTGGAACTTTGGCACCGGTTTTCCGTTCACTGAGTCGCAAGGCTATTTTGAAAAACTCCTTTTTCCAGGGGGTATCAACAGCGATTACGTTACCGAAAATGGAACGATTGGTATCCAATATGCCGATCTCAATCAGGGGCGCCTACCCACCTATCATCGCCTCGATTTTAGTCTGAAACGCATCTTTTTCCTTAGCGAACACACACAGCTACAGGCCGACTTTAGCGTTACCAACATTTACGATCGCGACAATGTATTTTACGTCAATCGCCTTACCAACAACGTAGTTCGGCAGTTGCCTATAATGCCCAGCTTAGGTCTCACTCTAAATTTTTAATATCTACCTGACGATGCTTCTCTGAAATGGAGCAGAACATCAGCATACACGTTTCTGAAAAGCAACACTTATCATCTTGATTAAGCACTTTGATTTGTAGGGCAACAAGGAATCTTTGGATATTGCCAGTTAAAAATGAGCAATGATTATTACCCATAAAAAAAACCTTCCGGGGGGCACCGGAAGGTTTTCTATTTTAGGGGAAATCAAGTTAAAGTCTCCGCACATTGTGAGGCGGAGGCTTCAACTCTTGCATTCAAGGTAATTTGTTTTTCGGATTGTGGATGAAACGGATTGTGGGACGATAAAACGGATATTTCTGCCTGATAATTTTTCCGGGTTGGACAAACATTTACTTTGAAAGCAGTAAGATAAGAACGAAACTAACCAATCAAAAATCAAATTCGCCGCTAAGATAATACAGTGATTCTCATTTTCCAAATGTTGAGTCGAGGCCTAAAAACATGTGTTCTAATCGAATATGCAGGTTTATTGTATGAAAGGTGCTTTTGAATGTGTGAACGCCACAATCTATTGAATTAACGTTTTTGAAAATATTTTTCAAAAAGTTGATATTTATTTCCATTCTAAATAGTGACGCTTCAAAAGGGCAAACTTTCGCCCGATATCCCATCCTGAATTTGGTCTTCGGAATTCAAATCCCGACAATTTATTACAAGTATTTTTTACAATGCATTGTTATGAGAATATTCTCATTATTTTTGTGCTAAAATTAATTTAATGTCACGCCGACATCATCCACGAAAAGTTGTAGCTCCTCCCCGGTTTAAAGGGTACCGGCCATATGGTGCGTCCGGTAACTCACAAGGAGAGGTGGAGTTGCATTATGAAGAATATGAAGCCATCAAACTGGCCGACTACGATGGCATGCTGCACCATGAGGCATGTGTGCTGATGGGAATTTCGCGGCCAACCTTTGCCCGAATCTATGACAGCGCCCGCAAAAAAATTGCACGTGCCCTCGTGGAAGTGAAAGAGATAAAATCGGTGTTTGGCAACGCCAGCTTCGACAAGAACTGGTTTTCGTGCAAAAGCTGCCATGCTCTTTTTACTTTGCCCGAAAATATCACCGACAAAAGCTGCCCGATGTGTCACAGCACGGAAGTAGTTTTTTTGAATGCACCCGAAAAGGAAATTAAAATTAATAAATAACAAACGAAAATGGCTTCAATGAAAACAGTAATAACTTCAAGCGGCGACACGCTGGAATCGACGATGGATCCAAGGTTTGGCCGCTGCGCCTACTTCTGTGTGTATGACCACGAAAGTGGTGCAACAACTTTTATAAAAAACGAATTTGCAGATGCCATGGGCGGTGCCGGACACAAGGTAGCCGAAAAGATGCTGACGCTTGGTGTCAAGCGAATCGTATCGGGCGATTTTGGGCCAAAGGCCAAAGAGCTGCTCGACAAATACCAGGTTCAGTTGGTGAAATTCTCAGAAGATCATAAAACAATTCAACAAATTATTGAAACATTAAAATAAAAGAAAGGAGGGAATTATGCCAGGACTCGATAGAACGGGATCCGAAGGCCAAGGCTCTCGCACCGGACGTGGTTTGGGACGCTGCAGAAAGCAGCAGCCTGCCGGCAATGACGTTTCTGAAAACACCCCGCGCCGGCGCTTCAACAGCGACGAAACCGGACAGGGACAGGGACGTGGTGCTGGCCGCGGACGACGCGGCGGTTTAGGCCGTGGTTTAGGCCGTGGAAACAGGTAACTATTTACCTGTAACATCAGATGCTGCATGTTTTATGCTGAAATGTGCAGCATTTTTTTGACAAAAACCTTTTTAAAACATGAATTCCAAAAATTTTAAAATTGCAATTGCCAGTGGAAAAGGCGGCACGGGAAAGACAACCATCGCTGTGAACCTGGCGCATTTTATCGCACACGACCGTCAGCAGCAGGTTTTGCTGGTGGATTGTGATGTGGAAGAACCCAACGACGCATTATTTTTTGCTGATGCAAAACTTACTTCCACTATTCCGGTCTTTCTTCCTATTCCGGAAATCGATCCACTGAAATGCACCTTTTGCCGCGCTTGTGTGGATTATTGCACCTTCAACGCCATTACTGTTATTCCGCCGTTGAAGCATGCTGAAGTAACACCGGAGCTGTGCCATTCGTGCGGTGCATGCCTCTATGCTTGTCGCAATGGAGCCATCACCGAAAAGGATTTACATATCGGTGACATCAATAGTTACCAGTTGGGCGATGGTTTGCAATTAAGCGAAGGCCGGCTGAAGGTAGGATTGGCAACACAGACGGCGCTAATCCGGCAACTAACCGCCAAAGCAAAAAATTCAGAAGGCATTATAATTTACGATGCGCCTCCGGGCACTTCCTGTTCGGTAGTAGCTACTCTGGCGGGCGCTGATTATGTGATCCTCGTTACCGAGCCTACGCCCTTTGGTCTTTGGGATCTGAAACTTGCTGTGGAATTGGTACGGTCGATGGATAAAAGTTTTGGAATTGTAATTAATAAAGCGGACAAAGAATTTGATGAGATGAAGAAATACCTGTTGGAAGAGGAGTTGCCGGAACTAGCCACCATCCCGTTCGATCGTGAGATTGCTCGGCAATATTCGGGAAGCCGGTTGTTGATAGAAGATATTGATGGTTATAAAAATCATTATAACGAAATGGCTGGGAAAATTTTTGAAACAACAACCGTATGAAACCAGAAGAGATAACCATTTTGAGTGGAAAAGGAGGCACCGGAAAAACCTCCGTTACAGCGGCTTTTGCTTCGTTGGCCGGAGATGCCGTATTCTGCGATTGTGATGTGGACGCTGCCGATCTGCACCTTATTTTAAAACCCGACATCCATTCCACACATCCTTTTGTGAGCGGAAGTAAAGCTATTATTGACCCCGCTCTTTGCTCCGGCTGCGGCCTATGTGCCGAAGTATGCCGCTTTGATGCTGTGTTGCAAAACAGTAACAACACTTTCTACATCGACCCGCTGCTTTGCGAAGGCTGCAAGCTTTGTAGCCGCCTGTGTCCGGATCAGGCCATCCGAATCGAAGATTCGCTCAACAACTTCTGGTATATTTCTTCTACACGCTTTGGAACGCTGGTGCACGCCCACATGATGCCAGGCGAAGAAAATTCCGGGAAATTGGTGGCAACCATCCGTAGCAAAGCCCGCGAAATTGCTTCACAGAATAAAATTAGTCGCATCATCAACGATGGACCTCCCGGCATAGGCTGCCCGGTGATTGCTTCGTTGTCGGGGGTTCACAAGGTGCTTCTGGTGGCCGAGCCTTCTGTATCGGGACTGCACGATGCACTCCGGCTGACGGAACTTACCCGTAAATTTGGCATCTCTACAAGTGCCGTCATCAACAAATGGGATTTGAATCCGGAGCTAAGCCAGAAACTGGAAGAAGAGCTGAAGGCGGAATCTATTGAAATGATTGGCAAAATCCCTTTCGATACTACGTTTACTGACGCCATGATTGCTGGCCAAACGATAACTGAATTTGCGCCGAAATCAGAAGCTGCTCTTTTGCTGAAGGAAATCTGGAAGAAGTTAGAAATGAGCGTTGAGAAAATAGAGGTGAGCGTTGAGAAGGAATAGAGAATTTCAGATATCCATTTGAAATCGTGAATTTGGATTTTGGCTTCCGCATTTTGAGCTTTAATTTTATCCTATCTTTACAAGATTAAAAAATGCTTTTTTTATTCAAATAATAAACGGAGGTTGTATGAAAAATGGATTTTTACTAATAGCAATCATTGCGCTAATGGCAAGCGGATGCCAAAAGCCTGAAAAGGAAAGTGTGAACGTGGATAAGGAGAAAAATGCCATTCGGTTGGTATTGCAAAAATATGCACTTGCCAACGAAAATCAAGATATCGGCATGATTGGCGACATCTGGTGTCCGTCGGAGCGCATCGTGAGTTTTGGTACCGAGTCGGATGAGAAACTGGTGGGCTGGGAGCAGATAAGAGCGGCAGTCACCAAGCAGTTCAGCAGCTTCACTGATACCTATATTTGCGACAAAGACCAGATCATCGAGGTGAACGAATCAGGAAATACTGCCTGGTTTTCGGAGATTATCAATTACAATTTTATCCGCGACGGCAAAGCAAACAGTTACGAAGGACTGCGTTATACGGGTGTGCTGGTGAAAAAAGACGGGAAATGGTTGCTGGTGCAAACGCACATGTCGGTGCCGGAGAACAGGAAATGAAATCCCAAAAAACAACAAATCAATAGCAAATAAATCTCAATAATTAAAAAACCAACAAAACAAGCGGCCACGCGCGTTTGTAACTTGTGACTTTGAATTTATTTGTCATTTGGAGCTTGTCATTTGGAACTTGTCATTTGGAACTTGTTAAAACGCTCCCTCAAACTGCCTCAGAAAACGCACGTCGTTTTCAAAGAAAAGGCGCAGATCATCAATCTGATAACTGAGCATAGTGATGCGTTCGATGCCCATGCCAAAGGCAAATCCCGTATATTCGCTGCTGTTGATTCCGCAGCTTTCGAGTACGTTGGGATCTACCATTCCACAGCCCAATATCTCGACCCATCCCGAATGTTTGCAAATCTTGCAGCCAACTCCACCACATATTTTACATGAGATGTCCATTTCGGCTGAAGGTTCCGTGAATGGAAAATAGGAAGGCCGGAACCTAACGCGGGTGTCTTCACCAAAAAGCTCGCGGGCAAAGTGATATAACGTTTGCTTTAGGTCGGCAAAAGAAACATTATGATCGATATACAAACCTTCCACCTGATGGAAAATGCAATGCGCGCGTGCGGAAATAGCCTCGTTGCGGAATACGCGTCCGGGTGCCAGCACGCGAATGGGAGGTTTGCTGTTTTCCATGATACGTACCTGCACCGATGAGGTGTGTGTACGCAACGCAACTTTTTCGTCGTTGGGAACCTGGCTGCCACTGATAAAAAATGTGTCCTGCATGTCGCGCGCCGGATGTTCGTCGGGGAAGTTGAGTGCCGAGAAGTTGTGCCAGTCGTCCTCTATCTCCGGGCCTTCCACTACGGTATATCCCAGTCTGTTGAAGATATCAAGAATGCGTCGGCGGACAATCGACAATGGATGGCGGCTGCCTGTAAATTGGAAATCTGCCGGACGGGTCAGATCGTCGTCGGCGGCCTGTGATGCACCTGTCGACTTTTCCAGTGATTCTTTGAGCTGATTGTACTTTTCCTGTGCACGGTTTTTCAGCTCGTTGAGGCGCTGTCCCATCTCTTTGCGCTCTTCGGGGGGCACATTTTTAAAATCTTCAAACAGTGCGGGTATCTTCCCCTTTTTGCTGCTGTATGCTATGCGGAAAGCGTCGAGCTGCCCGGCATCTTGTGGTGTGGCAGCCTCGATCTCCTGAAGCAGCTTCTCAATTTTATCTTTCATGGTACTTGTAGTAATGCAAATTCTCTTGATCAAGGAGATGTTATTCCTCTATCTCGATGGTCATTTTCACTTCATTAACGGGGCGGTCACCGGCAGCGGTTTTTACAGCAGATATTTTATCAACTACGTCCAGACCCTCAGTCACCTCACCAAAAACGGTGTATTCGCCATCCAGATGGGGAGTGCCACCCACGGTAGTGTATGCCTGGCGTTCTTCGTCGGTAAACGACTTGCCACCTTGCGCCATGTTCGTAAGCATCGACTCATCGAAAACACGACCCTGCACAATGTAGAACTGCGAGCCTGAAGAAGCCTTTTCGGGATTCATCTGGTCGGGCATGCGGGCAGCGGCAAGCGCACCTCTTTTATGAAAATGATTTTTGCGAAATTCAGCCGGAACGGTATAGCCGGGATCCTGACGGCCATCGGCGTTTTGTCCGCCCTGGATCATAAAATCTTTGATGACGCGATGAAAGATGGAACCGTTGTACCAGCCTTCGTTTGTAAGTTTTACAAAATTATCGCGGTGTTGTGGCGTGTCGTTATAAAGTATGCCGTGTATGTCGCCGTAGTCGGTATGAATTACAAATTTCTTCATGCTATTGGCCTGTTGCGACATTCCCTGAAGTGCAAATGCGGCTATCAGAGCGAAAAGGATTGCAGTTTTTTTCATGTGATGATTATTTTATTAAATGAATTCTAATAAATTACAATTGATCAAACTCAAAATAAATTTCAATGATTAAAACCGGTCTGAAATGTTGAAATTTGTTCTTTGAGATTTATTTGGGATTTGGGATTTGTTATTTGGATTTTCCCCTTCTATTTTTCAATAATTGTCATCGTCATGGGAATATCTTCCAGCGGGCGATCGCCGGGAGCAGTGGGAACGGCAGCAATTTTATCAATCACATCAAGCCCGTCGATCACTTCGCCAAACACGGTGTATTGGGTATCGAGGAAAGGTGTTCCACCAATGTTTTGATAGATTTCCATTTGCTCAGGCGTGTAAAAAGCTCCTGTTTGTTGGGCGGTGCTGTTAAGCTCGGCGGCGCTGGTTTTTTTCCCCTGAACGATATAAAACTGCGAGCCAGAAGAGCGGCGCTGCGGATTTACCTGGTCGCCTTGGCGTGCGGCTGAAAGTGCTCCTTTTTTGTGTATGAATTTGGAATTAAATTCTGCCGGTATGGTGTAGCTGGGGCCGCCGCTTCCCAGTCGCTGGCCGGGTGCTGCGCCTTTGCTGTCGGGGTCGCCGCCCTGAATCATAAAGTCGCGGATGACGCGATGAAACAGCGTACCATTGTAGTAGCCCTCGCGCACCAGCTTCAGGAAATTGTCGCGGTGTTGGGGTGTTTCGTCATAAAGCAGCAGCGTCATGTCGCCGTATTTTGTGCTTAATTTCACTTTTTGTCCGGCAGTAGTTTCCGCCGGCGTTTGTTGAGGTGTGTCCATTGTATCTTGTGTTTGGATGGTTTGCGTGGTTTCTTCCGGAGTAGATTCGGTTTGTTTGCTCTCGGTGCCCGAAGGCTGGTTGCAGGCGCCCAGAGTAAGGGCTACCACAAGGATTAGAAAGAATGTATTTTTCATCATTATCAATTATTTAAAAATTGGCGCAAAGAACGCAAAATATTTTCAGATTGGAAAATGGGTAAAGCGGAGGTTTACTCTTTCTTCGACGGAGCCGGATGTTTTTTTAGTTATTGAAAATACGCTTTGGGAAATGAGATGGCAAATCAGTTTTGCGGGCAGTGAATCTTGTGCATCCTGATTTTGTTGAACTTTGCAAAGTATTTATGCGTTTATTATCTATTAAACAAGAAACGATATGAAATTAAAAGTTGTAGTACACGAAGCCGAAGAAGGTGGCTATTGGGCAGAAGTCCCCTCTATACCCGGATGCGCCACACAAGGTGATTCTTTTGATGAGTTATTGAGCAATATTTATGAAGCTGTTGAAGGCTGTCTTTCGGTAGATGTTGAGGATATTGCTATTTCAGAAAGTAGCAGAATTATAGAGATTGCAGTTTGAAGACAGTCAGTGGAAAACATTTTTGCCACATCCTTGAATCTAAGGGATGGGAATTAAAAAGAATAAATGGCAGTCATTACATCTATGCTAAAAGTGGTTCTGTCACAAGGGTATCTGTTCCGGTGCATGGTAAAACAGAATTAAAAATAGGCTTGCTTGTACATCTGATGAAAATTTCAGGAATCGAAGAATCAGATTTATAATCCATTGCGCATTTCTGTTAGTTGTTCAAGGAGTTCGTTTGCGCGCTCCTTGCTTATTGAACCTCTAAGACTTGCAGATATCTGATTATTCTTTGGAATTTCTACTTTGTCCAGTATCCGGATGATTTTAGCAACCTCGAGATATTTCAAAAGCCTCATTGCATTACTATCCTTAAGTTCTACAGTTACTGTTTCCATATTTTTTCAATTTACCTTTTCACAAATGAATAATTTGTAAACGCTTGCTTGCGGGAACTTGTTTGACAAAAGTACGAAAAACAGGATTACCCTGAATCGCCGCCATGTGTCCTATCATTTCTTCTTACGTTCTTCGAAAAAGCAGCGGCGGCACAGCGGCTCGTAGCGATCTTTTTCGCCCAGCTCAACCAGCTTTTCGCCCCCGGCGATGCGGTGCGAGTATTGCGCCAGATTTCCACATTTCATGCAGATGGCGTGCACCTTGGTTACATATTCGGCGGTAGCTATCAGCGCGGGCATGGGGCCAAAAGGCTTGCCGGTGTAGTCCATGTCGAGGCCGGCCACGATGACGCGCATGCCAGCATTAGCCAGTTGGTTGCACACTGCCGGCAGACCCTCATCGAAAAATTGCGCTTCGTCCACAGCTACTACATCCACTTCGCCTGCAAGTAGTAATATTTGCGACGATGACTCCACAGGCGTGGAAGGAATGCTTGACGCATCGTGCGACACCACATCCGATACATTGTAGCGTACATCCACGGCAGGTTTAAAAATTTCGACCTTCTGTCGCGAGATACGGGCACGCTTGAGCCGTCGGATCAGCTCCTCGGTTTTGCCCGAAAACATTGAGCCGCAAATAACTTCTATCCACCCGCCGCGTGCCGTGCGGTCGGCTTTTGTTTCTAAAAACATATTACTCTTTTATAAAAATAACCTCCTGCCTATGCCGGAATTTGTGCCGCGAAAATACGCTTTCTGTTCCTTAATCGTTTATCACCCTGGGGCGGGTTTTGATAAAGATAGAACGGGGGCTTCAATAATTTTGCTTTTTTTGCATCCACTACCCATATTCTGATGCTTCCGCCTGACACAACTTGCTTGTAGAACTACTTTTTTTTGAATACTTTTTATGACGATCAACGATCAAATTACCCAAGAAATACAAAAACTTGTAAAAGACTGGACGCGTGCCAACCGCCACCAGCCGGAGATAGCGCGCCTTGATCGCGACATCCTCTTCGACAACCTGCGTCTGCTTTACGATCTCATCGATGAACTTGGAGCAGCGCATCCGGGGGCTAATGTATCCAACCCAAAGTCTATCCACGTAGAAGAAACTTTAAAGGAAATTCCAGTTCAGATAAAAAAACAGGATGATTATTCTGTAAAAGAAGAAATTGAGCTTAAGCTGAAAAAGGAAGAAGATAATTCACAAAACAAAAAGGTAGTTGAGGAAGTAGCTAAAAAGCCATTTCCGGAACCAGCCGTGGAAGAAACACACGAGGTGCTTTTACCTTTAGTTCCTACCAAAAAACCTTCAAAATCGACTGCTGATCAATTTGCTCCAGCCAAAACCTTTGCCGATGTTTACCAAAAGAGCGACGACACCTCTCTGGCGGCGCATATCGGAAGCTATGCCATTCCCGACATCAGAACTGCCATTGGCGTAAACGATAAATTTTTATTTATTAATGAGGTTTTTAAAGGCGATGTGGAAGCTTACCAGCAAACCATCGACCGACTCAATCGCCAGACGCTTTTGAATGATGCGCTACAGGTGATAGATGAAGTGAAGCAAAAATATGCAATCCAAGACAAAGAAGCCATCGACACGTTAATCAAAATTATAAAAAGGAAATTCCAAAATTAAAGCTATGATACTGTCTAAAGTGAAAGAAATTGAATACCAGAAATATCCTAAGCTATTGATTCAACAAAGTTTGCCTTCAGATGTTATTTAATTCACCATTCTGCGAAAACTACAATATTCTTAGAAATTTTAAAAACAAACACATATTTTACCATAACTAAAACTTTACAAATGAAACGATTGACTACGCTTTTTCTCTTTGCTTTGCTGCTAAGCGCCTTGTCTCCTATCATGGGTCAGACATTGCTTACCGGTAAACTCACCGCGCACCTTGAGCAGGTTTCTGCTGACGACATGGTTCGCATCAACATTACCTTAAAAGACAAATACGATTCACAAGAGTTGTTGCGTCATGCGCAAACGCTGCTCGGCGAAGCGCGTCGCCAGTATGTGGTGGCCGCGCTCAAAGACTTTTCTATCCTGTCGCAGCGCGGAGTAGTTGCACAGCTCAATCAGCAGCAGCGCAGCCAGCAGGTAAATCAGGTCACTACTTACTGGATTGCCAACGTGATCAACTGCTACGCAACACCTGAGGCGATATCCCAACTTGCCAAACGCAACGATATCGAATCCATCGACTATGATGAGACGCGCTTGATTCTCGATCCGGCTGAGCGCAAAAATGCTGTGGCTATGGAAGGCGTTCCCGGCAGCCGCGAGATAACCTGGAACGTAGTTAAGATAAATGCCAATGCTGTGTGGGCCTTAGGTTTCAACGGTGAGGGTGTGATAGTATCCGTATTAGACACCGGTGTTAATTACGACCACCTCGACCTGAAAACCCATGTATGGCAGAGCGACGAATATCCCAATCATGGTTATAATTTTAATGCTAACAATAACAATCCTAAGGATGATAACGGCCACGGAACGCATTGCGCAGGAACGGTAGCCGGCGATGGAACATCAGGCTCACAAACCGGTGTTGCTCCCGGAGCTACTATTATGTGTATTAAAGTGCTTGACGCCGGCGGAAGCGGAAACGAAAGCGCTGTGTGGTCAGGAATTCAATTCAGCGTAGAGCAAGGCGCTCACGTGATGAGTCTTTCACTGGGTTGGCTCCACGACTGGGGTCCAAACCGCCGCGTGTGGCGCGAAGCCTTCGACAACTCGCTTGCTGCAGGCATTGTGGCATCGGTGGCAGCCGGTAACGAAGGCGATCAACAAAGCAGCTATCCCATTCCGGACAACGTACGTACTCCCGGTGATTTACCTCCACCCTGGCTCAACCCCGACCAAACGCTTACCGGCGGAACATCAGGAATTATCTGTGTGGGAGCTACAACCAGCAGCAACCAAGTTTCTGGTTTTTCCGGTCGCGGTCCTTTGACCTGGAGCGCCATTGCTCCTTTCAATGATTATCCCTATCAGCCCGGCATTGGTTTGATTCGTCCCGATATTTGTGCTCCCGGCTCCAACATAAAATCGTTGGCCTACAATAGCAACACCGGCTACGAAGACGGATGGAGCGGAACCTCAATGGCAACTCCGTGTAATGCCGGAATGATAGCGCTTATGCTTCAGAAAAATATGCAGCTCAGCCCTGAGCAGATTTCGCAAATTTCGGAAGAAACTGCACAGGTGATGACACCCGGTAAAAACAACAACAGCGGCTCCGGACGTATCGACGCACTGGCAGCCGTGAATGCAGTATCGTTGCCGGGACCGAGCTACTATGCCCATTCCATCAACGATGCTACCGGTAACAACAATGGAATTCCCGGACCAGGAGAATCAGTTTTGATTTCGCTGTCTATGGCTAACTTTAGCGATGCTCCCGCCAGCAATGTAACCGTGGCTATTACTACCACAAATCCTTATGTTTCACTTACCGATTCTATCGAGTATTTTGGTGATTTTGGTCTCGAAAGCATCATCCAGAAAGAAGATGCGTATGCTTTTGAAGTTGCTAATAATATCCCCGGTGGCGAACAAATTACCATTAACGTAACAGCATACACCAATGACGAATCATGGGAGAGTAAGTTTATAATCACGGCAGAGGGTGTGTTGTTATCAGCCGGTGCGATGACCATAGATGATTTTGCCGGCAACAACAATGGCAATCTCGACCCGGGTGAAGTAGCCAATCTGACAATTTCTGTTTCAAACCTGGGGCAGATCGATGCCTTGGAAAGCAGTGCGCTGCTTACTACTTTCAGCCCATGGATAACCATCAATACAGCAGAATTTGATCTTGAAACTCTGGGAGCTGGTGAAAGTACCGAGGCCGTTTTCAATGTTACAATTTCTCCGGTTGCACCTGTTGGATCAGCAATCGAATTAATTCTTAAAATTTCTTCGGGTTATTATGAACTGATACAGTTTTATGCACCCAAAGTTGGTTTGATAGTAGAAGATTTTGAAACGGGCGATTTCAGCAAATTCCCATGGCAATTCGCCGGAAGCGCTAACTGGACAATCGTAAACAGCGGAGCTTACGAAGGCAGCTATGCAGCCAAATCAGGAGCCATTGGCAACAGCTCGCAAACGGAGATGAAACTGACACGCGAAGTTGCAGGCAACGATTCGATATCTTTTTACCGTAAGGTGTCAAGTGAAAATAATTACGACTGGCTGAGATTTTATATCGATAACACCAAAGTGGGCGAATGGTCGGGCGAAGTAGCCTGGGGCCGCGTAGCCTTTGCGGTGACTGCTGGCGAGCATACTTTCCGGTGGCAATACATCAAGGATGTTTACGTAGCCAGTGGTAGCGACTGTGCATGGGTTGACTACATTGAGCTGCCCGCCACCACCGATGCTACCATGAGCGTGTATGCCGGCGCAGATGGCGAAACCTGTGCTCAGGAGGAGTTTACTACCAATGCCGTAGCTTTAAATTTTGAAACACTTCTCTGGACTACATCCGGCGACGGTGCTTTTGACACCCCAACAGCACTTGGTGCCAAATACATGCCCGGCGTTCAGGATGCTGAAGATGGAATGGTGACGCTTACGCTGACGGTAAACGGCAACAGCCAATCGCTTTCGGATGAAATGGAGCTTACCGTCTTGCCCCTGCCCGAAACCCCGGGAACTATCAACGGCCTTGCTTTGGTTTGTAATTATTGGACCGAAACATACTCGATAACTCCACTGGCGGCGACGGATGCATATCAATGGATTTTGCTCCCCGAAGAAGCAGGTACGGTAATGCCAATAAGTGCTAATGAAGTGGAAATTTCATGGTCGGAAGATTACAACGGTGAAGCTATCCTGACGGTACAAGGTTACAACGATTGCGGCTTTGGCGAACTTTCCGCACCGCTCACCATTACCGTTGATGAATGTACGGGTGTGAATGAAATTAAAGCCAACGATCAGTCAGTGACGCCCAATCCTACCAACGGATTCTTTACCATAGATGCAACTGCCGACGCACAATTGACCATCACTGATCTTTCGGGGAAAACATTGCTGGAAGGCACGGTGCAACAAGGTGCCAATGCCATCGATGCACAATGGCTGCAGGAAGGTTTTTATCTGTTGACGCTCAGGAATCAGAAACAGATTTATACAACAAAGCTTGTCATTCGTAAATAAATTATCTTTGTGAAACTATTTAGGAAGAGGATCGGCAGGGCAGTGGCACTTCCGATCCTTTTCCGTATTTTTTAATCAAACTTTCATTACTATTTTTATTATGAAAAAATTTCTACTCTCAATGGTGCTTGTGCTGATATCCTTTGGCGTGATGCAGGCATCCGATCTCGAAAAAACCTACCACTTCGATCAACCCGTGATTACTACCGTCGATGGTTACTCCACCATCCGTTTTGAAAGCACTATGCCCACCGGTATTGCCGGCGAGCCAATGCTGCCTTACCATTCGGTGTCGCTGCTGCTGCCTCCCGGCACGGCTGCCAAAGATATCGTGCTGCTCATGGGCGAAAAAGTTACAATTGACGGTGCTTATGTGCTTTATCCCATGCAGCATTCCCGCCCGCTTTCCGAAGGTTCTTCCGGAACGTTTGTTATCAACAACCAGATCTATCAATCCGATGTTGCTTATCCTGCTTCATTTCACGGCCACATTACCACCCAATACATGAATGGTTATGCCGTGGCGTTGTGCACTTTTACCCCGGTGGAATACATTCCGGAAACGGGACAGATTTCCTACTATAAAAATATTACCGTTCAGATTAACACCACCACCAACGAACAATCGGTGGCAGCGATGAAAAATCTCCGAACTTCTTCATCCATCGAGTCGCGGTTGAAGGCGCTGGTGCAAAACCAGGAAGCCATTATCACTTATCCAACGGTCGATAGCCGCAGCGACGATTACCAATTGCTCATCATCACATCCTCGCAGTTTGCAGCAGGCTTCGAACAACTGGTAGAATTTTATCAGCCCCGTGGTATCAAGGCGCAGGTGGCCGTTACTACCGACATTTATGCGCAAATGCCCGGTATTGACAATCAGGAAAAGATTAGAAATTACATCATTCAGGAATACCAGCAGCATGGCATCGAGCAGGTGACGCTGGGTGGCGACGTGGAGCATGTGCCTTACCGCGGATTTTATTGCCATGTGCAATCGTCGTCGGTTTATGAAGATAGCAACATCCCTGCCGACCTATATTTTGCTGCATTGGATGGCAACTGGAACGCCAACGGCAACAACAAATGGGGTGAGATTGGCGAAGACGACCTGCTGCCGGAAATCGGTATCGGACGTTTTTCGGTTTCCAACATGACTGAATTCAATGCTTTGATGAATAAAACCATTCAGTACCAACAAAACCCTGTGTTGGGTGAACTTGAAAAACCACTTTTGGTTGGTGAATGGTTGTATGACAATCCGGAAACCTGGGGAGCAGATTATCTTGAATTGCTCATCGGAAACCACGACGACAACGGCTATACCACCAACGGCATACCGGAAAATCAGGACATTCAGAAACTTTATGAACGGAATGGCTCCTGGTCGGCTACCACTTTGAAAAATAGAATGAACCAAGGCTCCTCTTTCATTCATCATGTTGGTCACGCCAACAGCAACTACACGATGAAGTTTTACAACAGCGACATCACCAACACCAATTTTGCGCCCCTTGATGGGGTTACGCACAACTATTCACTCATCTTCTCACACGGTTGTATTTGTGGCGCTTTCGACGACAACGATTGTATCGGCGAAAAAATGATCACCATCGAAAACCTGGCGGTGGCAGTTTTTATGAATTCGCGCTACGGATGGTTTAACGAGGGGCAAACCGAAGGCCCTTCGGCGCACCTCAACCGCGAATTGGTGGATGCTCTTTATGACAAAAGAGAAAGCCGATTGGGTGTAGCTTACACCATGGCACGCATCGAAACCGCTCCCTGGGTAACGGCTCCCGGCCAGCACGAAGAAGGTGCCCTGCGCTGGAACTTCTATGATTGCAACCTGCTCGGCGACGCCGCCGTTAGTTTCTGGGCCGCCGAACCCATCGAGATTTCTGCCACTTATCAGGAAGCACTGCCCATTGGCGTACCTTCTATTAGCATCACCCTTACGGGAAATGGGAGCACAGAAGGTCTCAATTGCACTTTCGTGAAAAATGGCCAGGTGTTTGGCATAGCCAAAACCAATGCTGCCGGCACCGCCGAAATAGTTTTTGATGAAACCATCACCGAGCTGGGCGAAGCTACTATTTACGTGGCAGGATACAACTGCCTGCTGCACGAATATCCTGTAATGATAATTCCCAACAATGGTGCTTACGTGGTTTATTCGTCTTCATTAATCAACGATGCCAGTGGTAATAATAATGGAATGGCCGATTACAACGAAAGCATCCTGCTTACCACCGAACTCGAAAATGTGGGCACCGCAGAGGCCACTAATGTTGTGGCTACGCTCACCTCCACCAATCCTTATGTTACCATCACCGATGCTACTCAAATTTATGGGAACATCGCCGGACAAACCAAAATGAATATTGCCGATGCTTTTGCTTTTGATATCGCAGGCAATGTACCCGATCAGCATGCAATCAATTTCACGCTTCAAGCCGCCGGACAGGAAACCTGGTCGTCGGGCTTCAATATCGTAGCCAACGCGCCGCATCTAAAGATGTTGAACTTTTCAGTAAATGATGCAGGTGGCAATAACAATGGCATGCTCGATCCGGGCGAAACGGCCAATCTGATCATTACCGGGATCAACGACGGGCACGCCAGTGCTTTTGATGTTACCGGGCTGCTCAGTACCAGCGATCAGTACATCACCATAAATACTACTTCTGCTCAGAGTTTGGGTGATTTGAATGCTGGTGATGATGCGCAGGTTATTTTTTCTGTTACGGTTGACGACAATGTTGCGCCCGGTCATACATCAATTTTGAATTTTGAAATAGAAGCCATGTACGGTATTGAGGCTTCCGATGCGATAATGATTCCTTTTACCGATTACTGCGAGGCTACTACTACCTATCAGGATGAATACATTTCAAATGTTGCATTTGGTACCATTAACAAATCAAGCGGATGGCAGGGAGCCGTTGCTAATTATACAGATATGACCAATATCATGGAACCCGGTGAATCGCAGGCAATTACCGTTACAAACGGAAACGCCTGGTCCAGCGATAAAGTTACGGTTTGGGTCGATTGGAATGCCAACAAAGAGCTGGGCGATGCAAGCAACGAAACCTATGTTTTGACAAGTGTTGGGGGTGGTGCAACTTTCCAGGGAAATATCACTGTTCCAGCTACTGCGCAGGCCGCACAATACCGCATGCGCGTGAGAATGACATACAGCTCCGATCCCGTCCCATGCGATGCCGCATCGTATGGCGAGGTAGAAGATTATACCATAATTGTTGCAGGTGGCCCGCTGGCGGCAACTGTAACTTGTAATCCCGACGAGATATGCCAGGGTGAAGAATCCCAACTGAAAGCTTCTGTGGGTGGTGGTTCAGGAATTTATACCTACACCTGGACTCCTGCTACAGGGTTGAATAATCCCACAATTTATAATCCTGTAGCCTCGCCGGACGAAACCACCGTTTATACAGTCGCAGTCAGTGATGGCATCGACGTGATTACCGAGCAAGTTACTTTAACAGTTCACCCTCTGCCTGAAACTCCCTTTATTAGCCTCACAGGCGAAACATTGACTTCTGATGCTTCCGAAGGAAACCAATGGTACGATAGCCAGGGCGCCATCGCAGGAGCTACCGGACAAACTCATATTTGCACCTGGGAAGATGTTTATCACGTAGTAGTTACAAGTGAGGCCGGATGCGTTTCCGATCCGTCCAACAGTATTCATGTGGTGGTGAGCGGCATTGGTGAGCCAGGCGATGCTGACCGGCTCATTATCGCTCCGAACCCTTTCGGCGAAGAGGTGAACATAACCGTTGATTTGCAACAGGGAACGCATTACACATTGGCAATCACCAATGCACTGGGACAGGAAGTGATGATGGTTTCGCAAAATGGCATAGCCACCGGAAGTGCAGAGAAATTCCGCATCAGCGGCAACCAGTTGCAGCACGGAATCTATTTTGTAAAACTTACCACCGACGAGCGGGTGCAAATGACCAAGATCATTCACACCCAGCAGTAAAAGATGACTTTAATACTCATTCATAAAATTGAATCAAAAATAGGAAGTAATAAAAACAGCATCTGTCGTTTGAACTCATTTGCTTCAGATGCTGTTTTTTGTTAAAGAAAAGTTAATTTGAATTTTTATTGGCGCTAAGCCGAATGCCTTAAATACTTTTATCGAAATTTTTACCACAAACAATTAAACTATTATGACTAAAAAATTTATGCTCTTTACATTCCTGTTGCTCGCTGCCGCAGGAGTTTACGCCCAGAAAAGCTGGGTTCCTTTTACCAGCAACGAACCGGCTCAAACCACCGTGGTTGTGCAGCAAAGCGACCGTGCCGGAATGACCATTGCGATTACTGTTCCGGGCATGTTCCGCCAACAGATAACAGAAGGCGAAATGGTTTTTGACCAACTGTCGCTTACCGCTGGCGCTACCACTATGGAAGTTGGGCTTCCCGAACTTCCCAGGCTCAGCCAGGTGATTGGTATTCCCGGCAATCAAAAGGTATCTTTTAAAATTATTGATCAGGAAACCAAGACTATTGAAGGTTATAATGTGTATCCTTTTCAAACGCCTACCACTGACAATCCGGGTGGGCACGATCATCCGTTTGTGATGGATCAGAATTTTTATAAGCAAAGCCGCATTTTCCCGGGTGTTAATGTACAAATGGATGCTCCTCAGGTGTGGCGCGACGTAAAACTTACCAACCTGCACGTAACACCTTTTAGCTACAATCCGGCAACGCAATCACTTGAGGTGATTACACATCTGGTGGTAGCCGTAACGTTTGAAGGCATTGATAATACGATGAGTTTCAATCCACGCATGCAGCTTTCGCCGAAATTTTACAACATGTACAAATCGGCGATTCCAAACTTTGAGACCCTGGGTTACACCACGAGTCTGCGCGAAACTCCTGGCATCAAATATTTAGTGATTACCAATGAGGAGGCAGTGGATGCCATCCAGCCGCTGGTAGATTGGAAAAATCAAATGGGACATCGCGTGGAAGTGCGCACCATAGAGCCGGGCTTTAGCACCCCACAGGAATTTAAAACTTACATCACCAGCCTATTCGAAACCGACGGTCTGGAATATGTGCTGATGGTAGGCGATGCCTATCCCAACGGTGGCTCTGGCGGCGGTCCCAACATTGTACCGATGTTCTATTGGAATCCTGGCAGCGACGCCTCTTATTCTGATAGCTGGTACACCTGCCTCGACGGACCAGCCGACCACTATGCCGATTTGGCAATTGGCCGGTTTGTTTACGACAACAATAAAATCTACGAGCTGGAAACACAGATCCAAAAAACCATGACGCATTATCTCACGCCGGATATGTCGAACAACTGGGGCGAAAACACAATTCTTGTTGCAAACAAGGAAGAGTATCCGGGAAAATATACATTGTGCTGCAACCAGATTGCCAGTTACAATTATAGCGTTCAGACCCCTATTTTCGAAAAAGCTTATGGTGGCGAAGGCTACAGCAATGCCAACGTAGTGGAATTTGTAAATGCTTCAGGCTCGGGTATCTTCAACTATCGGGGACACGGAAGCGCCACTGAATTGTGGAACTGGACAAATTCGGGACCTACTTCTTTTACAAAAGCACAAGTTTCACAACTTAACAATGTGGATCAGCTTTTCGTATTCTTCGATGTATGCTGCGACAATATGGGTATTGTGGGATTTAACGGCGAATGCCTTTGCGAATCGTTTATGAAACATCCAACAGCATCCGTTGCCGTTAATGGCGCCATCATTCCATCATACACCATCCCGAATCACGACTATGATAAGGACATGTACAAAGCCATTTTTGATGAAAATATTACCAACATCGGCTACATCACCAACTACGCCAACCTCACGGTGCTGGGCGTACATGGCGAGCTTGGCAAATCAAACGTGCGCACCTATCTGTGGCTGGGTGATGCCTCCATCGAACCCTGGACCAAGCAGGTAGGAACACTCACTGTTTCGCACGACACCCAACTTTTCCTAGGAATGAGCGAATTTACCGTCACTATTTCCGGTAACGGCGGCTCTGTAGAAAATGCAATGGTTTGCGTTTCCAACGAAGACCAAACAATTTATGCTGTTGGCTATGCCGATGCTACGGGAGTTGCTGTAGTTACTTTTGATAGTCCGGTTATTGAACCAGGCAATGTAAACGTCACTGTATCTCTGCATAACTATCTTCCTTATCAGGGCAATGTTCCGGTGATTCCACAGGAAGGTCCTTATGTTGTAAAAGATAGCTTTGTTATTAATGACATTGCTGGTGGCAATGGCAACGGCCTGATGGATTATGCCGAGCAGGTGATGCTTTCGCTAAGCGTAAAAAATGTTGGTATCGCAATTGCCACAAACGTTAATGTAACCATCTCTTCCGATGACGAATACATTACCATCACTGATGCTACCGCTAATTATGGCAACATTGCACCTGATGCTATTGCAACAGTTACCGATGGCTTTGCTTTCGATGTAGCCGAAAATCTGCCCGATGGCCACGGCGTACTTCTGAACGTTTCGGCCAGCGACGGCACCAACAACTGGGCAAGCACTGTGGTTATTCCCGGTCATGCACCGGCACTTACGATGCAGGGATTCCAAATTTCTGATATCACAGGCAATAATAACGGCAAGCTCGATCCGGGCGAACAGGCACAGATTATTATTACACTTGCCAACGGAGGCTCCGCGGATGCTTTCCAGGCAATGGGGCAACTCCTCTTTGCCGATCCTTACCTGACGCTTATCAATACACAGCCGCAGGCTTTTGGCGATATTGCTGTCGGAGCTGTAGCTACTGCTACCTTTACGGTAAGTGCCGACATGACTACACCTGCCGGGCACATGGTGCAGATAAATCTGGCTGCCACAGCACAACATAATATTACGGCTGCAGGCAGTTTTATGGTGGTTATCGGACAAATTCCTGTGGTAATTATCGATATGGATGGCAACCACAATTCGGGAACTGTAATGAACCAGGTTCTTTCGGGAATGGGTATCAGCGCTGATTATTTCACCTCCATCCCCGCCGATCTGAATCTTTACTCATCAGCATTTGTTTGTCTGGGTATTTATAGCAACAACCATGCACTCACCGCTACGGAAGGCACTCAACTGGCCGACTTCCTAAACCTTGGCGGAAAACTCTACATGGAAGGCGGCGACGCATGGTATTATGATCCCGCAACTGCCGTACGCGCTATGTTCCATATTACAGGATCGGCCGATGGCTCCGGCGACCTGGGCACCATCAATGGTGTGCCGGGCACCTTTACAGAAGGCATGACCTTTGGCTATAATGGCGATAACAACTGGATCGACCGACTGACACCAGGAGCCGGCGCAGAAGTTGTCCTGAAAAATGCTTCTCCTGCCTATAACACTGCTATTGCTTATGATGGCGGCGACTACAAAACCGTTGGCGCCTCAAGCGAGTTTGGCGGATTGACGGGCACGGATGCCACCAAGGAAGAATTGATGGCAGCTTATCTCAACTACTTTGGAGTTATTAATACCACGCTCACTGCAAACTTCCTGGCCAGCACAACCGAACTATGCCAAGATCTTCAGGTAACGTTTACTGATTATTCCGCTGGTGGCGTTGACGAATGGAATTGGGAATTTGAAGGTGGCACACCGGCTACTTCCAACGAAGCAAGCCCAACGGTTACTTACGAAACCGGCGGAACCTTCGATGTAACGCTCACCGTCACAAACGGCCAGGGTAGCAACAGCATCACCAAAGCAAACTACATTAATGTAATGTACAAACCTGCCGATGCTGGCGAAATCATTGGCAGCACACAAACATGCCAGGGTTACGAAGAAACCTTCGAGGTGGATATGATCGAACATGCCGACACCTACAACTGGGTGCTTACTCCCGCCGAAGCTGGCGAAGTAACGGTTATGGATAATTCTATCACCATTCTCATCAGCCTGGAATATTCGGGCGATGCTACCCTGAAAGTTGTTGGTGACAACGATTGCGGCGAAGGCGAATGGAGTGACGATTTTGTTTTCACCGTAAATACCTGTGTTGGAATATCTGATGGTCAGTCATCAACTCAGGCCACGATTTATCCGAACCCGGGTGAAGGGCATTTTACCCTTGAACTTACCGGCAACGACTTGGTAAAACTTCAGGTTATCAATGCTATTGGCGAAGTAGTTTATAATGTTTCGGATGTAAAAGTTGATGGCCATCTCACCACCGACATCAATCTGAGCGGATTTACCGAAGGCGTTTATTATCTGAAAATTGAAGGCAACACCATGCACGACTTCCAAAAAATCGTGATTGTACGATAGAGAATTTTGTTAAAATAATAATTCATAAAAAGGCTGTCCTGAGAAGGCAGCCTTTTTTATTTTTTTAATGTGCTACTAGTTGATTTTAATGCTTTCGAAGTCAGGAAGAGTATTATCCAATGTATGAATGATTCCATAATCCGTCTCCCCTCTTTTAAAAAGTCATCACCAAAGATTTATTTAGCTTTACCGCCTCATTTTAAAATCTGACTTTTTATGAAAAAAACCTCCTCCTCCGCTGCGATTTTTGCACTTATATTGCTTTTCACAGGTTTGTCTGTTTTTGCACAGCCCAAGACTTTGTTGCTCTCGCAAGGCGACAATCAATTTGATATTACCACCACCACGCGTGGCAACATAAGTTTCCACCATGAACTGGCTACACTGAGCAGCCTGGAAGTTGCTGGTGATAATCAAAGTTTCGTTCAGCTCGTGGCGCCGGGCTACAACTATTCGATGCAGGAGGGTGCGCCCATGCTACCGATGATAAAACGACTGATGGAAATACCGGCAGGAGCCACTTATGAAATCATTATCACAAATGTAATATCCCAAACCTACCGCCTGCGCGATTTTGATATTGCCGTACCCTTATTCCCGGCGCAGCCATCGGTGAGCAAGAGCGATGAGCGCGATCATATCCCGTTGGTGTTGGATGCATCGGTTTATAAATCGGATGCGTGGTTTGGCTTTAAAACGGTACAGATTGAGGAGCTGGGCGAGATGCGCGGCACCCATCTGGCAAGGCTCGAAGTTTCTCCATTCCGGTATAATCCGGTGCGTGGCGAGCTGCAGGTGATCACCGCTTTTGATGGTGAAATACGTTTTAGCGGCGGACAACCAGAAGCTGCTCAGGCAGAAAAAGCCCGCCTATTTTCGCCTTATTACAATTCCATTTTCGATCAGCTTGTTAATTATCAGAAACCAGAAAATGATGAAACTCTGCGTGGACTGCCAGGTGCCGCGCCAGTTACCTACATCATCGTTTCCCATCCCATGTTTCAGGCGGCGCTTCAGCCATTCATTGCCTGGAAAACCAAAAAAGGTTTTAAAGTTATCGAAGCTTACACCAACAATCCGGCGGTAGGAACCACCACTACTTCTATAAAAAATTATCTGAAAAATTTCTATAACAACCCTCCGCAGGGTGTTCATCCGCAAACTTTTGTGCTCATCGTTGGCGACGTAGCACAGGTGCCAGCTTTTAATGGGACGTCAGGCTCACACGTTACGGATCTTTATTATTGTGAATACACCAACGATTTTTTCCCGGAATGTTTTTACGGACGCTTTTCGGCTACTACGCTGGCGCAATTGCAAGCTCAAATCGACAAAACCCTCGAATACGAACAATATGCTTTTCCCGACCCCACATTTCTTGACGAAGTGGTGTTGGTCGCCGGTAAGGATGCAGGGCATCAGCTCACCTGGGGCAATGGCCAGATCAACTATGGGACGCAATATTATTTTAATGCAGCACACGGTTTATTTTCGCATACGTACCTGCAGCCCGAACCTAACGGCGGGAACTATCCGACAAAAATTCGCCAGAATGTTAGCAATGGTGTGGCTTACGCCAATTACTCAGCACATTGCAGCCCGGATGGTTGGGCCGATCCTTCTTTTACAATCAGCCACATTTCAGCCCTCACCAATGCGCACCGATATGCGCTGATGGTGGGCAACTGCTGCTCTTCGGTCGAATTTCAGACCAATTGTTTTGGGGAAGAAATAATGCGTGCTCCCCTCAAAGGCGCCATCGGCTATATTGGCGGCTCCAACAGCACCTATTGGGACGAAGACTTTCGGTGGGGAGTCGGCTACGAAAATATCTCATCCAATCCCACCTATAATTCCTCGCATCTTGGCGCCTACGACCGCACTTTCCACGACCGCAGCGGAATCACCACCAATGATTGGTACGTAACGCAAGGACAAATGCCTTCGGCGGGCAACCTGGCAGTTACACAATCCGGATCTTCATTAAAAAATTATTATTGGGAAATTTATCATTTGATGGGCGATCCGTCACTGATGGTTTATTTTTCACAAGCTCCGGCTATCAGCGTAAGCTATCCGCCACTGCTGCCACTATCGACGACGATGGTGGAAGTAAATACCGCTCCTTACGCTTATGTTGCGATAAGCAAAAATGGCGCTTTGGTAGGTGCTGCTTTGGCCAACAGCAGCGGAGTGGCGCAAGTAAATCTGTTGCCGGTAACACAGGCCGGTGTGGCTGATGTGGTGGTGACCGGACAAAACCTTCGGCCGTGGCAGGGAACGGTAATGTTTGCCACACCCAACGGTCCGTTTATTTCGGTAGAAAATTATGTAGTGAACGATGCTGGCGCTAATGGAAACGGGCTTGCCGAATATGGCGAAACCGTCAGTCTCGACGTTTCATTTAAAAACATTGGAAATACCACCGGCAACAACATCAATCTTACGCTTACTTCCACGAGCCCATTCGTTACGATAACGCAGGCTCAGGCAATGTTGCCCCAGATCAACGCTGGTCAAACCATTGCGCTAAGCGATATTTTTGAGTTTTCAATAGCCGCCAATGTGCCCGATGAAGAGGGTTTGATATTTACACTTAAAGCAACCAGCGGCAGCGATGTCTGGGAAAACCAACTCAACATCACCGCACATGCGCCATTGCTGGCCTACAGCAGTTTCACCATTAATGATGTTTCCGGTAATAACAACGGAAAACTTGATCCCGGCGAAACGGTGACTTTCACAGTTTCTGCCATCAACAATGGCACGGCGGCAGCTACCGCAGTAATGGGGAAACTCACCACAGCCAGCTCCTACATCACAATCATTACTACGCAACCCCAACCGATGGGTAACATGGCACCAGGTGCAACAGCTTCGGCTAGCTTTTCGCTTACCTGCAGCCCTTCCACTCCTGCGGGTCAAAGCATAAGTTTTAATTTTAATATTACCGCCGCGCAAGGCATCGCCGCTAATGGCGCTTTTTCGGCTGTAGCCGGACAAATCCCTGTGCTCATTGTCGATCTCGACGGAAATCATAATTCTGCCAACCAAATAGCTTCTGCCATTAATGCCAATGGAATCGCGACACAAATTACTACCACTTTCCCGTCAAATCTCAACCTTTACACCTCAGTCTTTTTGTGTCTGGGAGTTTACAGCAATAATTACAAACTGACTGCAGCCCAGGGGCAGGCGCTTGCAGCTTACCTCAACAGCGGCGGCAGGCTATACATGGAAGGCGGCGACACCTGGTATTACGATACACAAACAGCGGTGCATGGCATGTTTGGTATCCAGGGGCTGACCGATGGCAGTGGCGACCTGGGAACCATAACAGGAGTGAACGCCACGATAACACAGGGAATGAGTTTCGGTTACAATGGCGACAACAGTTGGATCGACCGGCTGACAGCAGTAAATGGCGGAGTTGCAATTTTAAATAATCAATCGCCGCAATATACATGTGGTGTGATCAATGAAGCAGCCGTTTATCGAACCATCGGTATGTCGATGGAATTTGGCGGACTTACGGGCAACCGCAATGCGCTGATGGAAAAATACCTGTTGTTTTTTGGATTGCTACAACCACTCGCGGCTGATTTTACAGCGGAGACTACTACAGTTGTAGCGGGAACGGCGGTGCAATTCTATAACCAAAGCACCGGAAACCCACAGAGTTTTCTTTGGAATTTCCCGGGAGCTGTGCCGGCTACGAGTACTGCCGAAAACCCGATGGTAACTTATCCGAATGCCGGGGTATATTCTGTAACACTGAAGGTGACTTCCGGAGGCAATTCGGTTACAACTGTCAAAAATAATTACATCACGGTACTTCCGGCCGGACTTGTCCAAACGATATCGATCACGAATGGCTGGAGTGGCATCTCCTCTGCATTGATTCCTGATAACGGAAACCTGGAACAGATTTTCGGTGCGCATCTCGGCGAACTAATCATCCTGCAAGACATGCAGGGAATGTTTATTCCTGGTCAGCAGATCAACACGATCGGCGGATGGAATTATCAGACAGGTTATAAAATTAAAGCCACAGCAGATTTTGAGATTGAAATTGCCGGAACTCTGCCGGGGGATAATCATCTGATATTACCAGCCGGCTGGAGCCTGTTGCCGGTGCTATCGACAGAAGCTGCGAACCCACAGGTATTGTTTGCCAATGACATGGATAAACTCCTGATCATTAAAGACGTGGCCGGAAGCGGCGTTTACTGGCCGGCCTATGAGATCAACACTTTAGGAATGCTGCAGCCAGGCGTCGGATACCTTATTCTTGTCACGGAGGAGGTGGTGATATCTTTTAATTAATGGCTGTTTTGTTTTAGCTTTTTATTGATTTTACGACACTCTGTACGGTTAAAAACTATAGATTCTTCGCTACGCTCAAAAAGACAATGGTTTGCGATGGATTGGAAAGGGGAGGACTAAGCCGGCGGCTTCGCCGCCGCCGTTGTCGTCCCAAAAACCCTAATGCCTTGTCATACTGATTCGCCAACGGCGGAGAAGAATCTATTTATGAGAAATTAT
>CAZTCX010000040.1:0-27471 GCA_964612515.1 uncultured Lentimicrobiaceae bacterium | reverse complement strand
CGGGGAAGGGTCGGGGATGGGGCATTGCAAAAGCTGAATTTGGAAACAATTTAAATCTAATGAAATCATTACCGCCTAGACATTTAAAAAAAACTGCCTCTGCTCCTACTGATAAGGGCAAAGGCAGTTTTATTAATAAAGACGATTCCTATATCGGCTTAAACTTTGTCAAGCGCCTGGGTGAGGTCGGCCAGGATATCCTCTACATCTTCGATGCCCACGGAGAGGCGCACCAATCCGTCGGTGATGTTGGCTTCTATTTTTTTCTCATGCGAAATCTTTGAGTGCGTCATGGAGGCAGGGTGTTGTATCAACGATTCGACGCCACCGAGCGAAACTGCCAGCAGTATGAGCTTTACGTTGTCCATCATGCGCTTTCCGGCTGCGAGGCCGCCTTTAAGCTCAAACGACATCATCGATCCGGGACCATGCATCTGTTCTTGTGCCAGCGCAAACTGGGGGTGTGATTTGAGTCCGGGATATTTTATCCATTCTACTTTGGGATGGTTTTCGAGAAACTCGGCAATTTTTTGCGCCGATTCCTGTGCTCTATCTATACGAATTCCCAGAGTTTTCAGTCCGCGGTGCACCATGTACGCCTGATGCGGATCCATGTTGCAGCCCATGTTGGCCATCACCGGCTTGAGCATCTTATGATATTTTTCATTAGCAGAAACAATCATACCGGCTACAATGTCGGCGTGTCCGTTGAGGAATTTGGTCATCGAATGCACTACAATGTCGGCACCCAGGTCGATGGGGCGCTGCAGGTAAGGGCTGCAAAAAGTATTATCAACCACCAGCGGGATGTTGTGCTCGTGGGCAATTTTCGCCAAAGCTTTCAGGTCGGAAATACCAATGGTCGGGTTGGCGGGAGTTTCAGTGTATATCATCGTGGTTTCAGGACGGATGGCGCGACGCACCTGATCCAGGTCGGTGGTATCGACGTAGGAATATTCGACGCCAAAGCGTGAAAACACAGTTTCCATCACGCCGCGTGCAGGGCCATAAAGGCTGTTGTGACTAACGATATGTTTGCCTGCGCCCAGAAAAGCAAGGTAAACGGTGGTAATGGCCGCCATGCCCGAGGAGGTGGCAATACCCGCAAAACCATTTTCGAGATTGGCTACGGCGCGCTCCAGCGCATCGATGGTGGGGTTGCCCAACCGCGTGTAGATATATCCGTCGCTATCGCCCGAGAAACAGGCGGCTCCGTGATCGGCATTTTTGAATTTGAAAGTCGAGGTTTGATAAATCGGCACGGTTGCACTTCCAAAAGCGTCTTCAACTTCTCCGGCATGCACCTGGCGTGTCATAAATCCTGCGTTTTCTGATTTCATTGGTATTCTTTTTAATTAATAAATATAGGTATGGCTGGCAAAGGTAAAATTAGGTCGGACAGTGCTTCTGCAAGGCACGTTACAAACCCTGACATTTACCAAAAGTTATCATGGTGAAAATGGCGGCAGGGTTGAAAAGCTTAGCATCTCCACTCATTTATGGTTAAGAATATTACTTTTGGATTTTTAAAAACAAGGACGTTTTTTAATAATATTCAGCGAAAGCTGCCGCAATAAGGTATGGTACTAAATTATATCTGGATAGGTTTTTTTCTGATTGCCTTTGTTACGGGCGTGGTCAAGCTGCTGGTTTTTGGCGATGCCGAAGTTTTCCCGGCGATGGTGGGCAGCACGTTCGAGATGGCAAAGCTGGGGTTTGAGATTTCCCTTGGACTCACCGGCGTAATGACGCTTTGGCTGGGGCTGATGAAAGTGGGCGAACGTGGCGGCGTGGTAGCAATTATGGCGCGATGGGTCGGCCCGCTGTTTCGCAAACTGTTTCCCGACATTCCTCCTGGTCATCCGGCCACCGGTTCCATACTGATGAACATTGCAGCCAACATGCTGGGTCTCGACAATGCGGCCACGCCCCTCGGCCTGAAAGCGATGGATGAGTTGCAAAGCATCAACCCGCAGCGCGACACCGCCTCCAATCCCATGATCATGTTTTTGGTGCTCAATACTTCGGGGCTTACGCTCATCCCCATCAGCATCATGGTGTATCGTGCGCAGCTCGGCGCCGCCGACCCTTCCGATGTCTTCCTGCCCATCCTGCTGGCTACCTTTTTCTCGACCATGGCTGGCATTCTTGCGGTCTCTTTTTTTCAAAAGCTTAATTTATTTAATAAAGTAGTGCTGGGCTATCTGGGCGGTTTCACGCTGCTGGTGTCAGCCGTCATCTGGTATTTTACAATCATTCCAAAAAGCCAGGTTGAACTTATCTCTTCGGTGGCCAGCAATTTTATCCTGTTTTTTATCATCATCTCTTTTATTGCGCTGGCGCTCTACAAGCGTGTAAACGTTTATGAAACTTTCATTGAAGGCGCCAAAGATGGTTTTAAGATTTCCATCAAAATCATTCCTTATCTGGTGGCCATTCTGGTGGCCATCGGCGTGTTCCGAACTTCGGGAGCAATGTCGTGGGTGATTGACGGAATTGGATGGCTGGCTGGGGCGGCGGGTCTCAACACCGACTTTGTGCCGGCCTTGCCCACCGCTTTTATGAAACCGCTGAGTGGCGCCGGCGCCCGCGGCATGATGGTGGACGCCATGAACACCTTTGGCGCCGACTCATTTGTGGGGCGCCTCGCCTCCACTTTTCAAGGCTCCACCGACACTACCTTTTATATTCTGGCTGTCTATTTTGGTTCGGTGAGCATCCGAAAAACACGCTATGCCGTAACCTGCGGCCTCATTGCCGACCTTGCCGGAATTGTAGCCGCAATATTTATTGCGTATCTGTTTTTTTATTAATAACTATTAAGATTGCGGCTCATCCTCCACAATCGCTACGCTTACATTTCATGGCTTAATCTGAAGACAATCATCCCGTAGGGATCCAATATGGGTAGAAATGATTGGTTACAACGAATTATTTCGTCCCGTACGGGACGAGATGGTGGGCATGCTCGATTTTTCTACCCGTATTTTGTACCTGGCGGCACAGAAGAATGTTTCGAATCCTGACCAACTAGTATATAAAAAAAACTCACGAGCCAGCCTAAGCCGTCACCGCCAAATCTTTTACAGCTTTAAAGAGGATTTTCATTTCGGCGATAGCGGGAATTTCATAAAGCCCATCAACATCAATAAACATGTCGATATGCTGAATTTTGAAAGTCACCTTGTCGAGCACAGCCATGCAGTTGTCGTCCTCATAAATCAGGGCATCCCAGTTTTCGGTAAGAGAGAAAATGGTATTTTCCTTTTTTAGCGTAAGCACACGGTAATTCCCTGTTCCTGTAAGAAGCAAAGCTTCGGGGTTCTTGTCGGCATTAAATCTTTGGCGGTTGAAATGCAGGCGAAGTTTGTCGAGATATGGTGAACCCGCCGTAGGACAAAAAGTAGTGCAGTTGCCGCACTCGTTGCACCAGTCGGCAATATTAAGAACCTGAAACCTTTGCCTGATGGGGATTTTGTGCTGATAAGAAACTTTAAATTTCTCACCTGAAAAGCTTACGGAAGGAATCAGACGATCGGTGTCGGTAACTTCAAAACCCAACATGGCACGGTTCGGGCACACCGCCACGCACACGTTGCAAATGGTATCGCATTGCAGGCAACGGGAAGCCTCCTTCACGGCACGAAGTGGCTTGAGTGTTTTGGTGATAAGTTCAAAACCTTTGCGCTCGGCAGCCGGAATAATCTCGGCGGTATATGGCTTCTCGCGATGCGACTTTTGGATCTTCAGTTTTTCAATGTCCACATTTTTGGTTTGTCTGAACAGGTTGGCAGGCAGAACCACGCCAGCGTCCATCACTATTTCGTAGGCTGCACGGCGGGCATCGCCAATCACCTGCAAAGTGGTAGCCGATGGGTCGAGCAGCGAACCGCCTGCAAATACGCGCTTCATCTTGGTGGCGTTGGAGCCTTTGCGCGGTTGCAGCTTGTTCATATCAAAAAAGTCGATGTCGGCTTCGGTACCCAGACATGTGATAATGGTATCGAAATCGAGGATATATGGCTGCGCGTAGTCATCTTCATAAATACTGGCAAGCTCAAGCCCGGCAACGTTTCCACCACGTGAAATGACGTGAATGATTTCGATGGCATCAATTATCTGAATATTCTCTTCGGCCAGTGCATTCTTCATCGATTGATCGAGAAGCATCTCATCCGCAGGAACTGGCGATATCAATGTTACGGTTCCATTATTATCTATAAGTCGCTGCGCTGTGCGAGCCGCGTCAGCAGCCAGATCGTCGCTGCCAATAATTGCAAAATTGTTCCCTTTGATAGCAAGTGTTTTGGCGCGTGACTGCTGCAGAAAACTGATTCCATCCATAATACCTTCGGAGTCTTCGCCCTGAATGCCCATCGGTAGCGGCTTTGCGGCACCTGTTGCAATAAAAATATATTGTGAATCTTTACGAATTTGTTCAAACCGTTCGCTATCGACGCGGACGTTGTTTTGGATTTTTATACCAATAGCTTTTATGCGCTCTATATCCTTTTCGACGAGTGCCTGATCGAGCCGGAAGTCCGGCGCCACGCTGCGTGCCATTCCGCCAGCCTCGGCAGCAGCCTCATATATCTCAACCGAAAAGCCATATTTCGTCAGGAACCATGCTGCCGACAAGCCAGCCACGCCACCACCAATTATCGCCACCCCGATGCCATTAGAAGGTGCGGGCATTGCGCCAAGCGATTCTGCAGGCGTATTGTCGTCAATAAAACGCTCGATCTCTTTCATCAGGACCGGATAATCATAATTGATCCGGGTGCATTTCAGACGGCAGGGATCATTGGCAAGCGTCCCCGTTAGCGATGGCAAAGGATTATCCGTCAGCAACGTATTGATGGCTTTTTCGGGGTCGTTGTTGGCGGTAAACCAGCAATAGTCAGGAATATTTGGATGGGTGTCGCAAGCATCCACGCACGGAGCATGCACGCAATCGTATATAAATAATGGACGCTGTGTTTTGATGGAAAGATGCGTAAGCTCTGACTTCTGATAAGCCGGATTGCTAAGCGTGCGAATGGCATAGCTGCGCAGGTTTTCGAGCGCAGTCTCATGGACACTATAAGCGGTGCCCGATTTGAGAATATATTCGCGCATATTTTTGGCCTGGTAATTAGCGAAAGCGCGGCTAAGCTCCTGGAAATATTGTGCCAGCCGGCCATAGCCTCCAGGCATCAAAAGATCGGAGCAAACGGTGATGGTGCTGAAACCGTTGAGCAATAGGTGCGCAACGTTATAGCAATCTACCCCGCCAGAAAAAGAGATATCGAGCAATCCTTCGAAGCGGGTTTGAAGTTTGGCGGCAAGGTTTGCAGCAATCGGATGAAGTGCATTACCGGTAAGATATACATCGGGGATATCCGAAGATATCTGTCCGGTTACGTTGTGACAAACCAGCCCGCCACATATCTTTATGGTCATGTCAAGCTTCATCTCGGCGGCAGTTGCCTTGATGGCATCAATCAAATCCAGTGCCTCTGCATATTGCATGTCTTCTTCGAAATGCGCCTCGTCAATTTCAACATACAAAGCCTCCTCGGAACTAAGAATGGCACGCACTGAGCGGTAGCCGAGCAAGGTAGGATTAAACTTTATTACCGGATGCAACTTCTTATCGACCATCAAAAGTTTGCAGATATACTCGAGTTCGCGCGCAGAACAATCTTTTGAAGAGTTCACTGTAAAACTGTTGGAAATCTGATCCGGTATATTTATTTTATCAACATCAGGATATATGGTTTTAATCTCCTTTAGCTTTTCGGCTTTTTCTGCGCTGCAATCAATCATTTTATCAATAAACCATTGCATCTTCTCGCCGCGGATGTCAGCAAGCGTATTGCCCAGGCTCATGTTAAAAATCGTTCCGATGTTATTGTTGCCTTTGCTGCGCGTAAAAAGTTTGTGATTTAAAATGTGGATGAGTATCCATGCATTAAGAAACTGATCGTACGCCTGCTCAACATCCAACTCGATGGTTCCTTCGCTATTGTGCGCCCCTTCAAAAATGCTGATGCTCGGTTTGCTGATGTCAGCATCAGGAACGGGTGCTACCGTCTTGAGTTCGATATAGCGGGCGCCGCAGAGCCAGCCACTTACAATATTTTGAGCAAGTTGCGTGTGTGGCCCCGAAGCGAGGCCAATTGGATTGTGCAGCTCCTGACCATATTTTTTGGTGTAGAGAACGTGATTGTGCCAATGTTTATAAAAAAGTTTCTCGGGAATGTCAAATACTTCATTGTTCCGGTTCAAGTCGTTAAGCATTGTTCCGAGCAGTTGTCCAAGCGTAGCAGGATTCATTAGTAATAGGTGTTACTCGTGATTGATGTGGAAAAAGCAAAAATAGAACTATTTCTTTTCTAAACGAACGAATTATCAAAAAATCCTGTTCAGGTCTAATTTATAATTGATTCAAATTAAGTTTTCAAAATTCAAATCATTGCTACTACAAGCTTTACAATGATGCTGGCAAAAGATTTCCCTCCGATTTTACAATCAAATTTCCAGGTTAAAATCTTTGTTTTGTTTGATTCGCAAAAAAAAAAAATCGGCAAGCATTAAACAACAATCATGGAAAAACTTTCTATTTTTACTTCGATTTTTAAATTTAAAAACTTTAAAAAGATTAGTACCATGAAGAATTTTACTGTTTTTGTAATGTCTCTAATTTTCTGCTCTGGCATCCTACAGGCGCAACAAGCCCCTGACGGAGGCGAATGGTCCATCGTGAAAACCTACGACATTCCTGGCAAGGCTTCAGGATTGGCTTTTGATGGCCAGTACCTTTATTTTGGCATCTATGGTCTCAATGGCGATCAGTTTTATCGTTTCGACACTGCCAGCGGAGTGGCTACATTGCTTTTCACTCATCCAACAATCGACGACAGCTACGGCATGAGCTACGGCAACGGGCATTTGTGGGTGGGGCATCAGCCGTCGGGAAGCTCCAATCCGTCGATTGCCATGGAGCTTGATTTTGAAGGAAATGTTATCTCCAGCCTTACGCTCCCCGATCATTACATGTCAGGCGTTGCTTATGATGACGGCACTTTGTGGGCGTGTACGTATTATCCCGATCCAGGCATGACCTACCATCTGGATGCTGCAGGCAATGTGCTCAGTCAGTTTGCTCCTCCGGTGGCCAATCAGATTTGGGACGTTTGCCTTCAAGACGAATTTCTATGGTTTGCCGATTATAATGCTAACATGCTTTACAAAACCGACCGTGCCGGAGCACTTCTGGAGCAACATCCGTGTGAAAACATAAAACCATCGGGCGTGGTTTTCGATGGCAGCTATTTGTGGTATGTCGATGGCCAGCTAAGCAGCGCCAGCGTACTTTACAAAGTTGACCTGGGTGGCGCCGGCACACCACAAATTGATGTGCCCATAACTACATTTAATTTCGGAACCGTTGCAGTTGGCGATTCTGCTGTATGGAATCTCACGGTAGGCAACACCGGCACGGCCGCACTCACCATTCAGGATATTGTGATTCAAAATACGGTTCCGGTTTTTTGTTGGGAAACGTTCCCACAGGAAATCGAGCCTGGTAATACCCTTGAGCTTGAAGTAGTTTTCAAACCCACAGAAGTTTATACATTGAACACTAGCATTATCCTACAATCGACTGATCCTGTTAATCCTGAAGTGCCCATCAGCTTAACCGGCGAGGGCGTGCTTTCCGGCCCTGTCATCCACATGCTTTCCAGCAATGTTGATTTTGGTCAGGTGAGAAAAGGTGCACTGACGCGACGCACCGTAACGGCACAAAACGATGGTGACGAAACACTCATTATCACTTCTTTCAACAGCAACAGCTCCTATTTTACTGCCGACCCGCAGCTTCAGCTTCCGCTGATGATTGCTCCGCTCGGCGCCACAGAGCTTGAAATCTGGTTTCATCCAACAGGTAAAGAGACCTACAATGGTATTTTTACCATCGAAAGCAACGACCCTCAAAATCCCGCAGTACAGGTTACTGTTTCAGGCACTGGTTTTCTGGTGGCCTATCCCCTTGCGGATATGTTGTGGCAATACACCATCTATGTGTCTTACGACAACAGCCCCAAAGCCATCTGTCCGATAGCCGACCTCAATGGCGATGGAATCAGTGACGTAATTGTAGCTTCCGAAGACAATTTTATCCGTGGTTTTAATGGCAATGCGCATGTTACAGGCGATGTGCTTTGGGAATATGATATTTATTCTGGCAACGTTTACCGAAAACAAGGATTGATGGCTGTAGCTGACGTTGATGGCGATAGCTATCAGGACGTGGTTATCGGCACCACTGGTGGCGACCGCAGCGTGACGATGCTCTCGGGCAAAACGGGTGAGCTGATTTGGAAATTTTCCACCTCCACCTACTGGGGCGACGGTGGCTGGGTTTATCAGGTGGATGGAAGCCGCGATTTTAATGGCGACGGCATCATCGATGTTTTGGCCTGTGCCGGCAACGACGGCAGCGGAACCGGTCCGGTACGTGCTTTCTTGCTCGATGGCGTAAACGGCAACATGCTTTGGAATTATTTCCTGGGTGGTCCCGGATTTTCAGTCATCGCCATTGATGATGTGAATGGCGACGGCATTCCCGACGCGCTGGCGGGTGCATCCAATGCCAGCGAAACAGTGGGTAAAGTAGTGTGCATCAACGGCAGCAATGGCTACGAAATATGGAGCGTAAATACCAGCGGCACCTCGGTATGGGCACTGCTTCAGCTCGACGATATTAATGATGACGATGTTGCTGATGTGGTCGCCGGAAACTTCGGTAGCGGCGACTTTAATGCTTACGACGCCACCAATGGCGAAATACTTTTCAGTGGCAGCCTGGGGGGCGGTTTCACCATTATCCATCACATGATCCTCCTCGATGACCTAAACGATGATGGCATTGCTGACTTTACACTCTCATCGGGCAATAACAGTTGCGTGGCCGTGAGCGGGCTGGATGGCACCAATATCTGGTATGCTCCCCTACCCGGCCAGTGTTATAGCGTGGATCGCATCGGCGATATTACCGGCGACGCCATCAACGACGTGGTGGTGGGAACTATTTTTCAAAATAATTATGTAGTATTTCTTAATGGCATTACCGGAGAAGAAATTAAGAGCATCAATTACAACCAGGCTGTAGATGCACTGGCTGTGATTCCCGACATCACCGGCGATATCTCACCGGAAATGGTGGCTGGTGGTCGCGAAGGGTTGGTAACTTGTCTTTCGGGTGGCCTCGACTCCTGGACTTCCATCCCCGCAAGGGAATCACAAGCCAAAACCTTTGGCATGCAATGTTCTCCCAATCCGTTTGCAACTTCAACAACGATAACATTATCATCCATAAAACCCATTCATGGGAATCTGTACGTGACTACTGCCGGCGGGCGCCGCATTGCCAATCTTGGCGACATCACTGTGTCAGAAACTTCTTCCAGTTTGCAATGGAACGGAACAACCGGCAGCGGAGAGGCCGCAGTGCCGGGACTCTATTTTATCATTTTCGATGATGGAAATCGCACTTTCGTGCAAAAGGTGATAAAGAAATAAAGCGTATAAATTCACATAAAGATTTCACGTAAAGACGCCCAAATTGGGCGTCTTTACATTTCATCAAGTGGTGGATTCAAAATAACTGCTAAGCCCAAATTGCTTTCCAAAAAACATCCCGTTGGGATACTACTCTCCATTGGCGATTTCCTGCAGGTCGTGCGACTCGAAGATAACCTGCGCCGTTGGCTGGCTGTTGGCAATAGCAATCATGGCACAAGCTACGTCGGCAGCCGGGATCGGTTTGTATTTTCGCAACTTGCCAATCATTAACAATTTAAGAGGCTTCATCAACACCTGACCGAAGGATTCGGCAGAGCGTTTCTCGTTGCGCTCGCCGAGCAGCATCGACGGACGAATGATCGTTTTCAGCGGCCCTTCTATCTTGAGCACCTCTTTCTCCATCTCGCCTTTAGTACGTAGATAAAAGTTGCCCGAACCGGCTTTGGCGCCAATAGAAGAAACCACCAGAAGCTTCTCAGCTTTTCTGTCGGCAGCAAGCTTTGCAATGGCCACCGGCAACTCCAGATCTACCTTTTTAAAACTTTCTTTCGAACCGGCTTTTTTGATGGTGGTGCCAATGCAGCAAAAAACGTCGTCGATCGGTGTTTGTATTTTTAAATTTTCTAAATGGGTATAATCGTCGATGATCTCTGTAAGCCGCTCATGGCTGATGCCCATCGGATGACGATTGACGCAAATTATTTCGCGATAATTTTTGTTGGCGAGCAATTGCTCAGTTAGTTGATACCCGGTGAGTCCGGTAGCTCCAAAAACAAGGGCTCTTTTCAACTGCCTGCGCGCAGGCGCTGATGGCTTGGGTCGCGTGGGTTGCTTCAAGTTTTTAAAGTTTTGTGATAAATAAAACGGAGGCTATTAGAATGGGAGATCATCGGTTGGTCCTTCCGGTGGAATCTCTTCCATCGATGGTGGTGGCGCTATGTTGGCGGGTGCTGCGGCCGCTTGAAGCGGTTCCACACGCCAGGCTTCCAGATTATTAAAATAGGAAACCTGACCGTTTTTTTCCCATCTGCGTCCGCGGATGTTGAAGACAACCTTGATGGGCTGTCCTATTGCAATGGTTTCGATGGCATCGCATTTATCCTGCGTAAGCTGAAACTTGATGGTTTCGATAAATTCGTTAACGCCAACTGTTTCGCGTTTTTCGATTACAAACTCTCTTTTCTTAAAACGGTCGGTCACCTGCACCGAATCGTACTTTTCTATTAGTGTACCTGTAATTTCGTAATTCATGGATCGTACTTTTTATCTTTAATTTTTATAAAATGTTCTCTCTATTTTTCAATGACCAACTTCCGCGGATCGTTTCATGCTGCAAGGCCTGATGAAGGTATTTCAAAAAAACCTTACGCGGGATCGTTTCGGCTCCGAGGCTGCGCAGATGCTTTGTCTCCTGCTGCGCATCAATGAGCTGAAATCCCCATCCCCTGAGGCGTTCGACGAGATACCACAAAGCAACTTTGGAGGCATTGCTTTCGCGAAAAAACATCGATTCGCCACAAAAAATCCGGCCCAAAGATACACCGTAAAGTCCACCCACCAAGTGATTTTCTCTCCAAATTTCAACAGAATGTGCATAACCGGCTCGATGCAGCGCCTGATATGCTTTCATCATCTCATCGCCAATCCAGGTTCCGTCCTGATCATGGCGATCTATTTCTGCACAGGCACGAATCACCTGATCGAAAGCCTCATCAAAGGTAACTCTGAAACGTCCACTCCGCAGTGTCTGCAGAAGTGATGCGGAGACTTTCAATTTATCGGGAAACAAAACCATACGCGGATCCAACGACCACCACATAACTGGCGACTCCTCGTCGAACCACGGAAAGATTCCCATGGAATAAGCGAGCAAAAGACGATCAGTGCTCAAATCGCCGCCGATGGCCAACAGCCCGTCTTTCTCCGCAAGCTCGGGCGGTGGAAAAATCAAATCATCGGTGAGCATGTAAACGGGCATGTTCGGGTGATTTTATTAAATTGATCAAGCGCCAAATTTCGACAAAAAATCTGTTTGGATGTTTTAATTTTCTAGCTACTTGATGCAGCCATTTTTTGAAATTGGTTATTTTTGTTCAAAACAGTTTACTATGGAACATTCAGCATTTATCAACATCGACTTGTTAAGCCAGGAGGCCAGAAAGGAGTTGGAGACTTTTTATGAGTTTCTGCTTTTTAAAAACAAGAAAAAAAGACTATGCAAATTGAGCCTCAAGAAAAACGGTTCGCTAATTTTCTATCGAACACAATAAAAGTGGATCAATTTGTAATGCCTGATCGGGAGGAAAGAAATGAGAACTAAAACCTTTCGTTGCTGTTAGTGCATAAAACATAGCAACTTTTATTTTTGAGAGTTCTTTACCTTTACACATCTTTTTAAGTTCAATTTCTTAGTATTATGACAACAGAAAAACTAGTTTTAAAACGGCTTCATGAATTACCCGACTACCTTCATTTGCAGGTCATCGACTACATGGAATATCTTATTACAAAGCACAATGCCTCCAAAAACGAAGACACTATGTTGAGTGAAGATCATAAGAAAATCCTGATGTTGCGTTACGAAAAATACAAAGAAAACCCGCATGCAGGTGATGATTGGGAGACAGTGAAAAAGCGACTTGCAGAAAAATATGCACTATAAAATAATAGTCCGTCCCGAGGCCGAAGAAGACCTTGAGCTCATTATAGCTTGGTACGAAGAGCAGCAAGTTGGCCTTAGTAGTGACTTATTGTTAAAGTTTGAGGACGTATTAAATCAATTAAGACAAAATCCACTCATTTATCAAGATATCTTTCTGCATTATCGTAGGTCGCTCATGAAAAGGTTTCCATACGCGGTCTATTATTCAATTGATGAGCATGAAAGAACGGTCTTTGTAGCTGCGGTTATTCACACGCATAGAGATCCTGATCTTTTTAGTCAACGAATTTTATAGGGTACCTCCGGCAAGGATTCATAAAATCAAAGTGATTTTGTGTTAAACATTTTGCTAAGGAACATTCAGCATTTATCAACCCCGACCTACCGTTTAAAAAGGAGTTTCAACAAGAACTAAAAACTCACTCCACCACTTGCCAAATTACTTCCGGATTCGCCTTGTTCTTCAAACTCACCTCCCCCACTTTCACACATTTAAAAGACTCTTTTACTTTTTGATAGGATTTTTCATTGATGATAATCTGTCCGGGCTTCCCCGCAGATTGCAGCCGCTGCGCAGTGTTTACTATATCGCCGATAACAGTGTAGTCAAGGCGCTTCAGGCTGTGCGAACCAATGCTACCCGAAACCACTTCACCGCTATTGATGCCGATGGAAACTTTGGGTCGGAACTTAACATGTTCGTCGAACTCAGGTAGGTTTTCGATTTCAGACCGCACGGCAAGGCATGCATCTATTGCGCGATCCAAATGATAATCGCCACGGAAAACAGCCATGATCGCATCGCCTATGAACTTATCCACAAACCCATCCTGGCTCAGGATTTCCTTCACCATCACATCAAAATAGCTGTTGAGCAACTTCACCACGTCGTCGGGCTTTTCGTTTTCGCTGATGGCAGTAAAACCGCAAATATCAATGAATACCACAGTTGCATCCACCATTTCGTTTTTCATGATGGACTTTTCAAATTCTGGAGTATCCATAAAATTGAGAACCGTTTCGTCCACATACATTTTCAGGATGTTGTTTTCTTTGATGGATTTGAGTGTATTTTTGACCTGTTCGACGTACTTCAACGTTTTTTCGATGGTAAGTTCAAGGTCTTCAAAATTTATGGGTTTGGTCACAAAATCGAAAGCCCCACGATTCATGGCAGTGCGGATATTACCCATATCACCGTAAGCCGAAACAATAACAGACTTCAGAATGGTGTGTGTTTCATTGAGTTTTGAAAGCAGGGTTAGACCGTCCATGTCGGGCATATTGATATCACTGAGAACAATATCAACATCAGCGTGCAGCTTGAGTTGTTCGAGTGCATGAACGCCATTTTTGGCAAAAATAAAAACGTAGGAATTGTCCCGGATTTTCTTTCGAAACTTCTGTTCAATCAAGACTTCCAGATCCTCTTCATCGTCAACAACCAATATTTTAGCCATAATGTATGTCTTTTATTTTTTCTTTTAATTTAATAAAGTCAATGGGCTTGGTAATGAAATTATCTAACGTATTCCCATTGCAATTGTTAGCCCCCGCCGTTGCGTCATTTACGATTGCGTAAGTGGCAATGTAATAATAAAGGTAGTTGCAGCCTCTCCTGTGGGCAAGTCGTCGTTTAGGTTAGTTTCCACCGTCAAATCGCCGCCATGTCCTTTTGTAATAATATCGTAACTCATACTCAATCCAAGCCCTGTGCCTTGTCCTGACGGTTTAGTGGTGAAAAAAGGCTGAAATATCTTCTCTTTCACCGATTCAGGAATACCTGTTCCGTTGTCGATTACACGGATTTCTATTTTATCATTTGCATAATTTGTCCTGACGATAACCTCGGGCTTGTATCCTTCGATATTTTGTTTTGCCTTTTCTGAAACGGAGAAGAATGCATTGTTGATCAAATTTAAGAGCACGCGACCTATTTCCTGCGGGATGACATTTATTTTTGGTAAATTTCCCGCTGCTTCCAGCTTGAAATTTGCATTGAACGATTTGTCTTTTGCCCGCAAACCATGGTAGGCCAGGCGCAAATATTCGTCAGCCAGGGCATTGATGTCGGTGAGTTCCTTTTGTCCTGAGCTGGTTCTTGAATGTTGCAACATTCCTTTTATAATTGAATCGGCACGTTTGCCATGGTGGTTAATCTTTTCTTCGTTCGATTGAATATCGTTGGCAATTTCAAAAGCCTCATCCAGATTGCCTTTCTCGATTTCTTCTTTCAGCTCAGCAATCAATTCCTTGTTTACTTCCGCAAAATTGTTGACGAAATTGAGCGGGTTTTGAATTTCGTGGGCTATTCCTGCGGTGAGTTCACCAAGGCTGGCCATTTTCTCCGCCTGGATGAGTTGGACCTGGGTGGACTTCAGCTTCTGGTGGGCTGCTTCTAAGTTTTCGTAAGCAGACTTCAGTTCGGCTGCCTTTTGTAATTCCAACTCTTTCTTTGCATTTTCTATTCTTAGCTCGGCTTCTCTTTTTTCCTGTTCGAGTGCTTTTTCTGAAAGCTCCTGCACTTGCACCACTTGGTTTTCGAGGTCGGCTTTTGTTTTTGCACTTTCCCGGGCCAGATAAATTGACATTGTAAACGGTAAGCTAATAAAACCAATAAAACCTATTATCCTCGATACCATTAGATTTGGTATTAAATCTGGGATCATAGAATTAAGCGGAATAATCATAATAGAACAGAAAAAGAGGATTACACCAATACCGATGATAAGCGAATTCCTTTTCTTCCTCCTAATCGCTAGAATGATAACCCTAAGCCCCTCAACGGTAAGCAACAAAACAAAAGGAAATAACACATAATAGAAAAACTTCCTCGAAGCAAAGGGGGACATAAAAAATACACCGATCAACACTCCTAATCCTACCAAAAGCCAAAACTGACGGGGCATTTTTTCATAAAAAATGGCGTATAAAAAAAAGACGTAACCCAACATTGCCAATGTGCCAAACAAGGTTCCTAAAGATATGATTAGCATAACACCCTCTGAACCCGAATGAGAAGTATAAAATAAAATGTTTGCAACTTCTAAAAAAGCCACCGAACCGGTAAACAAAGCAAAATAGAGGTTTTCTTTTCCTTTGGAGTAAAAGAAAAACAGTAGCAAATGTAAAATTGTAAAAGCAAGAAAAAATGCCAAAATAAATATGTATTCGGCAGTATACTGTTCGCTGCTAACCTTCGATTCGATTGAGTATTCAGGTGCTTTAACCCAAAAAGAAAAAATATCGTTCTCCGCGATGATTGGGTAGCGCACTGCAAGTTTTTGCAGATTTTGATTAGAAAGCCGTATTGCAACCACCTGTATGGCGCTTGTATCGAGAACAACAATGAATGGCGTAGCCTGTGGATTGAAGAGTTCTTCTTTTGTTGAATCAGATTTGATTGTTCCGAAACTTTTAATGAGTTTACCGTTTAAATAAAATTCTGAGGCCCCATTTTGTATCATAGTAAAAGCAATGGCCTGGTTGTGCAAAGAAGCGTCAATTTTAAATTTCTTTCTGAACCATCCAATTCCTTCCCAGTCAGTCTTGACCAGCTCTGCGATTTGAAAATTAACATATAAATCAGTCCAATCGGTATCATCAAAATCCTTTTTTGCCCAAAGCGGATCGTCACCCGAATGATACTTCAAGTCTTCGCTGAGGAATATGCTTTTTAATGAATCAAGCCTGGCTTGCGTAATGAAAGGGATGCTATAATCTTCCAGCTTGTCAGTTTGCTGATTTTGAGCTGTTGACAACAGATTAATTGCAAGAAGGAAAATGACGAATAAGTTTATTTTCATACGATTAAGACTTTAATTCCTTTTTAGAACAAATTTTTCAGTACAATGATTTCAGTCTTCGCGATCATGTTTCACAACTTTTATTTGTTGGCCAAAGTAAATAAACTTTAAAATCTGTAATAAGAAAAAGCTCGAATAAACGGCATACCATAAATATTCGGGCTGGAGAAAAGAAATTCCGGATATTGCGGCTTCCTGCCTTGCCAACCTTCTTTTCCCGTTAATAATTACAAAAATGAGCTGCGTGCAAAATGGCAATAAAACAAAACCATTAATTTTGGCGATCTGCCATTTTGATTAATTCAAAATAAATTGTGTTTTTATGGAAACGAATCATGTACTCGATAAGCTCCCCCGTCATCTCCTGAACCTGGTCATCGATCAGCCCTACAACGATTATACGCCTCAGGATCATGCTGTGTGGCGCTATGTGATGCGTCAAAATGTGAAATATCTGGGCAACATGGCGCATGGCAGCTATCTGGAAGGCTTGCGCAAAACGGGCATTAGCACCAACGAGATACCGCACATGTACGGCATGAACCGCATCCTGAAAGAGATTGGCTGGGCTGCGGTGGCTGTGGATGGTTTTATTCCGCCGGCTGCATTTATGGAGTTTCAGGCTTACAATGTGCTTGTGATTGCCGCCGACATCCGCCCCATCGACCAGATAGAATATACTCCCGCCCCCGACATCATCCATGAAGCGGCAGGCCATGCTCCCATCATCGCCGACGCTGACTACGCCGAATACCTTCGTTTCTTTGGAGAAATTGGCGCCAAAGCCATCTCTTCGGCCAACGACTACAAGCAATACGAAGCCATCCGTCATCTTTCCATTCTAAAGGCCGATCCATACTCCAGCGCCGGTGAAATACGACAGGCAGAAAAAAAACTTGAAATTATTAATGCCAATATGGGCGCTCCCTCCGAAATGTCGTTGATTCGCAATCTGCACTGGTGGACGGTGGAATATGGCCTAATAGGAGGTTTGGATCATCCTAAAATTTATGGCGCCGGATTGCTATCTTCCATCGGCGAAAGCTTCAGTTGCCTGCGCCCCGACGTCAAAAAGCTGCCTTACACCGTAGAAGCGGTAAAAACAGATTTCGATATTACCACCCGGCAGCCGCAGCTTTTCGTCACACCCGACTTTACACATCTCACCACAGTACTCAACGAATTCGCCGACACGATGTCGCAGCGGCGAGGAGGCACCGCTGGATTGCAGAAAGCCATCAATTCAGAACATTTGGCCACAGCCGTTTATTCTTCAGGGCTTCAGGTTTCGGGGGTTTTTACAAAAATCATAACCAGCCAGCAGGAAGCGGTTTATTTGCAAACCTCCTCTCCTACCCAGCTTTGCTATGCCGGCGCTCAATTGGAAGGACACGATAAAACGTATCATAAGGATGGTTTTGGTGCTCCAATCGGTAACTTTGTTGATAGCAATATTCCTCCTGAAAACCTCGACACCGCGCAACTCGAAACGCTTGGAATCCGCGAAGGAGCAGCGTGCCATATTCGCTTTGCTTCGGGAGTGGACGTAAAAGGAAAGCTCAGACACATCACACATCGTGAGGGGAAAAATTTGATTTTTTCATTTGAAGAATGTACGGTTCGTTACCAGGATCAGGTGCTTTTTGAGCCGCTATGGGGAATTTATGATATGGCCGTGGGCAGCAAAATTGTTTCGGTCTTTTCGGGTGCTGCTGACCCGGAAGCATACCAGATGGAGTTCCCTGTGCCAGTCGAAAAAACGCACAAAATCATACATTCTGAAAAAGCCCGCCAATTACATTCGCTCTATCAGGTGGTGCGCGATGTGCGGGCCAAAAAGCAACCCTCTGCCACACTACCCGGCGTCTGGCAAGCTTTACAGGATGGTTTCGAAAACGAATGGCTGTTGCCACTCGAAATATTGGAGCTCATTGCAGCCGACGACGCATCAGATCATTTGCGCAAAGCAATTAATAACTATTTGCTTGATTTGCAACAAGAAAAACCCGGACTTGCCGACCTAATCAGCAATGGACTAACGTTGATCTATGAGAAGTCGCCCGCGTAGTGATCTATCTTTATTTTTCAGCGCTTCCGCGAAATAGTTGTATTTTTCCACCATCATTTAAAAAACAGCTATTGATGAGTAATTTCCTGGAACAATATTTAAAAGATAAATACCATCATGAGGAATTTTCGGATTCCGCTCCTGGTCCGGTGGTAACAATCTCGCGCGAATTTGGCTGCGAAGGGCGCACTATCTCGAAAAAACTTGCCGAAAAGCTCAACACCCATTATCGTGTTATCGGACAGAAACGCGACTGGGAGATCATCAACAAAGAGATCCTGGAAACCTCAGCACAAGAGCTGAAGACCGATACCAGGAAACTTGAATACGTTTTTGAAGAGCCGCGCACCACCATCGATGATTTTCTGATGTCGCTCACCGAGAAGCAATATTACAGCGACTGGAAGATAAAAGAAACCGTGAAAAAAGTAATCCGTTCGTTTGCGGTCGAAGGCTATGCCATCATCACCGGACGTGCCGGTGCACAGATTACACGCGACATCGAAAAGTCGCTACATGTACGACTGATTGCTCCTTTTCAGTGGCGCGTCGATCACATCGCCGAAAAACACAAACTCTTACCCAAAGAAGCCCACCGAACAGTAAAGGAGATGGATAAAAACCGCCAGCGCCTGCTCGAAACTTTCGCCAAAGATTCCGGCTGCAATTACTGCTACGACGTGCATTACAACCTAAAATTTCTAAGCACCGACCAAATCGTTTCGGACATCATACACATGATGCAGCTCAAGAAGTTGATTTAATTTCACTCACGTGAGAGAGGTGCTTAAGTAACGAATATCGTTTACTTTTGCCATTCATACAAACATTCATAATTACCTGTTTCAACTATATTATTTATGAAAATAATCTGTATTGGCCGCAACTACGTGGAGCATGCCCGCGAACTCAACAACCCGCTGCCCCAGGAGCCGGTGTTTTTTATGAAACCCGACACCGCATTGATCATCCGCAACCGGCCTTTTTTCTATCCCGATTTTACCAGCGATCTACATTATGAAGGTGAGCTGGTGCTGAAAATTTGTAAAAACGGACGTCACATCGCCGAGAAGTTTGCCCACACCTATTATGATAAAATTGGTTTCGGAATCGATTTTACCGCCCGCGACCTGCAGCAGCAACAAAAACAAAAAGGGCTACCGTGGGAAATTGCCAAGGCTTTCGACGGCGCCGCGCCCATTGGAACTTTCCTGCCCGTAGATTCTTTTGATGATCTAAGCAACATACCCTTCCGCCTCACGCTAAATGGCGAAACGGTTCAGGATGGGAATAGCGCGCTGATGATTTTCAGTTTTGACAGAATTATCTCCTACATCTCCCGTTTTGTATCACTCAAGATGGGCGACCTGATTTATACAGGAACGCCTGCCGGTGTGGGTTCCGTGAAGATTGGCGATACACTCGAAGGTTTCATTGGTGAACAACGATTGCTGCGTTGTGCAGTGAAATAAAGTTGGACAAAGAAGCTTACTGGAAAAATAATTCGGAAGCAATTTTTTTAATGACCAAAATAAATTATTTTTGCAGCCGTTTCAAAACGAATCGTTCTTATCAACAAAACACAAAATATTGGCTCCGTAGCATAATTGGATAGTGCACCTGACTACGGATCAGGAGGTTCGGGGTTCGAATCCCTGCGGAGTCACCAAAATATCAGCCACTTACAATCATTTTTGTAGGTGGCTTTTTTAATTCAGCACACAGTTCACCACACAGAAGCGCGCATGTTAATTCAAAAGATTCTGGCCGAAGACATGAATACGCTTGAAGGATAAAGAATGGCACCCTATTTTTCGATAAAGCAGAATGCTTGTAAAATGAGTGAAACAGAGTTTATTTCTTCTGTGCAGTGATATTCTACGAACTTTTTTTGTGGACTTACGTTTTTATTTGACAAAAAAATCAATTGCTCGCAACTTAGCTCATAATTAAAACCCCGCATGCACTCAGATTCTTTAAGCGAAGTACATTCCACGGTGCGCACCGACAAAAAGGGCTGGCGTAAAGTCATGGCATTTTTGGGACCGGCCTATTTGGTGAGTGTGGGCTACATGGATCCGGGCAACTGGGCCACCGACATTGCCGGCGGCTCCGCATTTGGATATAAACTGATCTGGGTGTTGCTCATGTCTAACCTCATGGCGCTGCTGCTGCAGTCGCTGAGTGCCAGGCTTGGCATCGTAAGAGGGCTCGACCTGGCGCAGGCCTCCAAATATGCATATCCCAAATGGGCCAACATCCCTTTGTACATTTTGGCCGAAATAGCCATTGCCGCCTGCGACCTCGCCGAAATTGTAGGTATGGCCATCGGCCTTAATCTGCTTTTTGGACTCCCGCTCATCTGGGGCGTAAGCATTACGGCACTGGACACCATTCTTCTACTTTTTTTAATGAAAAAAGGAATGCGTACCATGGAACTTTTTATCATTTCGCTGGTATCGATTATCGGGATTTCTTTTGTTGCCGAAATGCTGATCGTTAGCCCCGTTTATGCTGATGTTATGAAAGGTTTCGTTCCCACGGAGCTAAGTGGAAAGTCTCTTTATATTGCCATTGGCATCATTGGTGCCACCGTAATGCCGCATAATCTGTATCTGCATTCTTCGTTGGTACAAACCCGAAAAATTGATCGCACCTTTAAAGGATTACGGGCGGCCATCAAGTTCAATTTCATCGACACAGCCATTGCACTCAACCTCGCTTTTTTTGTCAATGCGGCCATATTGGTTCTGGCTGCTGCCGCTTTTTATGTGCGTGGATTCTTTAATGTTGCCGAAATTCAGGATGCTTCTGATCTGCTTGAAAATTTGTTTGGCAAAGCAGCACCCACATTTTTTGCCGTGGCGCTTATTGCAGCCGGACAAAGCTCAACCATCACTGGCACGCTGGCCGGACAAATTGTGATGGAAGGGCATCTCAACATACGCATCCAGCCGTGGCTCCGGCGGTTGATTACGCGCCTGTTGGCCATCATACCAGCATTGTTCACCATCATTTATTTTGGGAACGAAGCACTTGGGCAGTTGCTGGTTCTAAGTCAGGTTGTATTGAGCCTTCAGTTGGGATTTGCTGTCATCCCGCTGATCCATTTTAACTCCGACAAAAAGATGATGAAGGAGTTTACCATTAAGCCATGGCTGAAAGTTCTTGCGTGGCTGAGTGCAGCCATCATTGTCTATCTCAACATCCAACTGGTGATTGATGAAATTGATACCTGGATAAAACAATCTGCCGACAATGGATTATTGATTTACCTGATCGTTGTCCCGCTGGCTTTGGCCAGCCTGGCGCTTTTGGTTTATGTTTTCATTCATCCTTTTCTGGCGAAAGCCAAAGAAAACGGAACTAGTTTACCTCATGGAGTGGCCAAAGTATTTTCGGAAAGCCTTAGTTTGAAAAATTACACACACATCGGCATCAGCATCGATTTTTCGGACAACGACCAAAAAATCATTCAAAGTGCATTGAATCAAGGTGGCAAATCGGCCAGCTACACTTTGATACACATCGTCGAAAGTGCCGCAGCCCGCTATTTAGGAATAAATACACAGGACCATGAAACGCAACAGGATGAGGCAAGCCTAAAGTTATACCAGGATAAACTCATCGAAATGGGCTACGACGCAAAAATAGAGATTGGGTTTGGAAGCCCGCCGGTTCAGATAGCCCGGATTGTGTCAGCAAAAAATATCGACTTGCTTGTGATGGGCGCTCACGGCCACAAAGGAATGAAAGACCTCATCTTCGGCACTACAGTGGAATCGGTGCGGCACAAGATAAAGGTTCCGGTTCTTATTATTAATTGATAAAACTTTAAAAAAAATAAAAACGGGAACTTCACCATTTACAATCTTCTCACAAAATAGAAAATTAGTCGAGGTGATTCTTAATAAGCAAACAAGACTTTTAACTAACTTTGTCCGATTGAAACCCAAAAATTTAAAATTATGGAACTCACAATTAATATAAAAGGCCAGAAGAACATAGCCACTTTTTTGGCTTGGATACGGAAGTTCGATTATGTGGAAATAGTTGATGTAAGAAAAGGCAGTTCTGCTTTGCCCGGCGAGCACAAACTACCTGATGAGCGTTTGAGAAGGATTGAAAGGATGAAGGCCTCCTTTGGAACTATAAATAGCAGTGCAAATATCCCGGATGAAGCATTGCTTCGCGAAAACATCAACGAAAGTGATGGGCGATGATATTGCTTGATGCAAATATCGTCCTACGTTCCTAAGATAGCTGCCACATTCTTCCAAATCATTAATTAAAAATTAGAATTCACAAAAAAAATCACTCCTTTTTCGATTTCAAAAGATCCATAAAAGCTAAGAAAATTCGTCATCATTAAATTCCCTTATGTCATCTATTATCGAGTTGATGACTACACCATTCAGGTTATTGCAATCTTTCATTCAAACAGCAATGCACACATTTGAAAAAAAACGGTGTGAAGATTAATAGAGGTTGTACTTCTGCTACCCGCAGTAACGATTCCCGAAAAAAATACTGCAAACGCCCAAAACAACATTGCTCCGTAATCTGTTAAAACCCACCTGGAATCCTAACCAGATTTCTTTCGTCCCTAATTTATTTACATTAAAATCTAAAAATGAAATCCCTAATCCTGACTCTTGCTTTTATTGTGGCAGCTACAATCACTTTTGCGCAGGCGCAGAATTATCAGTTGTCGAGTCATATTCTCGACGTATCCACAGGGCTGCCCGCCAGCGAGGTTACTATAAAGCTCGAAAAGCTAAATCAGCAAATGGACAAATGGTCATTGGTGGATGAAAAAATAACCGATGAAAATGGAAGAGTCAACAATTTTTTAGGCGTAGGAAATGATAACTATTCCACCTACCGTGGAAACTGACCGAAATGATAAGCGCTGACTTGAATACAGAAATATTTTTCATAATTAAATAGCAGAAAATGGCACACAAGAATATCTCGATTTATGGTGCCCTTATAGCAAATATTGCCATTGCAGCCATGAAGTTCGTGGTGGCTGGCTTTACCGGCAGCTCGGCCATGCTTTCCGAAGGTATCCACAGCACAGTGGATTCGGTCAATCAGTTGCTTTTGCTGTTGGGACTGCGCCGCAGCCAAAAGCCACCTGACCATGCACATCCTTTCGGGCATGGCAAAGAGATATATTTCTGGTCGCTGATCGTATCCATTCTCATTTTTGGTCTGGGCGGTGGCATGTCTATTTATGAAGGCATCAAGCACATACAGCATCCCCAGCATATCACCAATCTGGTGTGGAACTATGCCGTATTGGGCGGGGCATTCCTCTTCGAAGGTATCTCGTTTTTAATAGCTATTCGTAGTTTTAATAAAAATAGCCATATCAAAGGTGGCTTCCTTAAACGATTACACGTGAGCAAAGACCCAAGTCATTTTGTTGTGATTTATGAAGATGGTGCTGCCCTGGGCGGATTGATTATCGCAGCAGCAGGTGTTTTTGTAGGCAGTCATTACAATTTCCCGCTTGCCGATGGTTTGGCCTCCATCTTCATCGGTTTGTTGCTGGCTTTTGTGGCGGTGCTGCTCACCATCGAAAGTCGTAATCTGCTAATAGGCGAAAGCATGCAGCCCTACATTATCGATGACATTGTAAAAATCGTAAATCAAGATAAAAATGTGGACATGCTGCGTCGCCCCTTAACCATGCACATGGCGCCGGAAGACGTCTTACTTGCGCTGGATGTTCAGTTTGTGCACAAGCTAAGCAGCAGCGAGCTCACTGAGACCATTCAAAGACTTGAAGGCAAAATTCGCCAGCGCTACCCCGAAATTAAACGCATTTATATCGAAGCCGGAAATTTGGCAAAAGAGCTGAAATCCTAAAAACCGCTGCTATTACCTTGTCAGATTGTCGGGATACCTTTTCTAACACCCGAACAATAAGGGAGCGGCTACGTTTGTTTTGCATTCATTGATTTATTTTGATAAAAAAACCCCATGCTGAGTAAAGAACTGATTATTGAAGCCCGCCACCTAAAACTTGAAGACTACCACGATTTGCGCCAGGCAATGGTGGAGGCATACTCCGGCTCCTCTGAAGATTATTGGGAACGACGCGACATCCGGCGGCTGCTTGACCTTTTCCCGGAAGGGCAACTTTGCATTGCCGTGAACAACAAAGTGGTAGCGCTTGCCCTTTCGATCATCATCGATTATTCCAAATTTGGCGACAGCCACAACTACCACCAAATTACAGCCAACGATACTTTTGCCACACACAATCCGGATGGAGACGTGCTATATGGCATCGAGCTATTTGTGCATCCCGATTATAGGGGCATGCGCCTGGGGCGCCGGCTTTACGATGTGCGCAAAGAGCTGTGCGAAAACCTAAATCTGCGCGCCATCATGGCTGGAGGACGCATACCCAACTATAGCAAATTTGCCGATGAGATGAATCCGCGGCAGTATATCAGCAAGGTGAGCAAGAAGGAGATTTACGATCCGGCACTTACTTTTCAGCTTTCCAACAACTTCCACGTCAAAAAAATCCTGAAAAATTACCTGGCTGACGATGAGCAATCGATGGAATATGCCACGCTGCTCGAGTGGAACAACATTTATTATCAGGAGAAGCAAACCCTTATCAACAAACAACAGTCGGTGGTGCGCCTTGGGCTGGTGCAGTGGCAGATGCGCCATTTCGCCAACATTGACCAACTGATCGAACAAATCGAATTTTTTATAGATGCTGTCAGTGGCTATCATGCCGACTTCATCCTGTTTCCAGAGCTTTTCAACGCACCGCTCATGGCGGGTTATAACCATCTGGGCGAAGCCGAAGCCATTCGTAAGTTGGCCGGCTATACCGAGCCACTGCGTCAGAAGTTCGTCGATTTTTCCATCAGCTATAATATTAATATCATCACCGGAAGCATGCCTGTGATGGAGGATGATAAGCTTTACAACATCTCCTATCTCTGCCGCCGCGATGGCTCCTGGGAATCTTTTAAAAAAGTTCATATTACGCCAAACGAAAACGAGGCCTGGGGCATGTCGGGGGGCAATGATATGCCCGTATTTGATACCGATAGCGGGAGAATTGGCATTGCCATCTGTTATGATGTGGAGTTTCCTGAACTTATCCGCATCTATGCCGAGCAAGGTATGCAGTTGCTTTTTGTCCCTTTTCTCACCGACATGCAAAACGGTTACAGCCGCGTGCGTCGCTGCGCCCAGGCCCGCGCTGTCGAAAACGAATGTTACGTGGCCATTGCCGGATGCGTGGGAAACCTGCCCCGCGTCAACAATATGGACATCCAATATGCGCAGTCGGCGGTATTCACACCTTCTGATTTTGCCTTCCCCACCAATGCCATCAAGAGCGAAGCCACGCCCAACACCGAGATGACACTTATTGTGGATGTGGATCTGGATCTGCTCAAAGATCTGCACCACAACGGAACCGTCCGCACACTCAACGATCGTCGCAAAGACCTCTATGAGGTGAAATGGAAGAAAAAATAAATCCCGCTTCGTTTTAATACTTTGCTTGCTAAATTATAAATATGATGGCTTATCTGAAAGTGAATCGAGGACTTTTGTAAGTTTCAATTAAAAAGCTGTGAAATTTAATTTAAAGATAAAAGCCAGTTGATTTCGGATGAAAAGCTGTTTTGATAAAAGTTTTTAAGTACCGAATATGTTTTTATTTAATTTTGCTGCCGCAGAAAAAAATGCGAGGCTGGTTTCGGGCATAGTTGTAGCCAAACACCTGTGATTCAACCACCACTTTCGTCTTCTGTGTGTTGTCAACTTTTTATTTATTTTATTACAGTTATTATGAACATTTTTGTTGCTAATCTGAATTTCAGGTATCGTGAAGAGAGCCTTCATGCACTTTTTGAAACCTATGGCGAGGTTGTTTCTGCCCGCATCATTACCGACAAAGCAACCGGTCGTTCCAAGGGTTTTGGTTTTGTTGAGATGAAAAATGACGACGACGCCCATGAGGCCATCCGTCAGCTTAACGATGCTGAAGTAGAAGGCCGTAAATTGGTGGTGAAAGCCTCTGAAGAGAAACCACAAAAGCCTCGTTTTACCAGCCGCCGCCCCGATCAGGACAGGTATTAATCCCGGTTAGTAAAAACACAAAAAGCGAATCTTTCCTTTGCGGGAGATTCGCTTTTGTTTTTTAACAACAGTGGATGTTTGCCACATGTATTATCTTTTCTAATTGATTGGTATTGGTTTGATAAGTCTTAAAAAAAGATTAGCCTACCTTTGCCGCCTCAAAATTTACATTTCGAATTCTTTTAGGGTTCTGAGTATTTTGAAAATGAATTAAATACGTCCTTTCACATGAAGCTGATTTTCTCTATAACCAGAGAATTTCGTTTTTCATAAAAAAGACCAAATCTTGCATAACAAACACAAACTATAATGATTACAGTTTCAAACCTGGGCATTCAATACGGGAAACGCATTTTGTTCCAGGACGTAAATATGAAATTCACTGCCGGCAACTGTTACGGCATCATTGGAGCAAATGGCGCAGGCAAATCAACCTTCCTCAAAATGTTGTACGGCGAAATCGAAAACACCAAAGGAACCGTGATGTTTGGCCCCGGCGAGCGTTTGTCAGTGCTACGTCAGAATCACTCCGAATTTAACGATTTCACGGTTCTTTCCACAGTCCTGACAGGTCATGCGAAGTTGTGGGAAGTTATGAATGAAAAAGATGCGATTTACGCCAAAACCGATTTTACTGAAAGTGACGGCAATCGCGCTTCAGAACTGGAAATGAAATTTGCCGAGATGGACGGCTGGAGTGCCGAGAGTGATGCGGCCAGCTTGCTGAGCGGACTTGGCATCAAGGAAGAACTTCATTACAAATTGATGAATGAGTTGAGCGCCAAAGAAAAAGTTAAGGTTTTGCTGGCTCAGGCACTGTTTGGCAAGCCCGACAATCTTTTGCTCGACGAGCCTACCAACGACCTCGACCTCGACACGGTAAACTGGCTCGAAAGTTACCTTTCAGGCTTCGACAACACGGTTTTGGTTGTGTCGCACGACAGGCACTTCCTCGATTCGATCTGCACGCACATTGTTGATATTGATTTTAATCGTATTCAGCAGTTTCCGGGCAATTACACTTTTTGGTACGAATCGAGCCAACTTGCACTCCGGCAGCAACAAAACCAGAATAAAAAAGCCGAAGACCGCAAAAAAGAATTGCTCGAATTTATCGCCCGATTCAGTGCCAATGCTTCAAAATCGAAGCAGACAACCAGCCGCAAGAAGATGATCGAGAAACTGAATATTGAAGAAATACGCCCTTCGACCAGAAAATATCCGGGGATCATTTTCAC
>CAZTCX010000039.1:22392-27490 GCA_964612515.1 uncultured Lentimicrobiaceae bacterium | reverse complement strand
TGTACTACTTTCAAAATAGAACTCTGGAAGAGGTCGGCGTAAAGCTGGGGCTTTTCTGGAGCGGACGCAGCCGCTATGGCAATCAAAAACCTGAAGCTGTCGAAAAAGAAAAGCGCTTGCTCGAAAATATCCATCAGTCGCGCCTGGCGCAACATTGCAACGAGGTGCTAAAAGGCGACCCTTCAATAGATTATTTCATCTTCGGCCACTGGCATGTGGAGCAAATCCACGAGCTTTCGCCAGGTCATTTTTACATCCACCTGGGAGATTGGATAAATCGATACTCTTACGGTGTGTTTGACGGAGAGCAGTTTAAGCTGCAACATTTCGATAAAAAATAATCTATCAAATTTTTCTCAATAATTTTGGTAGTGTCGATTCTCAGGATGTCGACTATTTTCACTATGATTGTGTAAATATTTTTCCCAAAAACCAGTCAAACAAAAACCCGTTAATTATCAATTGTTTAAGATTCATTTCCGAAAGCCAGTCAAACAAAAGAAGGTAATTTTTTACCCTGGTTCATCATCTTAATTTATTCAAAATTAGCAAAGCTTCTTTTTCAAATTTAGAAAAAGCAAACCACTTTTTACCCAAATCTTTCAAACTTGCACCAAAATGGTAAACAATAGTTTCATCAATAATCAAAAAGCGATCGTGGGCGTTTACAAACTCATTAATTTGAATGGGTGAATACTGTTCGTTGTGTTTTTTCAAGTCCAGAGCCAACTGTTTAGTTATTTGTTTAGTGAAAATAGTAAACTTAACCTCCGGCTTGCGCTTGGTAAAAATCGTCAGCACTGTGTCGTCGATATAGTTATCAATAAGCAGGATCGACTTTTCGGCAGATCTTATCAAATCAGCAACAAAGGAATAAGCATCGAAAATTTGACCTTCAAAAAACACTCCCTGTTTTGGCTTTAGACCTTTTTCCTGAATGGCGTCAAATAATTGAAGAACTTTTTGATCGGTTTCATTTTGCTTCAATTCCACTTTTTCGATCCGTTTAAATAGGATGGCATTTGTGGCCATGAACTTTTTCATTTCAACAAAAGCCTTCATAATTTGAATGCTAACTTTCACTGCTGTATCGCTTCGAAGCACTGCCGAAAGCATGGCCACGCCTTGTTCAGTAAAGGCATAAGGTAGGTATTTTTTGTGCTTTCCACGCTGGCTCTCTATGGTCACAATTTGTGACCTTAAAGAATTCGTCTCAGTTGAGGTCACAATTTGTGACCTCAAGTTAAACCACTCATTTTCGTTAAGCTGAAACCTGAAATCCTTCGGGAACCTATCGCTATTCCTTTTAACAGCCTGGTTGAAGACCTTTGTCTGAACGTGATAAATTTCGGCCAGATCTTCATCAATCATCACCTGAACATCCCGAATGGTAAAAATTCGATTTTGAATAGTGTTGATATTTAATGGTTGTTTACTCATCGGTTAACTTTGGCTGCAGGATAAACGGGTCCGAATATTTCATTTTTTAACTTTTGTCAATCAGTTTTCAAAATTAGCATTTAGCTGATTGGTCACAACGTGAACAATATTCCCCTTTTCCTCTCACACAAACTTCTCTATCAGCTCCGTGAGGCGTGTGGCGTATCCCATTTCGTTGTCGTACCAGGCCACCACTTTTATGAGTTTGTCGTTTTCGCCGAGTACGGCTGTAAGTCCAGCGTCGAAGATGGCCGAGTGGGTGTTGCCGACGATGTCGATACTTACGATTGGGTCGGTGGTGTATTCGAGGATTCCTTTGAGACGACCGTTGGCAGCTTCTTCGAAAGCTTTGTTGATACCCTGGATGCTGGCCGGTTTGCGCAGGTTGCAGGTGAGGTCGGTGAGTGATCCGTTGGGTACGGGTACGCGGATGCCGGCGCCTCCCAGGTTACCGGTAAGATGCGGGAAAATGCGCGTAGCAGCTTTTGCGGCGCCTGTTGTGGTGGGTACGATGGAGTAGGCTGCGGCCCGGCCACGCCGCAAGTCTTTGTGCGGCGCATCGAGCAGGTGCTGGTCTTTGGTGTAGGAATGCACTGTGGTAATAAAACCTTTTTCGACACCCCACAGCTCGTCGAGGATCATGATGAGTGGCGCCACGTTGTTGGTAGTGCAGGAGGCGTTGCTGATGATGCGGTCGTTGCGGTTGATCAGATGATCATTAACACCCAAAACAATGTATTGGATGCTGTCGCCGTCGCCTAGTGCCGGAGCAGAAATCACCACTTTACGGGCACCTGCTTTCAGGTGGCGTTCAGCGTCGGATCGTGCCGTAAAACGTCCGGTAGATTCCACCACCACATCGATGTTCATTTCGCCCCACGGCAATAAGTCTGGATTTTCCTGCGAAAGGACGACTACTTTTTTTCCATCGATAATCAACTCATTTTCGGTACAGGTTACCGGAGCCGGAAAATGTCCGTGCGAAGAGTCGTATTTTAGCAAATGACAGAGTGTGTGCGTATCGGTGAGGTCGTTGATGGCCACCAGTTCCAGGTTTTCGTGCAGTCGCATTTGCCGGCAAAAGATGCGTCCGATCCTTCCAAACCCATTGATGGCTACTCTTATTTTGGTCATAAGTCCGTCAGATTTTATATTTTTACATTTTCTTAATTTACAGCCGCCAAAAGTAGTAAAAACGAGGTGGGCTGCCCGGACCGGAATATCATCAAATACTAACAAATATTTCAAATTGTAATGGAACATATCAAAACTTACATCGACGAAAACAAAGACCGTTTTCTTGAAGAACTTTTCGAACTCATCCGCATTCCTTCTGTAAGCTCACTTGCAGAGCACAAGGACGACATGAAACGGGCAGCAGAAGCCTGGAAAAAGATACTGCTCTCGGCTGGTGCTGACAAGGCTGAAGTGATGCCTTCGGCTGGCAATCCGGTGGTCTATGGTGAAAAAATGATCGATCCGTCCAAACCCACTGTGCTGGTCTATGCGCATTACGATGTGATGCCGGTGGATCCGCTGGAGCTATGGAAAACCAAACCTTTTGAGCCGGTGGTTAAAGATGGCAAGATATGGGCACGCGGCGCCGACGATGACAAGGGTCAGTCGTTTATGCACGCCAAAGCTTTTGAGCTGATGGTGAAAACCAACACACTGCCCTGCAACGTAAAGTTTATGATTGAAGGTGAAGAAGAGATTGGTTCGCCCAGCCTGAGCGAATTCTGCGAAAAGCACAAAGAGATGCTCAAAGCCGACATCATCCTGGTTTCCGACACCGGCATGATAGCCCCCGACATTCCTTCTATCACCACCGGGCTGCGCGGACTGGCTTACATGGAGGTGAAAGTGACCGGCCCCAACCGCGACCTGCACTCTGGCCTTTTTGGCGGCGCAGTGGCTAATCCCATCAACATCCTTGCGCAGATGATTGCTTCGCTCACCGACGAAAACAACCACATCACCATCCCCGGCTTTTACGACGACGTGCTGGAGGTGCCGCAAAAAGAGCGCGACATGATGGCCAAAGCGCCGTTTGATTTGGAAGAGTATAAAAAAGCTATCGACATCCGCGACGTCCACGGCGAAAAAGGCTACTCCACCAACGAACGAACCGGCATCCGTCCATCGCTCGACGTAAACGGGATCTGGGGTGGCTACACCGGCGAAGGCGCTAAAACAGTGACTCCTTCGACAGCTCATGCAAAGATTTCGATGCGACTGGTGCCAGATCAGGACCATCACAAGATCGCTCAGCTTTTTGATAAACATTTCAAAGCAATCGCCCCCAAGAGCGTGCGTGTGGAGGTAGAAGAGCTGCACGGCGGCTACGCTTATGTTTCGCCCACAGATATGATTGCCTATCAGGCTGCTGACAAAGCCTACACTGCAACTTTCGGCAAACGTCCGGTGCCCGTGCGAAGCGGCGGAAGTATCCCCATCATCTCTGCTTTCGAGAAGATTTTGGGTATCAAATCCATTCTGATGGGTTTTGGGCTGGAATCCGACGCCATCCATTCGCCCAACGAAAACTTTCCGCTCTTCAATTTCTACAAAGGCATCGAAACCATTCCTTATTTTTATAAATATTTTACCGAAATGATGGAAGAGAAATAGGCTACAAGTTCCAAATCACAAATTGCAAGTTCCAAATAAATCACAAAGAGCAAATTTCAAACACCCACTGCAATTTGATTTATTTTGAGATTTAGAATTTGAAAGTTATTTGTTTTTTGAGATTTTGAATTCTGGGGGGTCGCATCATGCTGGTGCGACCTCTTGCATTTTGTATGAGCCTGTAATTATGCATGGGTAATTTTATGCTGCTTTGCCCGTTATTTTTCAAGTTTATTTGCAACATGAAAACACAATTATTGCCGTATTAAGCAGAAACATCATGGAAAACAACGACTTTAAAAGAGACCTCGACCAACTAATCCGCATCTTTAAGCGGATGAAAAACAAATCGCAGGAGGATCATTTTTCGCATCTTGGACCTGCCTTTACACAAAATCTCGACTTCATCATCAGCAACTACGAGATGGTGCGCAACCAGATACCACAGGATATGCTTGCGCAGATGGGCGCTCCTTTTCAGCAGATGCTCCACCAATTTATCGAACAAATTAAAAATGAGCTGGGTGACGAGTTTTATCTGGACGAAGAAGCCAACGAAACGCCTACCTCACAAACTATCGTCACTCCTCCAGCAGTTTCAACAGTACCACCGAAAGCAACGGGAAGTGATTTCACTGAGGAGATTGCTACCATCGACAAACAGTTGAAATCACCAGGACTTACCGAAGCGCAGGTTGACGCATTGCTCGACCGACGCAACCAGATTATTGCGCGAAAAGGGTAATCAGGAATAGGTTTTTTTATTAAATATTAAAATACAACAAGCCCGCCTAATCAATGGCGGGCTTGTTTTTTTATGGTAAGAAAGAACTCTCTTAAAAAGAGCAATTACTTATCATTTCGACATTCTTTCCCATGCTTGTTTCCTAAGCTCTTTAGCATCACTTACCTGTTGACCCAAAGTCTGGCAGAGTAAAAAAAGCCGATATTACCGTATCTTAGTTTGTACCCGGTGAGGTATAATCCGTGCCTTTTTCAAGTAATCATACCCCAAAAGGTATAATTT
>CAZTCX010000039.1:0-22382 GCA_964612515.1 uncultured Lentimicrobiaceae bacterium | reverse complement strand
AATAGTATTTTTACCACCGAAAAGGTATAGAAAATGAAATTAAGCAACTTTGTGAAAGAAAGAAGAAAAGCTGTAAAGCTTACACAACCTGAGTTGGCAGAAAAAGCTGGCGTTGGGTTACGTTTTCTTAGGGAATTAGAACAAGGCAAAGAAACCTTACGATTAGATAAGGTTAATCAGGTACTCCAATTATTTGGATATGAAGCAGGGCCTGTTGAAAAAACCTTAAATGCTGAATCCTAAATATCATGAGAAAGGCAGAAATTAAAATTGAAGAGGTCATTGCGGGGTGGCTCACCCAGGATGAAAATGGATACCATTTTGTTTATGATCAAGAGTATCTTCAGGCTGAATTTCCGGAACCAATTAGCCTCACGATGCCACTTCAGGCAGCTCCATTTACTTCACAGGTTATGTTTCCCTTTTTCGACGGATTAATTCCAGAAGGCTGGTTACTGGATATTGCCGAAAAAAACTGGAAACTAAATCCACGCGATCGAATGGGTTTGTTGCTCGCTTGTTGCAAGGATTGTATTGGTGCAGTAAGTGTTCATCCCGTAAAGGAAGATTAAAGATGACAGCAAGATGTTTATATTGTTACCAACCGCTTCAATCTGATGAGCAAGATTTTCATGCCCTCTGCAGTAAAAAGATTTTCGGGCAAACGCAACCCCCGTTATTTCCTTATGGCGAAAATCAACTCGAACTTTTAGCTACTGAAGTAATAAAAAGCCAGATAACCATACCCGGCGTTCAACCCAAATTATCACTTCACATTACGTCCGATGAAAAGGATGGACTTACCAAAAGATTTACAATCGTGGGTTTATGGGGTAATTACATTTTAAAACCTCCAACTCAAAACTATCAGCAATTGCCGGAAGTTGAAGATTTAACGATGCACTTGGCTGAAATTGCAAAAATAAAAGTAGTCCCACATAGTTTAATTAGAATGCAGTCAGGCAGCCTGGCCTATATCACCAAACGAATCGATAGAGTTAAAGGCAAAAAACTGGCGATGGAAGATATGTGCCAATTAACGGAGCGGCTAACCGAGAATAAATATCTCGGAAGTTACGAACAAGTCGCAAAAACCATTCAAAAATACGCTACAAATCCAGGCCTTGATGTGGTGAATTTTTTCGAACTGGTGCTTTTTTGTTGGATAACAGGAAACACCGATATGCATCTGAAAAACTTTTCATTGATTAAACAGCCTGGTATCGGAATGACGTTTTCGCCAGCATACGATTTAGTAGCTACGACCTTAGTAAACCCGGCTGATAAAGAGGAATTGGCTTTGACATTAAATGCTAAAAAAAGGAAGATTAAGAAAACAGATTTTATTACAGCATTTAATACACTAAGGCTTGATGAAAAACAGCAGATCAATATCTTTAATAAAATGATAAAGTCGCAACAAGCCTGGATTGCCAGAATTAAAATAAGCTTTCTGAGTCAGGATTTGAAGGATAAATACATCCGACTGATCACAGAACGTATTGAAATTATTCTTTAAAAGACAGTAATTCTTACTTACAAAGCCGCAGGATTGAAGGCGGCGGGCTTTGCATTGCGGGCTTTAAACTCGGCGATGCCACGCTTTAGGAAAGCCACAAACTTATCTACATCCAGATCGTAGGCGCGGGGATTTACCAGCAGTTCGCCATCGGTATCGAATAGCACGTAATAGGGCTGTGCATTCACGTTGAAGCGGCTGATCTGGAAGTCGGCATACTTTTTCCCTACAGTTTTTTTCACCTGGCCATCATGCGATGAAGTCACCCAATCTTCCTCCGGGATGCGGGTTTTGTCATCCACATACAAAGCAGCAATCACAAATTCGTCGCGCAGCAGTTGCAGCACCTTGGGATCGGACCACACGTTGGCCTCCATCTCGCGGCAGTTGACACAACCGTGGCCGGTAAAGTCGATAAACAACGGTTTGTTTACTGCTTTGGCGCAAGCCAGCGCCTGATCATAATCGAAGTAGCCATCGAGGCCGTGAGGAAGATGCAAAAATTCGCCGTATTTGGGTGGTTCGCAGATTTCGGCGGCGGAGGTAGCTTTGTTGCCGTTATTACCGAAAGAAGCAATTTTTAGATTTTCACGCACAATGCTGTTGATGTCGAAGTCGTGGGTTTGCTGCGGTGGCATGTATCCCGACAGGGCTTTCAGCGGAGCGCCGAACATACCGGGAACCATGTAAAGCACAAAAGTAAATACGATGATGGAGAGCATCAGGCGCGGAACACTGATATAATGCACGTCGCTGTCGTGGGCAAATTTGATCTTGCCAAGCAAATAAAATCCCATCAGCGCAAAGATGACGATCCAAAAAGCCAGGTAAACTTCGCGATCGAGGATGCCCCAATGATAGGTTTGGTCGGCAATGCTAAGGAATTTTAAACCCAACGCCAGTTCCAAAAATCCCAAAACCACCTTTACGCTATTGAGCCAGCCGCCCGACTTGGGCAGGTTAGCCAGCCACGATGGGAAAAAGGCAAACAATGTAAACGGCAACGCAAAGGCAAGCGAGAAGCCAAACATACCCACAATTGGCTCGAGTACCGCGCCGCCGGCCGACTTCACCAGGATGGCACCAACGATAGGGCCGGTACACGAAAACGAAACCAGGACAAGTGTAAAGGCCATAAAGAACGAACCGCTAAAACCACCTCTGTCAGCTTTGCTGTCGGTTTTGTTTATCATCCAGCTTGGCAGAGTTATCTCAAACATGCCCAAAAATGAAGCAGCAAAAAACACGAAGATCAAAAAGAACAGCACGTTGGGAATCCAATGGGTGCTGAGCCAGTTGGCAAAGTTAGCACCCAAAGTCAACGCTACCAAAGTGCCCAGCACGGTGTAAATAAATATGATTGAGAATCCATAGGCTAGCGCCTGAAAACGCGCTTTTACTTTGTTCTCGGAATTGTGCATGAAAAACGTCACCGTCATGGGGATCATCGGGAAAACGCATGGGGTAAGGATGGCAATAAAACCAGCGAGAATTGAAAAGATAAAAAGCAACCACAAGCTGCTGTTATCTTTAATTTGCCCGGTCACAATCATGTTACCTTCTTCCATTTGCTCGACCGGCTCATCACCAACCTGGGAAGACGAAGCACCACCGTTGAAGGCGAAGCTAAAAGGAGAATCAGCGGGAGGCAGGCATTTGCTGTCGTCGCAACACATAAACTCGTATGAGCCGGTGATGGTGAGGGGAGCGTCGCTGTTGAGCATAATTTTTTTGCTGAATACCGCCTGATTAGCAAAATATTTTACCACCATATCAAAGTTGGGATCGAACTCCTCTATCGGCTGCGGCTCATCAAAAACGACGCGATGCATCGTAGTGCCAGGCTCAAAACCTTCCACTTCTTCTACGGAAGTAGCAGGATCGACAAAGGAAAACCCGTTCAAATTATCAAAATAAATCGAAGTGGGCACAGGTCCGCCGTCGGGAACATTTTGCGAATACAAATGCCACGTGCTATCGATGGTGGTCGTAAAAACGAGTTCATATTGGTTGCTTCCGAGATCAACGCTTCGGTAACTCCACTTTACCGGCTCGAGAATCTGAGCCGACGCCAGAGCAGAAAGCCCAAGAGCAATGAATAAAAAGAGAGTGGATTTGAAAAATGATTTGTTTCTTCTACAGTAATTCATCGGTTGCTGATTTAGAGTTCCTTTGAGTTTTCATTAAAAGATGGCAAAAATAACCTAATTGCTTTATGCTTAAATAGAGTAAGGTGATAAGGTTGGAAATCGTATGTCAACTTTTCTGTTAGGGTTAAAAATTGTAAACGAAGCGTTTTATGATTTAATTTCAAATAAATTCTTTGAAAATACTTGTAATGCGTTGCTTTGCAAACTAATGCTGTTCTTTTTGTAGCGCAACAACAAACACCATTTTAGTAGAACTGCTTATCTTGTAACGTTCGTCAATGCGGTGGCCGGCAACCCAAACGATGTCGTTTCCGGAAAGGATCAGCCATAGATTTTGTTTTTCAATCGCTGGCATTTTCTGATCGGTGATAAAATCAGAGAGCCTTTTGCGCCCACGCATACCCAATGGATAAAAATAGTCGCCCTGCTTCCATTTGCGCAAAGTAAGCGGAAACCTAAGCTTATCCCAATCAAGCTGAGCAATATCCGGCGATCTTTTCAACTCCAATTCCTTAATTTCAATCACCGAAAAACGGAGCTGCAGCGGATGACTCATTCGGCCATCGTCTTCATTTATTTTATAAATATCAAAGGCTCTATTCTCTTTTTCCAGTGGCATCAGTACCAAATTTTCGCGATCGATGGTAAGCCGGTGGCTGGCTGATAAGAAAAGTTTGTCTGGTGTAGAATCAATATTTTTGATGATGTCGCTGACGTCGGACGGATTGAAGCCAAAAGGTTTGAGCAATTCAAAAAGTACAAAATGCTGATGTGCTTCCTGCCGGAGATGGCTGAGTCGGATCAGTGTGTAATCGCCATCAGAATGCATCATTAATTGACGACGACGATAAATTTCGTCCTCAATAAAATTGTGAGTTTGTTTTAGAATTTCAAAAGTAGATTTAAAGCCACTTTCAAACCTTTCAGAAGATTCCCCTAAAGCTGGTAACACACGATGCCGCAACCGGTTGCGTAAATAGTCATCCTTTTGGTTAGAGCTATCTTCGCGATAAGCAATATTGTTTTGCCTGGCATAATTCACGATTTCGACTCTTGTGGCAAAAAGGAGTGGCCGGATACAGTTACCATTGCGGGATTTGATACCTTGGAGCCCAGCGATTCCGGTGCCGCGCAACAGGTTGATAAAAAATGTTTCTACCTGATCGTCAAAATTATGGGCGGTAGCATAGGAATCAAAAGCTTCTTTAGCTAAAAGCTCCTCAAACCAGGCATAGCGAAGGTCGCGGGCAGCTAATTGTATGGAGAGATTATTTTCGGTGGCGTAACCGGCGGTACCAAAGCGCTTCACAAACAAAGGCAGTTTTCTTTGCTGAGCAAAATCACGTACAAAATCCTCGTCTGCATCGCTCTCGGTGCCACGCAAGCCAAAGTTGCAATGCACCACAGCCACTGACACCGGGAGCTGCAGGAGCAGGTGCGCCATCACCATCGAATCGATGCCGCCACTTACCGTGAGCAGGATTTTTTGTCCGGCAACTAGCAACTGATTATCAAAAATGTATTTTTGCAGATTAGCAAGCATGTAGGGCAAATGTATAGTAAATCAGAATTATTAAACTTTTTTAACCGAAAAAAAATACCCTTATTTGATAACTATTTGTTTTTAACGTATGTTTGCAGATTAGTTTTTTGTAAGGAAGTGTACTGGATTCATCATTTGAAACATCTTAACGCATTGGTAAACAGAATCCACGTCTCTTTTTTCATCGTTCTTTGTCATGTTGTTTATCTCATTTTCGCAAGTCCTGTAGTTGCATTTTCTCAAACTGAGTCAGCACAACAATCTTTGACCAACAGCTTGAAGTCAGCCGGTTTCGAAAATATTTTTATCGAAACCAAGCCAGATACGCTTACAGTTTTCCTCGAAAACCGGCGCTATCGCTTCGATCCGCGAGGGTTAGCTGAGGCTGCCATTATCATTCAGAGTAAAGTTACTGATGCTGCAGCTTCAAAACTTCAGCTTGTATTGCTTCAGGATAAGGTAGCGATGGTGCAGGTGGTAATGCCGATGGATGTTTTAGAAAATTATGCAAAAGGCGTGGTCACCGATTCGTCAATGACGCAGCTTATGTTTGTTTCGCTGGATGTTCCGCAGTTACCGCACAAAGCTCCGGTGGTAAACAGTTCTCTTTATAAAGTTGACCTGCCGATACTGCTGACTTGGAATGCTAAATTTGGCAATTTTAGCAATCCGGTCGAATCCAATATCAACATCATCCCGGAGCTTAACTCCACGCTGGCAAAAGGACTTACATTTAAAGCACAGTTGATAATTCCGGTTCAAAATGATTTTTTCTTTGTCAGCGAGCGTGAAACAATACGCCCGGGCAACATCACACTGAATCAATTTGCAAGCCTGGCAGACAATTTTTACATCAACATTACCGCTGGAACCTTCAATAAAAACAGGGCAGGTGGCAATATCGAACTGAAGAAACTGCTGGCGGAAGGCCGGGTAGGTTTGGGAGCAAGTATCGGCTATACGCGTTACTACTCATTCACTGGCATCGAAACGGAATTTTACGACAAGCAGCCTTATCTCACGGCACTTTTTACGGCCGAATACCGCTACAACCCATACGATCTGGTAGCACGAATGCAGGTGGGGAATTTCTTGTTTAATATTCCGGCAGTTCGTTTTGAACTGATGCGGCAATTTGGAGAGGTTCAGATTGGTTTTATGGCTTTGGCCACAAAAGATGATTTCGACGGAGGTTTTCGGTTTGTTGTTCCGCTGCCTCCCCGCAAGTACACAAAAATCAAATTTTTCCGTGTCCGTCCAGCAAGTAGTTTCGGCTGGGAATACCGCGCCAAGGGCTTTCCGCAAAATGGGGTAACATACAATACAGGCTATAATTTAACAGACATGCTGTTGAATTACAATCCTGATTTTATTAAAAAAAGGTTAATTATTGAATTAAAATCGCAGTTGAATAAATAGTTTTTCTATTTTTGGAAAAAAATTATCTATCATAAAAAAGGAGTAAACATGAAAACCAAATTTTACAAGTCTTATTTCGGCCTTCTCCTCATCGCCGGCGTGCTGATTTTCAGCTTCACGCAATGCAAAAAAGTGGGGACATCCGATTGGCCAGAACCCAATCCGGAAACGCTCAACGAACTTAAATTAACTGTTTTTGATGGTAATCAGGGCAACGCACTTTCTGACTATACCATCACTGTAATAACGCCCGACGGTGTCCTTAGCGAATACCAGCGTGGGTCAGGTGGCCTCACCCTGGAAGGGAAACAGGTGGGCACCTATATCATTTCAGCTACCAAAACGGGTTATCTCTCACGGAGCTCGATGGTTGAAATAGAAAAAACTCCTGAAGGAGTGATTGCAGTTACTAAAGAGCGTTTTTATCTGAGTAAGATAGGAAACAGCGCTACGGTAAACAGTTCCGGTGCCAGCATGGCCATCGAAAGCGACTTTGAGCAAGCACCCATTCTCACTTTCCCCGAAGGAGCGGTTGGTCAACCTGTTGATGTTACCGTTACCTACATCCCAAGTCCGTCTAAATTTGGCGACTTTGAGGTTAAAGGCGAACGCGCAATCCAGTCGGGTTTCAGCTTCTCGCCCGATCTTACTTTCCCCGAAAATGCCAAAGCTACACTTCAGGTGCCCGTCACCATAGCTGCTGTGCGCAACGGCGACAGCCCAATGCTACTTGGCAGTTTCAACGAAGACACACAAGAGTGGGAAATCATAGAAGGAGTGCTGAATGCAGATCGCACAATGGCAACCTTTGAAATGCCGCACTTCTCGATATGGTACACATTTACAGGTTTCCGCATGGTGAAAACCATGACCTGGTCGCCTTACGAGCTTTCCGGCCAATCGGAAAACTGTAGCGAAGGTGCCTGCGGAACATTTGTTTATTCTATCGGATCTTCAGCGCTGGTTACCAGCATGGCGGAATATAGCTTCGACCTGAAAGTTGTCGATACCCGCTGCATCGGCCCGCGCTATCAGTATGCACAGCAACTCTTCACACGTTGCCGCCTTGCAAACTTCAAAATTTACAACTACACAGGCGAATACCTGGGCGAGTTTATCAACTTCCCCTTCGATGTATTCAACTGGAAAGTTCAGGAAACTTATTGCCACCACCAGGGTTGGGGCGGATAATTAAGCTTCCAGATAAATAGTTTACTCTTAAAGCATGAAGCATCATTGTATGTTTCATGCTTTTTTTATTCAAAAAATACACCTTATTAATACTTGTATGCAAAACACCTTTTTAAAAACGGTATTCATTCTTATTCTTTCTGCAATGCTCATGTTGATAGTCGCAGGTAATGCTGTGGCGCAAAACGATAGCGCTATTATTAAAGGGTTCGGTATTTCGATGGGACTATATCAGCCTGAGCTGGATTACTGGAAGAACGATACATCCTCTCCATTTCGCAACCATGATTTTAGTACAACCTTTTTTGTGGAAGGATTTGTTGAGTTTCGTCTTGTCAAGGATCTGGCGGCAAAAGTCGGCTTTGGGTATTGGCAGGCACGATCGGAAACCACCATTCCCACCTATGGTAAAGCAGAGCTCTTGCTAAATGGTTATCCCATTAGCCTCGATGTGCGATATTATGCTTCTCCTTTGCAGTTTGCATTCATAACTCCTTTCGCAGGTGTTGGTGGTGAGCTGGTGCTGATAAGCTATCAATTGGATTTTAAAAATAAGGTAAGCCCTGATCCAACCAATGGCAGTTGTCTATTGGGTTCGGCAGCCCTTGGGCTTCAGATGAAACTATCGCGCAACTTTGCTGTCGATCTTATTGCCGATTACAAGTTTGGTAATTACCAGCAGGCGTTTCTCGTGGTGACAAACCCAGGTCCTGATCAGCCATCCTCGGAATCTGAAATCACACGTGACATTTCCCTATCAGGGCCACGCCTTGGCATTTCACTCAAATACCTGTTTTAGAAAATTAGAAGATAAAGTAAGAAGTTAGAGATTAGAGGTTGGTAGTTCAGAACTCGTCTATTTCCTCAAGTTGATGTGGAAGCTTATGAGATTTCCATCCGCCAAAGACAGATCGGAATGACCGTGCGCTGGCGTGAAGTGCTTACTTGTTTACACAACAATCCGTGTCATTTAGATGCCGCATGTGCGGCAGGAAAATCTACAAATCGTGATATCGACAGAAAGTCTTCTTTAGAAAGGCATCAGTGAAATCCCTACTGAAATAGGATACGTTTCCGGGCCTTTGTCTTTGGTGAAGAGGTCAGTGAGCGAGTAGAAGGCCATGAGGTTGACAAATTTCCATCCCACCCTGGCGGTGACGCCGTATCTGAACTTTTCGATGTTGGGCAAATCTTTAAATTTTACCTTGATGTTGTCTGTAGTGCCGAAAATGTAATCATCACCGCGGTATTTGCTATGGCTATCGATGAGGAAACCGGCCTTAAATCCCAGGGCCGCCCTGAACTCTTTGTCGGTGCGCAGTCTGAACTCAAGTGGTATGTCGAAATATGTGTAGCTGATTTTATTCTTTTTGTAGTCGTTGCCGGGATAAAGGCTTTTGATCGGGTAGAGCGCTGAAACGTTCATGCTGTCTTCGACTACAAAAGCATTTGTATAAAAATTATGGGATCCAATGCCTGCGCCAATTGCAAAGCTAAAGTCGCTTTCGGCAATCTGGATGTCGTACAGCATGTCGAAATTAATACCTATATTAAAAAACTTGTTGTCGATAGAATCGGGGATATCCACGTAAAAATCGTTGAAAACATCGAACACAGCACTCACCTTTTTGCGTGTGCTCTCGCTTACCGGTTGGCTAAAACTTTGAAAGCCTGCACAAACAATCATTACAATAATCAGGACTCGTTTCATAATGGGATAGTTTACTTAATTTTTTTTGACAAAGGTAATATTTTCTAAAAGCCCTACCTGTGGCAGCATTGCCATGGCAACGGATTAACAAACAAATAAACTCCCTTAGGGTTTAAATATTTCGCGAAAGCGGCAAAATAAAGGGCGAAGCCATTCCACAAATGGATATGAATCCATGCGTTCATTATCATTCCGACAAGGATTTTTCGTAGAAATGACGGGAATAGCAAATCCGGGAAATTATAGCTTACGCTGAATAGCTTTAGGGATGGTGCATCTCGCCCTCTCCAACAGGCTCATTAGTTGTAGCAATGCGGCACATGTCCTTACCGTCCTCCTGATAAAAAATATAAACAGGCCCTTCGTTGCGCAGCATATCTACAATGGCGGGCATATCCTGCATGTGGTAATAATAATAATAAAGGTTGTGCATCTTCACCGCCTTGGGAAGTTTGTTGCCGTCAGCCACAAAGTTGATGTATCCCAGAAAACCTGTCTGGGCATTAATCATTATCACGGCTTTGTACTCTGATTCCTCTGCCCGCGACGAAAAAATCATGTAGGTGTAGTGGGTGATGGTGCGTACTTCAATCTCTTTTTCATTCGCTTTTTCACTCGTTTTTTCTTTGATCATAGCATTAGATTTTAAATTTGGATTTGTAAAAATAGAAAAATTACAAAATGGCCACGTTTTATTGTGAAACTGCCTGATTGATTTCACAAGGCAATCCTGATGAAAATCTGATACAACCCGCATTTTTGCTAATTTCGCAGCCAAAAATTTATAACTACGATCATTATGCTACGAACAAATACATGCGGCGAATTAAGCATGAAAAACCTGGGCGAGAAAGTGCGCCTCACCGGATGGGTGCAACGCGTTAGAGACAAGGGCGGCCTGATGTGGATCGACCTGCGCGACCGTTACGGAATAACGCAACTCGTGCTCCAGGAGGAAGTGACGGATCCCAATATCCTGAAACTTGCCGGCACGCTGGGGCGTGAATATGTGATAGAAGCCGGAGGAGAAGTTATCGAGCGGATTTCAAAAAACCCAAAACTGGCTACCGGCGACATCGAGATACGCGTCACCGAACTTCGGCTGCTCAACGCCTCCAAAGTACCACCTTTTACAATTGAAGACCAAACCGACGGCGGCGAAGAGTTGCGCATGAAATACCGCTACCTCGACCTGCGCCGCAATGTAGTAAAACAAAACCTGCTGCTACGCCATCGTATGGCTGCCGAAACACGGAAATATCTGGACGCACAACAATTCGTCGAAGTGGAAACTCCCGTGCTCATCGTTTCTACGCCCGAAGGAGCACGCGACTTTGTGGTGCCTTCGCGCATGAACCCAGGCGAATTTTACGCCCTTCCGCAGTCGCCGCAGACTTTCAAGCAACTGCTCATGGTGGCTGGCATGGACCGTTATTATCAAATTGTAAAATGCTTCCGCGATGAAGACCTGCGCGCCGACCGTCAGCCAGAGTTTACGCAGATCGACTGCGAGATGTCGTTTGTGACCCAGGAAGATATCCTCAACACCTTCGAGGGGATGGTGCGCCATCTTTTCAAAACCATCAAAGATGTTGGTTTTGAAGAAGCCATCCCGCGTATGACCTATTACGATGCCATGCGGTTGTACGGCTCCGATAAGCCTGACCTGCGTTTTGATATGGTTTTTAAAGAAATTACCGACAAGGTAAAAGATCACGGCTTCCCTGTTTTTGATCAGGCTGAAATCGTGGTGGGAATCAACGTAACCGGAGCTGCCGGCTATACCCGCAAGCAACTCGACGCGCTAACCGACTTTGTAAAAAAGCCCCAAATAGGAAGCAAAGGGCTGGTGTATGTCCGTTATAATGATGACGGCTCGCTAAAGTCGTCGGTAGATAAATTTTATAATGAAGATGATTTAAAAATTTGGGCACAGGAATTTGATGCAAAGCCCGGCGACCTCATGCTGATCCTTGCCGGCGACACCAACCAGACACGCAAAGCGCTGGGAAGCCTTCGCCTGGAGATGGCCACCCAACTCGAATTGCGTGATCCCAACGTCTATAGCCCGCTGTGGGTTGTCGATTTTCCGCTTCTGGAATGGGACGAAGAAACCAAACGTTTCTATGCCATGCACCATCCCTTTACTTCGCCCAAGCCCGAAGATATTGCGTTGCTTCAAAGTGATCCCGGAGCGGTGCGTGCCAACGCCTACGACCTGGTGATAAATGGCGTGGAGATCGGCGGCGGCTCCATCCGTATCCACAACAAAGAGCTACAGCAAAAAATGTTTGAAATCCTCGGTTTTACGCCGGAGCTGGCGCAGGCACAATTTGGCTTCCTGATGAATGCTTTCGAATATGGTGCGCCTCCTCATGGTGGCATCGCGCTGGGTTTCGACCGCCTGGTGTCGCTCTTTGGCGGCAGCGACAGCATCCGCGACTACATCGCATTCCCTAAAAACAACGCCGGCCGCGACGTCATGATCGATGCCCCCGCGCCCATCGCACAGCAGCAGCTCGACGAGCTGGGATTGATTGTGAAGAAAATAGAGGGAAAAGGATAGAAGAAAGGAGTTAGGGTTTCGAGTTTTCAAAATATCTTAGAGACGCGCAAGTTGCGCGTCTTTTTTTTATATTTGTATCTCAATAAAATTTAAAAAGTTATGAATGATAAAAACGAAGATCTTAGTCCCGAGGAAAAAATTGAACAGGAAAATTTTTTTCTCAAATCAAAAATTATTACTCAGGGAGGGATACTCAACGAGAATTCTGACTTAGACCCCGAAATAGAAAATATGTTTTTGAAGAGGATAATGGCTTTTGAAGAGGCTGAGTACAAGCCGGTGTTTGAAATTATTGGGGTTAATCCTGCTGATTTCCCTCCTGCCGATACCTTAACAAAAGACGAATTAATCGCAGCCTTTAACAAATTAATAAAGGTTTTTGATGACCATGGAATATCCTGGGGTGTAAAAGAAATTGTACCTGTTGAGGTTTCATACCGATTTTTAACGGAAGACTATCTGCTTTCCGAATCGCAGGACTTACCCGCTGACTTCGGCTGGACTATCGACGGATGCAGCGGAGATTGTCCGAGTTGTTTCCAGGCTGACTATTGCAAAACCAAAGATGATATCTGGCCACCCGAAGAGCTTGCCGCCGAGCGAAAAAAAAGGCTGGAGGAGGGAGATTACTGACCTCTGCTTTTGATTCCCGAAAACAACGTACCGCAATTTAAGGACTGTGGCCTATGCAATACCAACCGCCTCAATTCCTATAACCCCAATAAACTCTTAACCGGATCGTTGCCACCGTAAAGCATACGGCTCGGATTTTCGAGCATCTCTTTCACTTTTACCAGAAAGCTTACCGACTCACGGCCATCGATAATGCGGTGATCGTAGGAGAGCGCAATGTACATGATGGGCGCTATCTCTACTTTACCATTCACAGCTATGGGGCGCTCCACAATGTTGTGCATGCCCAGGATGGCACTTTGCGGTGGGTTGATGATGGGCGTGGAAAGCATCGAACCAAACACACCACCATTGGTGAGCGTGAAGGTGCCGCCGGTCATCTCGTCGATGGTGAGGCGACTGTTGCGTGCCTTTTCGGCCAGATTTTTTATCTCCGTCTCTATTTCGTGAAGCATCAGCTTTTCGGCGTTACGAATGATCGGCACCATGAGCCCTTTTGGAGCGCTTACTGCAATGCCAATGTCGGCGTAGTTGTGGTAGATCATCTCGTTGCCATCTATTTGTGCGTTCACCTGCGGGAAGTGATGCAAGGCTTCGGTAACGGCTTTTACGAAAAATGACATAAATCCCAACGAGACATCATATTGTTTTTTAAAAGCTTCTTTATATTGGTTGCGAATGTTCATGATCGCCGACATATTCACCTCGTTGAAGGTGGTAAGCATGGCGGTGTCGTTTTTCACTGCAACGAGCCTTTCAGAAAGCTTCAGACGCAGCGTTGACATTTTTTTGCGCTCGGTGTCGCGGGTACCTCCCCATCCAGATGCTACTTCAGAAGGAGCAGCTTGTGTCGGTATGTTTTTCTTGTCATCAATAAATTGTGCCACATCATCTTTGGTAATGCGCAGCTTTTTATAAAAGTCGATCATCTCCTGTTCGCCTAGATTATTTGCCTGAAGAAGTTTTCGTGCCAGCGGCGAAATGTGAATGTCGGGGGCAGGAGCTTTCTTTTGATCTTCCTTTTTAGTTAACGGCTCAGGTTCTTTTTTTGGCTCCGGCTGAGGATCCTTTGCTTCAATTTCTTTTAGAGGAACTTCGGCAGGTGCTTTTTTGCTTTCGCTGGCAGACTTGGGTTCCGTAGCAGAGACATCGGGTGTTTTGGCGGCTGCCTTAGGTGAACCTTTGGCCTCCGTGTCGATGGTACAAATCACTTTGCCCACTTCTACCGTTTCGCCGGCCTGCACCAGGATTTTTATCTTTCCGGCTTCCTCAGCGCTGATGCTCAGGGTGGCTTTGTCCGAATCTATCTCCGCCAGTTCGGTATCTTTTTCCACATAGTCGCCATCTTCTACCAGCCAGTTGGCCAGTTGTACTTCAGTAATTGACTCTCCGGGGCTAGGCACTTTTATCTCGATCATACCAATATTTATTTTATTCCAAAAATTTGATTTTAATAATTTAAAAGATCATTGCTAACTATTTAAGCTGATTTTCAAAGTTAGCTTTGAGCACTTTGTCGGGGTCTATGATAAAGGATTTCCAGCGGTTGCCGATGCAGACCATGCGGCACTCCTCATCAACCATTGGGCAATCGCATTCGGCAAACGACTTTTCGATAATCTTTTTCTGCCGGATGGCATGGAAACGGCTGCTTCCGGTAGCAGGGCTGCCACTTGCCGGACGAGCCACCACGCGCAGGTTTACCTTCGGGAAATAGTAGCCCATAAAATACCAGGCGCCCATATTCACCGGCTCCTCCTGCGACCAGATATGGTCAGTAGCATTGTGATATTTGTCGATGATTTTGATGAGCTGCTTGGTGGGCAGTGGGTAAAGTTGCTCCAAACGTATCAGGGCTGTGTCTTCAATATTATTCTTCTCCCGTTCTTCCAGCAAGTCGTAATAGAGTTTGCCGGTGCAGAAAATCACGCGGGTAACTTTTTTAGGATCGGCCAGTGGGTCGTCTATTACTTCCTGGAATTTTCCGTGCGCCAGGTCTTCAATAGGAGAAACTACATGTGGGTGGCGCAACAGGCTTTTGGGTGTAAAAACGATGAGCGGTTTCCGGAAGTCGCGGTAGAACTGACGCCGCAGCACGTGGAAGAAGTTGGCCGGTGTGGTAGGATTTACAAGTTGCATGTTGTTCTCTGCACAAAGGGTAAGGAAGCGTTCGATGCGTGCGCTGGAATGCTCCGGGCCTTGCCCTTCGTAGCCGTGAGGCAGCAGCAGTACCAGGTCGTTCATTACGTTCCATTTGTCTTCGGCACTGCTGATATACTGGTCGATGATGATTTGTGCGCCGTTATTAAAGTCGCCAAACTGAGCCTCCCAGATGGTGAGATTGCTTGGCGATTCGAGCGAATATCCATATTCAAAACCTAATACGCCATATTCCGAAAGGGGAGAATTATAAACTTCGAAACGAGCTTGCTTTTCGCTAATATGATGCAATGGGATGTACCGTTCTTCGGAGTCTTCCACACGCAAAACGGCATGACGATGCGAGAAAGTTCCGCGTTCGGAATCCTGACCACTCAGCCGGATATCCCGACCTTCGTTAAGAAGCGTGGCATAGGCCAGCAGCTCGCCCATAGCCCAGTCAAGCTGGTTTTCTTTAAAAACCATGTTGTTCCGATCCTGCTGCAGCTTTACTATTTTACGATAGAAATTTTTATCTTCGGGCAGTGCCGTTAGTCTTTTACTAATCTCTTTTAGCAGCTTTACGTCCACGCCGGTTTCTGGTGAAAAATCAAAGTCGCTTGTGGTAGCTTTTTTGATGTCACCCCAGTGTTCGCCAAGGAAAAAGTTGATGTGGTTGCGTTCAAAATGTTTCGACTCCTCCAGGTTTTCTTCCAGCGTATTGTTGATATCCTCTTCGAGAGCATGCAGCTTTTCTTTATCATAAACACCTTCCTCAATCAATTTTTCAGCATAAATCTCCAATGGGTTGGGATGATTTTCGATAATCTTGTAAAGCAACGGTTGCGTGAAACGCGGTTCGTCGCCTTCGTTGTGGCCATATTTTCGGTAGCAAAGCACATCGATAAAGATGTCGCGCTGAAACTTGTCGCGGAATTCCATGGCAAAACGGATGGCGTAGGCCATTGCCTCCACGTCGTCGCCATTGACATGAAATATCGGCGACTGCACCACTTTGGCCACGTCGGTGCAGTAGATGCTGGAGCGCGCGTCGAGATAGTTGGTGGTAAAGCCAATTTGATTGTTAACCACAATATGGATGGTCCCGCCGGTTTTGTAGCCGGTGAGTTGCGACATCTGAATTATTTCGTACACGATGCCCTGGCCGGCAATAGAGGCGTCACCATGGATAAGGATGGGAGCCACTTTTTTGAAATCGCCCTGATAACGGTTGTCGATCTTGGCGCGAACTATTCCTTCTACAATTGGATCCACGGCCTCAAGATGCGAAGGATTTGCCACCAGTGTGAGGTCAATCTTCTGCCCATTGTCGGTTTGTCGCTGGCAGGTTGAACCCAAATGGTATTTCACGTCGCCCAAAAGGTGTTCGTCATCGTATTCTTTCCCGGCAAATTCCGAAAATATCTCGCTATATTTTTTGCGCATGATGTTGGCCAGCACGTTGAGGCGGCCACGGTGAGGCATACCTATTACAAACTCACGTGTTCCCAGAGCCGCACCTTTTTCAAATATCGCATCCAGCGCAGGGATGAGCACCTCGGCACCTTCCAGCGAAAAACGCTTCTGACCCGGAAAACGCTTGTGGATAAACTTTTCGAAGTTGACGGCACGCGCCAGCTTTTTCAGCATAAATATCTTGTGTTCCACGCTGAATTCCACCGTGTTTTTGGTGCGCTCCATATTTGCACGCAGCCATGCCTGCACGGCCACCTCGCGGATAAACATATATTCTACACCTACGCTTGCGCAATAGGTTTGCTCCAGATGGCTGACAATATCTTTTAAAGTTGCTTCTCCGATTCCAATTTCGTTGCCGGCAGCAAACTTACGGTTGAGGTCGTCGGGGGTGAGGCCGAAGTTCTCGATATCGAGGGTGGGACGGTACTGGCGGCGCGTACGCACAGGGTTTGTTTTGGTAAAGAGATGACCACGCTCCCGATAGCCGTTGATCAGGTTGATCACCTTGAATTCGCTCGGGTAATCCTTGCCTGAGTCGTCTTTCTGCTGGCCATGTTTATGTCCGTCATAATGCGCCTGCGAAAATTCAAATCCTTCAAAGAATCGTCGCCAGTCCTCTTCCACGCTTGCCGCATCGCGTTGATATTGGCTGTAAAGCTCATCGATCATTCCCGGATCGGCGTTGCCTAAATATGATAGTTTATCCATGATTATCAACTTAAAAATAAAAGTCCAAAAGTAAGGATTTTTGTGATCGTAGCCATGCTGTTGCTTTAATACCATCCTAACCCTTTCGGGATATTTGAATCAACAACCAAAGGAGCCTTTTGATTTGGAAAGAAAGGAAATTTCAAACGAAACGTAAACTCTCCGCTAATTTCCCCCAATTAAAAACGAATTATCGCTAATTATTTTTTAACGCTTCCATGTCCTCCTTCGTCGGACGATGGAAGGTTACCGCATGCCACTTGTTTACGATTGCGTGCCATTAATAGAAATAGAACAATGATATCATCCTCGCCGCGACTTTCTATCGTCAGCCAACGGCTATAGACTGTCCGCGAATTCCCTCCAATTAAAACGAATTGTCTCTAATTTTTTTCGTAGTAATTCGCGTGAATTCGTGGATAAAGCTACTTCGCGGATGTTTTCATTCCTCGAAAAACTCATCCTTGAAGTTGACCAGAAAAACGGTTTGTGTGGCGCGGGTGAGCGCCGTGTAGAGCCAGCGCAGAAACTCCTTGTCGAAAGTGCCGTCGGGCAGCCAGGGCTGATCGATGAAGATGGTTTCCCACTGCCCGCCCTGCGTTTTGTGGCAGGTGAGGGCGTAGGCAAATTTTACCTGCAACGCATTAAACCAGGGATTGTTTTTCACCTTTTCCATTTTCTGTTGCCGGGTGGGCAGGTCAACATAATCCTGAAGCACCTCGTTGTAAAAGCGGCGGTAGTCGTCGTAGCTCAGGGCGGGCGTGTCGGCGGTGATGGTGTCGAGCAGCAGCTTCACTTCTATTTCGGGCTGTTGCGGATAGTCGGTGAGGCGCACCAACGCATCGGCAAAGCGGAAACCATACATTTCGGTGATGCGCGTGATCTTTTGTATTTCGATGATGTCGCCGTTGGCAATAAATCCGGCAGGCGATTCTTTGGGAAGCCAATAGTAATTGTTGCGCACCACCATCATATAGTCGCCGGCGGCAATCTCGTCCTCGCGGTAGAGGATGCGGTTGCGGATTTCGCGGTTGTAAATGTTCGCGCGTTTGTTGGATCGGGTGATGACGATGGATTTATCGTCGCCATAATCTTTGTGGGCAAAGAAGAGCGCATCTTCGAGCTGTGTTCCGTCAATACGGCGGATGTCGGTGTATCCGGCGAGTTGGAATAATGGGAAGGCAAGGTCGTCGGTATTAATTTTTTGGCGCAGCAAGGTGGCATTGGCCAATATCCCCGATTCATGCGATTGCCGCATTACCTCGCGCAATTCAAGCGCACGCACACGCAGCCCGAAGCTGGTTTCGAGCAGGTTTTTGTCGAGGGCAGGCGACATATTGGTGCCGACGGGCGGCAGTTGGGCGGTGTCGCCGATGAGCACCAGGGCGCAGTTGGTGGCGGAATAAACGTAGGTGATCAGATCGGTGAGCAAGTCGGAGCTGGTGGCAAAGCGCGCGTCGGAAGGAGCGGTGCCGGGAATCATCGAAGCCTCGTCCACCACAAAGATCGTGTTGGTATGCTGGTTTTCCAAAAGGTGCAGCATCATGGCGCCGTCGGCGGTGACGCGCGGTTGGTATATCTTTTTATGGATGGTAAATGCCTGGCGTCCGGAATAGGCGGCCAGCACTTTGGCGGCACGGCCGGTGGGCGCCAGCAGCACCGTTTTCAGATGCAGATCAGGCGCAGCCTTTACCAGCGCACTCAGCACAGTGGTTTTGCCCGTACCGGCATAACCTTTAAAAAGGAAAGCCTCGTGCGCCCCACGGTTGAGCAGAAACTCCGCCAACGCAAGGATGAGGATACGCTGACCGTCGGTAGGCTGATAAGGAAAATGTGCAAAAATAAGGTCTTCGACCTGCTGGATTTCCATGCTGCAAAAGTAGGGTTTTGATGCGGGTTTGCTAACTGATCTTCTTCTGAAAGTGCTTAGTCATTCTAAATTGAGAACCATTAGTGTCCGATAAAATGATTGAAAAAAAGATTCCTCGCTTCAGTTCGTTCCGACCGAAAGGAGAAATCTATTAGAATTACCCGGGCAGCAGTCATTAAAAATTAAAGAGAAGTTTTTCCTTCATTCTAATTTTCCTTCAATTTTTTTATTAATTTCGTGCTCTATTGCCCTGGCGATGAATGGGCAAACCAACTTGTGCTACCATCTGCGGCTTTCATTTGCTACACCGACATTTTTTTTGATTCGTATTATTAAGCTTTTAATGATTTGTAAAACGAAAAGAAACACAATCCACTCAAGCAATTGTAAAACAGAAAACATATTTAATATCAAAAAACAAAGCATCATGAAAAAATTATTATTCGTCCTATTACTAACCATCTCCGCGGCAGTTGCATTTGGACAATCATGTATTACCTGCGATGAAAACACAATCAATTTTGAAAATGGCGCGTCCGCTATTGGTACACAAAATCTATCGTCGGGTATCAATTCCTTTGCAACTGGCTATATTTCCGAAGCTACCGGTAATTATTCCTTTGCAGCGGGCTATGAAAGTAAGGCTTTTGGAAATCAATCGATAGCTTTGGGTAAAAATGCCCTGGCAACCGGAATGCAATCGTTTGCTTTAGGTTTATTGTCGGAAGCAGCAGGGAGCGCATCTTTAGCGATTGGAGCCTATACCAGGACATCTGAAAATGCTTTATTATCGATAGCGCTTGGTTCAAAAGTTACTTCTGTTGCCGAACGATCGATGACCATCGGGTATGGATTGTACGACACTCCTATCGAAAATACGATCAGCAATTCTCTGATGATTGGGTTCAACAGCAATCGTCCGACATTTTTTGTCGGCTCTTCGACAGGAATTGGAACCACCGGGAAAGTTGGGATTGGAGATGTAAGCGACCCGGAAGCCAAGCTACACATACGCGCTGATGTACTGGAAGATGCTGCCATTATGCTGCAACCCACCAGTAGCAATTATTTAGCTAAAATTTATCTTGGTGATGATAATCACAGCATATCGGCCAATGCGAATTCTAACCTCACGTTTTTTACCGGCAACGGAAACCACTTTGCATTTTTGAATGGAAATGCCGGTTTTGGAACCAGCGAACCCGCTGCCAAAGTGCAGATAAAAGACGGCGACATCTTCATCGAAGATATCAACCGCGGCATCGTTATGAAATCGCCCGACGGCAACTGCTGGCGCGGAACCATGAACAATCAGGGTATGATGGAGTTTGCACAGATAGATTGCAATACGCTACTTGCCGGAACTCCCGAAACGGCGCCTAACCCTGCTTCGGCCATAAAGATTTATCCTAATCCTGCCGGCAACCAGGTTTTCATTTCCTGCAACACAAATTTTAATACACTGCAACTGGAAATCACCAATATGAACGGGCAGCTCATCAGCGCACACAAACTAAGCAACTCCGAGAGCTTCATCGACTTCTCCGCCTATCAGCCCGGCGCCTATATTTTCAGGCTCACGGATGAAAACGGAAATCAGGTGGCTGCGCAAAAGGTGATAAAGGAGTAGTGTGTGCAGGAAATTGCTATCATCAATCTCCGCAGCCAAATCAATAGATTAGTGCATCTTATTTCTTTAGCAAATCTATCGCTTGCGCAAAAACGTTTTCGACGGTGAAACCAAATTTCTGGTCGAGTACTTTTGCCGGCGCTGAATATCCAAACTGAGACATGCCGAGGATGCGTGTGTGCTTGTTTTGCGCTACCGGCAATGCAGCAGGCAGTCCTGCCGTTAGGGCCAGCAGCGGAATACCGGGCGTTAGCAGCTCCTGCCGATAGCTTTCGGGCTGATCCATAAATAAACCTGCCGACGGAATAGAAACTACCCGCACTTTAAGATTTTGGTCTGCTTCCAGCTTTTGCGCCGTTTCGGCCAGCAGCGACACTTCTGAACCATTGCCCAGCATAATGAGATCGGGCTTGGCATAGTCGCCGCGAATGATGTAAGCGCCATGTGCCGCAAGCGCTGCCAACTCTTTTCTGTCGGTATCTTTTGGCAATAGAATTTCAGGAATATTTTGACGTGAAAGGATGAGCGCGGTAGGGCTGTGTGTATTTTCGAGCGCAAGCTTCCATGCGATGGTGGTTTCGTCGCCATCGGCCGGACGCAGCGCCAGCAATGCGCGGTGGTTGCTGTGGTTGCGCATCTGTTCGAGCAGCCGCAGTTGCGCTTCGTGTTCCACCGGCTGGTGGGTGGGGCCGTCTTCACCTACTCTGAAGGCGTCGTGCGTAAAGATATAAATCACCTGCAGCTCCATGAGCGCAGCCAGCCGGATAGCAGGTTTCATATAATCCGAAAAAACCAGGAATGTAGCGCACGCCGGCACAATGCCGCCATGCAACGCCATGCCGGTGGCAATGGCCGCCATGGTAAGCTCCGACACACCGGCTTGCAGAAACGATCCCGAAAAATCGCCCCGCCTGAAAGCGGTAGTTTGTTTCAGAAAAGCATCGGTCTTATCGCTGTTCGACAGGTCGGCAGAAGCTACCACCAGATTGGGAACACGCTTTTGCAGGTATTTCAGCACGTTGCCGGAGGCACCACGTGTGGAATTATTTTGCGGCTGCTCGATTTTTTCAGTTTCCAGCTCCGGAATATTCCGGGTCAGGAAGTCAGCCAACTGCTTTGCCAGCTCAGGATTTTGTTTTTCCCACTGACGTTTTTCTTCTTTTCTTTTTTTAGCAGCAGCTACTTTTTGCTCATTTATCTTTTGATAATAATTTTTTACATCGTCAAAGATGGCAAATGGATTTTGGGGATCGCCACCCAGATTACGGATGGTGGCGCCGATGCATCCTCCGGCGGCGCTAATGGGCTGGCCATGCACGTCGGGACGGTTGTCGAATGGTTTGTTTTCTTTATCCACAATGCCTTTTCCCATCAACGTATGGCCGATGATGATCACGGGCTTTTCCGTTTCGGCGGTTGCCTGCGTCAGCGCCTTGCGGATCTGGCCGGCATCGTTGCCATCTATCTCTATCACTTTCCAGTTCCAGGCGCGGTATTTAGCGGCGGTATCTTCGGAAGTAGCGTCGGCAACGGTAGTGGAAAGCTGGATTTTGTTGGCGTCGTAAAATAGGATAAGGTTGCTCAAACCAAGATGGCCAGCGATGCGTCCGGCGCCCTGCGAAATCTCTTCCTGTATGCCGCCGTCGGATATGTAGGCAAAAGTTTTGTGTGCGCTCCATTCGCCAAAACGCGTTGCCAGAAAACGCTCGGCGATGGCCGCGCCGACGGCAAAAGTATGCCCCTGCCCCAGTGGCCCGCTGGTATTTTCGATGCCACGACTCAGGTCGCGCTCGGGATGTCCCGGCGTGGGGCTTCCCCACTGGC
>CAZTCX010000038.1:10431-27520 GCA_964612515.1 uncultured Lentimicrobiaceae bacterium | reverse complement strand
ACATGCAGGAAGCCGGTGCTACTGCCGATATCGAGCTGGCCTACACGCTGGCCGATGGTCTCGAATATCTGCGCACTGGCGTAAATGCCGGCATGGACATCGACGCTTTTGCTCCACGGCTTTCGTTTTTCTGGGGCATTGGGATGAATCATTTTATGGAGATTGCCAAATTGCGTGCAGCACGACTGCTGTGGGCTAAGATCGTAAAACAATTCAACCCGAAGAATCCCAAGTCGATGGCTTTGCGTACCCACTCGCAAACCTCCGGCTGGAGCCTTACCGAACAAGACCCATTCAACAACGTAGCACGCACCTGCGTGGAAGCGCTTGCTGCAACTCTGGGACATACACAGTCATTGCATACCAATGCACTGGATGAAGCCATTGCGCTGCCAACAGATTTCTCGGCACGTATCGCCCGTAATACACAGATTTTTATACAGGAAGAAACCGATATCACCCGTGTGGTTGATCCATGGGCCGGTTCTTATTATGTCGAAAAACTCACCCACGAAATAGCACACCGCGCCTGGGAACTCATCGAAGAAGTAGAAGAGCTGGGTGGAATGGCCAAGGCCATCGAAACAGGTGTACCCAAGATGCGCATCGAGGAAGCCTCGGCACGCAAGCAAGCCCGCATCGATGCCAATCGTGACACCATCGTGGGTGTTAATAAATATCGCCTCGAAAAAGAAGATCCGATGGAGATTCTCGACATCGACAACACCGCTGTGCGGAGTGCACAGATCCACCGGCTTGAGAAACTGCGCGCCGAGCGTGATGAAACAGCCGTACAAAAATCGCTTGATGCCATTACGCAAGCCTGTGAAACTGGCAATGGCAACCTGCTGGAGCTTGCCGTCGATGCCGCCCAAAAGCGTGCTTCGCTGGGCGAGATTTCGACAGCATGTGAAAAAGTTTTCGGAAGATATAAAGCAGTCATCAGAAGTATTTCAGGAGTGTATTCATCAGAAACCAAAGGCGACGAGAAGTTTGCCAAAGCTTGCGAACTTGCCGATAAATTTGCCGAACTCGACGGACGGCGTCCCCGCATCATGATTGCGAAAATGGGTCAGGACGGCCACGACCGCGGCGCCAAAGTAGTAGCCACCGGTTATGCCGATATGGGCTTCGATGTGGACATTGGTCCATTGTTCCAAACTCCTGCCGAAGCTGCCCGCCAGGCGGTAGAAAACGACGTGCATGTGCTGGGAGTTTCAAGTCTCGCCGCTGGCCACAAAACACTTGTTCCACAGGTGATAAAGGAACTGGCTGAACTGGGTCGCGATGACATCATGGTGATCGTGGGAGGCGTTATCCCGCATCAGGACTATCAATATCTGTACGATGCCGGTGCCGTTGCCATTTTTGGTCCCGGCACAGTAATTTCCGAAGCAGGTATTAAAATCCTGGAAATACTCATCGACAGCCGGAAAGAATAGGAAGAGAAAATTGTCGGGTTAAATTTCACCGACTTTTATTATCAGATATTAATTGCAGCCCGGAAAGAGGATCGTTACCCGATAGCTCGCGCTATTGAAGATTTCGTAAGCTTTTCCGGGTTGCAAATTTTTTAGGGTATTAACTCCTTTTTCGGGCCAATACACTTTGCTTCCCGCCACTTCTTTAATAGCTGTTATCTCAGGATGACAGCCAACTAAATTTGCTATCGGTATTTGTTGCAGGCTATTTACAGGCAGCAGTGACCATCCTGGCTTTACGCTCGCTGCCGGTGTGGGAAATTGCTGATATCCCTGTAAAGTAAGCGTACACGTTTCGGTGGTTTTGATATAATAACCTGTGTTGGTAGCCCAATAATCGATATCGCCTTTGCCGGTGCGCGGAAACAATATGCCGCTATCGTTATAAATGACGATGATTTTATCAATGATGGGATCCAATACGGTGGTAATGTCAAAGTTCGGGGGAAGAATACACGAGGAAATAGCTGACCATCCAGCCGGAATTAGCAGCGTTTGCGTGGCCGGCTCCAGCACAATTATATGGGCTGTATCGCTCGAAATACTAAAATAAGGATTGGTGAAAACGCAATAATAGGCACCCGCATCTATTTTGGACACTTGAGGAATGAAGTATTCGCTTCCGCTGATATTTTGTTGCCACACTCCGTTCCGAAACCAGTGATATTGCCCCGGCACAAGGCTTCCCACCTCAAATTCCATGTGCAAAATTTCACCTCCGGTTAGCGTTCGATCAGGCATGTTGCTAATCAGTACCCGGGGATATTCAAAGCTTACCTGAACGGTATCAGCGGCTATCAATTGACAAGATAATAATGGCATTGCCACAAGCGAAAGCTGCACATGCCGCTGCTCAATATCGTTGTGTCCGGCATAATAAACTGTTTCCGGATTCCAGGCATTACCAAAGGTACCATCTCCGGAGGTAGTCCACTGACACGACTGATGATTTTGTGGCTGAGCCAGGAGGTTTACGGTATCCGCAATGCAGATGATCTGTTCGGGCAGTTCTAGGGTCGGCTCCTTGTTTATATCTAGTTTCATCAAAGAAAATTCTGAAACACTGCATGGATAATTTGGTGAAGCCATTAGAGCAAGGTAGCACAAACCCGTACCTATTTCATGTTGATCAGGAGTGTAGGTAGTTATGAGCGCAAAAGGATCTTCAAAAGTTCCATTTCCTCCAAATGCCACCCATTGACTCTGATCATAGTTTTGGGCTTGACCCAGGCAGTTGACGATATCACCAGCACATATTGTCTGATTCTCACCGGCACAAACCCATGGCAGCGCCAAAACCCGCAATGTAAGGCTATCGGTGGCACCAATAAAACAAGGTTGGTACGGAAGAGCGTTAAAAATCAAAGAAATCTCGTTGCCTGACAAATCATCTGCACCCGGGAAATAAACGGGATTAACTGTTGCAGGATCGCTAAATGTACCATCGCCTGTTGTTTGCCATAGCAAAGATTGATAATTCACGGCAGTTGCTTCAACTAATGAATAGACCCCCTCGCAAAGCATCGTATCAGCACCTGCCGTAACTTCCGGCACTTCAATAATCATGAGGTTCATGCTATTTACATTAGGAAGTGTGCATGGTGACTTCGGGTTCGCGATCAATAAAAGACTTACTTCTCTATTCAAACGGTCAGTAGCTCCAGGTGTGTAAACTGGTGTAGGTTGGTTAGAATGGTCGAAGGTCCCGTCGCCGGTGCTAATCCATTGAAGATTATTAAAATACATTGCTTCTCCCTGTAGCTGATAATTTGTGCCACTGCAAACAGAATCATCATAGCCGGCGAAACATTGTGGCGCCGGCACGATGGTAATGCCCACCGAATCGACCATCCGGGTATACGTAGGCGTGTTACTAATTGCTATCAGGTAAAGCACAACATCACCCGAAATAATATCATTCGGACCAGGTGTGTAAAAGGTTTTGAGTTGCGTATGATTATCGAAAAAACCATCGCCAGCACTTGCCCACGATATGTAATAATAATCGGTAGCGTAGCCATGCACATTGAACGTACTGCCGGTAAGGCATAAGGTGGTGTCGTTTCCTGCGAAAACCGTCATTCTTAGCCCGGGGTCACCCATATCATTTTTATACCCAATGCCGTTAGTCATTGTAGATGGCACATAGTTTATTTGCTCAGAAACACTTTCCGGCAAGTGGGCTATTGGAGGGCATAAGACATTCAGGGCATTTCCCTTTGCTCCGAGCAACACCAAAAGCAATAGTACGATATGAAAATTAAATGTTTTCATTGTTTTAAGGTCTTAATTAGGAAATGATTGCGGGGTAAAAATACAAAAACAATTAATGATAAAATAAATTTTAACAGCTTTTTTTTTAACAAAATATGTTTTAAAAAAATGCTCAGATAAGCTTCCATTGCATTGACGCGGCATCAAGATCTATTAACACGGAAATACTACTTTTGTATTTTAATTGATATTGCAAACGAACAAAACTAAAAGTAACCGATCTTGGCGATAATTGGCTCCATTATAAAGCGGGCGATAGAGCTACGCAGCTTAAGTAATAAAGAAAATCAGAAAAGTTTTGATGGGTGCCGGGCTCAGCAGTCCGTCCTTAAGAAGCTATTGCGAAAAGCACAATTTACACACTTCGGCGAAGCCTACAATTTCCCGGAGCTATTGCGCGACGCCGATCCTATAGCTGCTTTTCAGAAAGCTGTTCCGGTGCATAGTTATAATTCTATATTTAAAAAATGGTGGTACCGCTCGCTTAATGGAGAAGCCTTTGTAACGTGGCCGGGACGTGTAAAATATTTTGCTCTCAGCTCAGGAACCTCCGAGGCATCGAGCAAATACATCCCGGTAACCAACGATGTTCTGAGGTCGATAAAAAAAACCAGCGTGCGGCAACTGCTTTCGTTGGCACTATATAATTTCCCACCCGAATTTTTCGAGAAAGGCAAGGGCATCCTCATGCTTGGCGGTAGCACCCATCTGCAATACAATGGCACCTACTATGCCGGCGACCTCTCAGGCATTACCACTGGCAACATTCCGTTTTGGTTTCAGTTTTTTTACAAACCAGGCAAACGAATTTCTAAGGAAAGAGACTGGAACACCAAACTTGACGAGATAGTGAAAAAAGCGCCGAGCTGGGACATCGGCGTAATTGTGGGCGTGCCGGCATGGCTGCAAATATTACTGGAAAGGATCATAAAAGAATACAACCTAAAAACCATCCACGACATGTGGCCCAACCTGTCGATTTATGTGCATGGCGGCGTGTCGCTGGCGCCGTATCTGAAAGGCTTTGAGCGCATGCTCGCGCGGCCGCTCACCTACATGGAAACCTATCTGGCAAGCGAAGGTTTTATTGCCTACCAAAAACGTCCTAACGTAGATTCGATGGTGCTGTCACTGGATACCGGACTTTTCTTTGAGTTTGTACCTTTCAACGATACCAACTTCGACGAGGAGGGCAATCTGGTAGAACATCCGCAGGCGCTAACCCTGGGTCAGGTGGAAGAAGATAAAGAATATGCACTGCTCATCAGCAGCAATGCCGGCGCATGGCGCTACCTCATCGGCGACACCATCAAATTCACATCGAAGCGCCTCAACGAGATTCGCATCACCGGACGCACCAAACACTATCTGAGCCTTTGCGGCGAACACCTCTCACAGGAAAATATGAATCGCGCCGTGGAGATGATGTGCCATGAACTAAACGTAGAAGTGCGCGAGTTTACCGTTGCCGGGATAAAACACGACTCGATGTTTGCCCATAAATGGTTTCTGGGCACTGATGATGACCTCGACCCCGACACAGCACGTACCCTGATCGACAACAACCTGAAGCTGCTCAACGACGACTATCGCGTAGAGCGTATTGCTGCCATCAAAGAGGTGATTGTAGAAGTTTTGCCTTCCAAAGTTTTTCATCAATGGATGAAAGACCACGGGAAAGAAGGTGCCCAAAATAAATTTCCGCGCGTAGTTAAGGCACGTCAACTGGATGAGTGGGAGCAATTTATCAAAGAGTTCAGAAGCAATAGCAAATAATTCCTGTTTCGAAATAAAAACGTTTTCGCTTTGTGCGAATATTTTATCGGAAGATAGAAAAGACAGAGAAATAAAATCCTGGAAAATTACTGTAACAACTGTCAACTTTAAAAAAAACGGTCAACGTTAATTAGGCATTCACGGCCTTCTTTCTCATCACTCAAGTCTCATCTCTTCTTTTCAAATAGTTGACAAGTTCTGTAATTCAGGATTGTTTTTATTTTTGCCAAATGATAACGGGTTATCCCAAGACATTGGGCTGCTTTAAATTATTTTAATTGATTAAAACCATCTGATGAATCCTTTTTTCGAAGGTATTGTTCTGGGTATTACTTTGGCTGTACTTATTGGGCCGGCGTTCTTTGCGCTTGTACAAACAAGTATTCAAAGTGGATTCAGAACCGGCATGCGGCTGGCTTTTGGCATTTTCCTAAGTGATCTCACCCTTGTGTTTCTTAGCTTTATCGGTGCTTTACAGATTGTTTCCACTGGCACCAACCGACTTACCTTTGGCATCATCGCAGGCTTTATCCTTATTGTTTATGGCATTTTTACCTTTTACAATCCCGCCAAACTCAATGGAAAGGGCGAACCTGAAAACCATAGTAAGTCGAGCTGGCTCACACTTGTTGCAAAAGGATATTTTCTGAATATCGCCAATCCATTTGTGTGGCTTTTCTGGATGAGCGTAACGGTGGGCGTTACATCAACCTATGGCGACAATACACGGCAGTCCGTTTATTTCTTTGCCGGAGCGCTGCTCACCGTTTTTGCTACCGACCTTATAAAAGCCTATGTCGCCAAGCGCATCAAGTCCTTGCTCAATAACACCAATATCAAACGTGTCAATCAGATTGTAGGCGTATTGCTGTTTGGATTTGGAATCGTGCTAATGGTGCGCGCACTGATGATAAAATATCCCCTCTTCGGCTACTCTTGGTAAGGCTCTATGTCTTTGATGTTGAGCTGCAGCGAAACGTGCCCGTTCCACTCATTTTCTTCTACGTGATAACAAATTGAAAAGGGGCGGCCGCTTTGCACAATAGGCAGCTTGTCGCCCTGCTGAAAAGCGATTCCCGACACCGGAAACCCTGAAATGTCGGGATGTACCACACTAAGTTTCAGATGATTTTTGCCTACGATGCTTGCAAAGCCTGTATCCACAACATTTTCGGTGAGAAATACAGGAGCCATGTTATCGGGGCCAAAAGGCGCAAATTGCTTGAGGACTTTAAAAAATTTCGAGGAGATGTTGTTGAGCTTTATCGTGGCGTCGATGGTTATTTCGGGAATGAGCATGTGATCTTCGATGGTGTCGGAAACAATCTTCTCGAAGCGTTCGCAAAAGGCCGGAAATTTCTCTGGACGAATGGATAGCCCGGCGGCATACTTATGTCCGCCAAAGTGTTCGAGCAAATCAAAACATTGGTCGATGGCATTGTAGATGTCAAAATCCTTTACCGAGCGCGCCGACCCAGTGATTAGTCCGTTGCTTTGTGTGAGGATAAGCGTGGGGCGATACCATGTTTCGGTGAGGCGCGAAGCAACAATTCCCAACACGCCTTTGTGCCAGTCGGGATGATAAACAATATTAGACTTGCGTAATGGATGGATGGGATCGTTCGTCAGCATCTCGATGGCATGCTGCGTCACCTGCATGTCGAGGTTGCGCCGCTCGGTGTTGAACTGATTGATTTGCTCTGCTTTTTCAATGGCCGTCTCAATGTCTTTTGCGATAAGCAGCTCTACGGAGTTTTTACCACTTTCCATGCGCCCGGCAGCATTGATGCGCGGCCCGATGAGAAATACAAGGTCACTGATGGAGAGCTTTCGGTTGAACGCAAATTCTTCATCCACATATTGGAAATCTGTTTTTTTGTGGATATTGCTGTAGTGCAAAATTGCCGTGAAACCAGGCCGCGGATTGGAATTTATCAGCTTCAGCCCGAAGTAAGCCAGGATTCTGTTCTCACCTGTGATGGGTACAATATCCGAAGCAATGCTAACAACTACCAGATCCAGAAACTTTTCGAGGTGCTTGAAAGGCATGTGATTTTTACGCGAGAAAGCTTGTACGAGTTTAAAACCCAATCCACACCCGGATAACTCTTTGTATGGATAATTGCAATCGTTGCGTTTGGGATCAAGGATGGCATAAGCCGGCGGCAGTGTTTCGCCTGGCCGGTGGTGATCCACCACAATAAAATCGATGTTCTTATCCACAGCATATTGCACGTTCTCCACAGCTTTAATTCCGCAGTCGATCGCTATGATGAGGCTATAGCCATGTTTGTGTGCAAAATCAACACCCGCCTTCGATATTCCATAGCCTTCGGTATAGCGATCGGGAATGTAAAACCCGACTTCGGCGGTAAGCGATTTAAAAAAAGTGAAAACCAGCGCCACGGCCGTTGTTCCATCCACATCATAATCACCATAGACCAATATTTTCTCCCGGTTGCGGATGGCTTTTTCTATGCGATAAATGGCTTTATCCATATCCTTCATGAGAAAAGGATCGTGAAGCTGTGTAAGTCTGGGTCGAAAGAAATTTTTGGCCTCTTCGAAATTGGCTACTCCACGCTGTGCAAGCAGATTGGCCAGGATGGTACTGATATTCAGCGCGCGGGACAATTCCATCACAATGTCATTATCAGCCTTATCTTTAATCACCCAACGCTTCTGCATATCTTATAATTTGTGGTAAAGATAAAAAGAATGAATTACATCAAAGGACAATTGTTAAAATTTTTTGACAAAACAGGCCTTTACAAATGCCAAATAGCCGCAGTTTAACGTATTAAAAAAAAGATTTTTATTAAAAATATCAGACTCAAAATTGGAGAAAACCTGAAAATGATCCAAAACACAATTTAAAACATGACCAATAAATTACAGATAATAACATCTAAATTTCAAAAAACCAGCACTTGGGTCTTTTATGATTTGGAATTTAAATTCCATATCGTATTGCCTCTACAGGATCGAGACGAGAGGCTGTGAGTGCGGGCATAAATCCCGACACCAGACCAATGATGGTAGAAATCATTAAACCAATAAAGATATTATGGAAAGTAAGTACGAGCGGGAAGGGTAACGCATCCTTGAGCAAAAGCGTTCCGATATAGATGAGTAGCAGACCCAGCACCCCGCCAAGCAACGAGAGAAATACCGCTTCAAAAAGAAATTCGAGCAGGATAAAAAACCGCTTGGCGCCAATGGCTTTTTGTATGCCAATGATATTGGTTCGTTCGCGCACCGATACGAACATGATGTTGGCAATACCGAAACCACCAACGAGCAGCGAAAACCCGCCTATAATCCATCCAATCATGCCCAGGGCGCTAAAGAATACCTGCAATCCCTGATTGATAATACTCACCTCGTTGATGGAAAAATTGTCTTCCTCGCCGGGTTTTAGCTTTCGCAACGAACGCATCACTCCGGTAAGATCATCGCGCAGTTCCTGATTGGTCACGTTGGCTTTGGCTTTTACCATAATGGTGGTACCCATCTGCCGCACATTGACAAAATTACGTGCAAAGTTTAGCGGCACAAACACCTGCTCATCGCTGGAGTTGCCAAAAGTACCTTCACCCTGCGTCTTAAGGATTCCAATAACGGTGGCTTTGCTGCCAAATATTTTGATGGTTTTGCCCAAAGGAGTCGTTTGTGGAAAAAGTGTTTCGGCAATTTTGGCGCCGATGATGGCCACATTGCGCCCGGATTGCGACTCCATTCGCGTAAAGTAGCGCCCCTCCACAATGTCAGGCGGCATCACCTGGTCATAGTCGTGCGACACCCCCTGAACGGTTACATTTTCGTAACTGTTGTTGAGGTATTTTATCGTTCGCCGCATTCCGATTGTAAAAGTCGCTGCCTGTGCGGCGTCCACCCGATCCTGTATCGCCGCTAGCTCGTCGAGTGTGGTGTTGGGGCGGTTCATATATTTCCACCAGGGATAATCCTCACCCATCATCCATGGCCATTTTTGTATGAACAATACATCATTTCCAAAGCCACTGAGGCTGCTTCGGATGCTATTCTCCAACGAATCAAAAACTGAAAATACCGCTATCACCGAAAAGATGCCAATGGTGATACCCGAAAGCGAAAGGAACGTCCGCAAACGGTTGACAATGATAGATTGAAAAGCGTATTTAAAACTTTCAGCTATGAGTTTTATGACCAACATAATGATAGGATTCGTTGATTTTGGACGGTAAAAGTAATGGATTCTGCAAACATCAAATTTCGCAAATAAACATGCCGGCTGCCATTTTTTGGATAATTTTGCGCGCCCTCGGTTATTCTATTAATAATAAAAGAGATAACGCCAAAATGGAAGGATTGAAAAAGATAAAAACTGCGTTGATATCCGTTTACAACAAAACAGGTATTGAAGGGCTGCTCAGGGATTTGCAATCGTACGATGTGACGATTTATTCCACCGGCGGCACCTGGCAATACCTGCACAGCCTGGGGATGGAAGCCATAGCAGTGGAAGATGTCACCACTTTTCCATCCATTTTAGGAGGTCGTGTAAAAACGCTCCATCCTCTGGTTTTCGGCGGTATCCTGGCACGCCGTGATTTGGCTGGCGACCGCGAGGAGATGCGTCAATACAACATTCCCGAAATTGACATGGTGGTGGTGGATCTTTATCCATTTGAGCAAACGCTGGCCACCACCGACGATGAAAAGTCAATCATCGAAAAGATCGATATTGGTGGCATTTGCCTCATCCGGGCAGCGGCTAAAAATTTTGCTGATGTGCTGGTGGTGCCTTCAGCCGATCTGTACGAAACGGCGCGGGAAGTGCTCGCTGCCAACAACGGAGCTACCACACTGGCCGATCGTCAACATTTTGCTGCACATGCTTTTGGCGTTTCTTCACATTACGATACGGCCATTTTCGGTTACTTCAACCGCAAGGCTGATATCAATACCTTCCGCCAAAGCATCAACGAATATCAGACGTTGCGTTACGGTGAAAATCCGCACCAGCAGGGATGGTTCTTTGGCGACCTTGCAGCTAACTTTGAACAACTACACGGCAAAGAAATTTCCTACAACAACCTGAACGATCTGGATGCAGCGATAGAATTGATTAATGATTTTGATAAACCCACAGTTGCTATTCTGAAACACAACAATGCCTGCGGTATGGCTTCGCGGCCAAAGATGATTGATGCGTGGAAAGCTGCTTTGGCTGGCGATCCGGTGTCGGCATTTGGTGGCGTTATTGTCACCAATATGCCCGTGGATGGTGAAACTGCACAGGAAATGAACAAGCTCTTTTTTGAAATCCTTTTGGCGTCAGCCTACTCCGACGAAGCGCTGGAAATATTAAATGGAAAAAAGAACAGGATCATTTTATTAAATAAAAAATCGTCTCGTTCAGCCCTTCGATTTAAATCGTTGCTAAATGGTGTGCTGGCACAGCAGCCGGACACCAAAACAGAAACCATCGAGGACTTGAACTTCGTTACCAACCGCAACGCCAATGAACAGGAAGTTGCAGACTTGCTTTTTGCAAATAAAATCGTAAAACATACCAAGAGCAACGCCATCGTGCTGGCCAAAAACGGACAGTTGCTGGCAAGCGGCACCGGCCAAACTTCGCGCGTGGATGCCCTGCGGCAGGCCATCGCCAAGGCACAGGCTTTTGGTTTCGATTTACACGGTGCCGTGATGGCTTCCGATGCTTTCTTCCCCTTTGCCGACTCGGTGGAAATTGCCCACGAAGCCGGCATCAGTGCCGTGGTACAGCCCGGAGGCTCTATCCGCGACAGCGAAACCATCGACTATTGTGACAAGCACAACATGGCAATGGCGTTTACCGGTTTTCGACATTTTAAACACTAAGCGGATAAATTGGTAATCACAAATTATCTTTAAAAACTAATTTTTAAATAATAGCATTAAAAGAGACTAAATTCATACAAACACATCGGTTACTCTTATTTTACCTAATTTTGAAACTTTAAAAAAAGATTCTTTTTTATAATAAAAAACATGGGACTGTTTTCATTTTTTACACGCGAAATAGCTATTGATCTTGGTACCGCCAACACCATCATCATATACAACGACAAGGTTGTAGTGGACGAACCCTCGATAGTGGCTATCGAGCGGAGCACGGGCAAAATTATTGCCGTGGGCAAGCGCGCACAGATGATGCATGGCAAGACACACGAAAATATAAAAACCATCAAGCCATTGCGCGACGGTGTGATAGCTGATTTTCAGGCTGCCGAATACATGATTCGTGAGATGATTAAAATGATCGGCATCCGGCAGAGCCTTTTCCCGCCGGCACTAAAAATGGTCATTTGTATCCCCTCGGGCATCACTGAAGTGGAAGAGCGTGCCGTAAAAGACTCGGCCGAGCAGGCCGGCGCCCGCGAAGTTCGGCTTATCCACGAACCTATGGCAGCAGCCATCGGCATCGGCATTGATGTGCTGGAGCCTACCGGCAACATGATTATCGACATAGGCGGCGGCACCAGCGAGATAGCTGTAATTGCGCTGGGCGGAATCGTTAACAACAAATCCATCCGTATTGCAGGAAACGACTTCAATGCTGACATCGAAGAATACATGCGCAAACAGCACAACATCAACATCGGCGAGCGCACGGCAGAACGCATCAAAATAGAAGTGGGTGCCGCGCTTCCGGAGCTCGACAATCCTCCCGACGACTTTGCCGTTCATGGCCGCGACATGCTCACCGGAATTCCAAAGGAAATCACTGTGAACTATGCCGAGATTGCCCATTGTCTGGATAAATCGATATCCAAAATAGAAACTGCTGTACTGCAAGCGCTGGAGATGACGCCTCCGGAACTTTCGGCCGACATTTTCCGCACGGGCATTTATCTGGCCGGCGGCGGCTCGATGCTGCGTGGCCTCGACAAACGCCTCCACCTAAAAACAAAACTACCCATTCACGTAGCCGAAGATCCTTTGAGAGCCGTTGCCCGCGGGACCGGTATCGCATTGAAAAACTTCGATAAGTTTACGTTCCTTATCAAATAATAAGTGAGCAAGTCGCAATAGCTGCTATGCAGAATCTGATCGTTTTTCTGTGGAGACACAATTTCTTTTTCCTCTTTTTGCTGCTCGAAGCATTGTCTTTGCTGCTGGTTGTTAATAATAATTATTACCAGCGCAGGGTGATGATCAACACCACGAGCAATTTTACAGGCAGCATGCTTAGCACCGTGGATGAGGTAACGGCTTATATCGCTTTGAAAAAAGCCAACCAGATTCTCTCCGAAGAAAACGCACGCCTTTCAAACAGGCTTCCCTCAGCTTTTATGCGCACCGATACCGCACAGTTTTTTGTAAACGACAGCCTTTTCCGGCAGCAATACCAGTATGTTTCGGCCACGGTGATAAGCAACACGGTAAACCGGCGCAACAATTACATGAAGATCAACAAAGGCCGAAAGCATGGTTTGCGCCCTGACATGGCTGTGCTGGCGCCCAATGGTGTGGCAGGTCAGATCATTGAGGTTTCCCAAAATTTCAGCTCGGTAATGTCGATGCTCAACAGCAATACCCGCGTCAACGCCAAAATGAAAAATTCCAACCAAACCGGCTCTCTATTTTGGCCAGGCCACGACTACCGTTTTGGTAAATTGGTGGATATTCCTTCGCACGTAAGCATCCATATCGGCGATACGGTGATTACGAGCGGCTATTCGCACATATTTCCAGAAGGTCAGATGCTGGGAACTGTCGAAGAGCTTAACCATGCTCCGGGTGGTAACTTTTGGGATATTACCCTCCGCTTTTCGGTAGATTACAACAGCCTGCAATATGTGTATGTGGTGAAAAACCTGATGAAAGACGAGCTGCTGCAACTCGAGAAAAAACAACTAACCGAATAACGCCATGCTACTGACCAACATTATCCGCTTTGTAGTTATCCTGCTTTTGCAGGTGCTGGTGTTTACCAATGTGGGCATCAGCGGCTATATCTATCCGGCATTTTATGTCTATTTTATTTTGCTGTTACCCTTCGAAACGGTCGGTTGGATAATGCTGCTTTCGGCTTTTGCCATGGGATTGAGCGTGGATTTTTTTACAAATAGCCTTGGCATCAATGCCGCTGCCGCAGTGTTTACAGCATTTGTGCGGCCTGTTGTTATTCGCATCCTTCGTTCCGCCCGCGAATATGAGCCGGGGATATCTCCCAGCATCAAAGACCTGGGATTTCGCTGGTTTTTTCTGTATGCCATGATCCTCATCGTCATCCATCACACGGTGCTGTTTCTGGTGGAGGCTTTCACTTTTGACGACTTCCTGCAGACGCTCCGCCGCATACTGGCAAGCTCGGCAGTTACGCTTGGACTGGCATTGATTGCACAACTATTGTTTATTAAACAAGATAAAAAGTGATTTTCCGTTACTTATCCAATATTTTTAATTTTTAATAAAGAATAAACCTATGAAGAAGAACATTTTATGGATCACTCTATTGGTGATGACTTTTGTAGCCTGCTCTGGACCCGACAACCATTATAAAATAACTGGTAAGCTGGACAATGCAACCTCTGGACAGGTAGTCCTGTCGCAAGTTGTCGATAACCAACTTGTGCCTGTGGATTCGGTGCAAATGACCGACGGTAGCTTTACTTTCGAAGGAACTATCGATCAGCCCGAAGTATATTACATCAGCTTTGTGACTGATAACCAAATTCACCGGTTTTTTGTCGAACCTGGCGTCATCGAATTTAAAGGCGCAGTGGATGCTCCGATCATCACCGGATCGGCGACGCAGAAGATTTATGAAGATTTTAATCAAAACATGACGCGGCTCGATGCTGACCGGCAGAAACTCTACGAAGAATTTCGTACAGCCATGGACAGCGGCGATTCTCTGCAATTGGATGCCATTCGTATCAAAGCCGAGCAAATCGACAAAACACAAGACGATTATGTAAAAGAGTTCGCGCTTTCGCAAAAGACATCGGTGGTGGGTCCTTACATCGTCATAAGCAATATGTACAAGTTTAATCTTGCCGACCTGAAAGCAGCCCGTGAAAATTACGGCACGGCGCTCGACAACAGCAAATACATCCAAATTCTCGATAAACAAATCAGCAAACTCGAAAGTGTTGAAGTTGGCCAGCCGGCTCCTGTTTTCGAACAAAACGATACTGCTGGAAATCCTGTTTCACTCGAGGACTTCAAAGGCCAGTACGTGCTCATCGACTTCTGGGCATCCTGGTGCGGCCCCTGCCGGCAAGAAAATCCTAACGTAGTAAGTGCCTGGGAAAAATACCACGACAAAGGTTTTACGGTGCTTGGCGTTTCACTCGATCGCAAAAAAGAATCGTGGCTCGAAGCCATCGTTGCCGATCATCTTACCTGGACACATGTTTCTGATTTGCAATATTGGAACAACGCAGCCTCTAACATGTACGCTGTAAGCTCTATTCCGGCTAACTTCCTTATTGACCCACAGGGAATCATCATCGCCAAAGACTTGCGCGGTGAAGAGCTTCAGGCAAAGCTTGCAGAGCTTTTTAAATAAGCGACGAGGAGCAGAAATGTCCTAAAAAGTCCAACTTAAAAGGTTGGTGACATTAAAAATAAAAAAAGGCTATCGACGCAAAGTCAGTAGCCTTTTTTGCTGGGGATTTCCATAAAGCTTTTTAACCCGGTGACCTCCTCTTCATAATCGTATTGCAGATCTTCGTGGAGTAAACTCAGCACCTTTTCTATTTTATCAACCTGCCGGTGATAAATATTTGCAAGTGCATTGCTGGTTTTCATAAAAACGTAAAACTGCTGCATTTGCCGGCAAAAGTGCAGCAGCAGCTCCACCTCCGTTGGCTTTAAGCCGGAATAACGGATATGCTTTTGGGCTATCCTGAGGATTTTCCGAACACTCTTTTTTACAAAATAAATGGACGTTGTGTTGATTTCCTCAAACTGCCGATCCATTTCCTGTTTCACCGAAATCACATACGCCGGCTCGTCGTCCGCATCGAAAAGCAAGTAGGTGAGCAGCTCTTTATTTTCTTTTCTGAAACGAGCCATGCGCAGGCAAAATTCCACAAGCTCCTCCGGCGAATGGCTTCTAAGCGCCTGTTTCAGTTGGGTGATGGTGGCAGGTTTGAGGGGCGTTGCTGACTTTTCAGATTTTATGCTCATTTTGGAATTCCAGTAGAACTGGGCTATTCACCCATTATGATTTCAGCAAAACTAATAGAAAATGTGACTGCTTTTTTTGTGTCTCACCCATCAACGATCTATTACTTTTCTTTTTTTAAAAGATTTTTGATTTAAAAGCCTTTAGTAGGCCATGCCAATTGCCGATTGTTTGAAATTTGATTTTAATAAGAAAAGGCTGCCTGGGACGGACAGCCTTTTGTATGAGGTCGTTTTTATTAAAGTTCTCTATTCACAAACCGGAAAACTGATCGCTGCCGGAACTGGCATTTTCACCAGATAAGCCTTGCCTGGAAGCAGCATTTCAAGTGTATTGATGTTTTGGAACGGCCAGTAAAGATTCCATCCTGCCACCTCTTTTACAATTTCCACATCGACATCTGCAAAAAGCACAGCTACATCCACATCACAGCGGCTCAGCACCGGAATCAGATTCCAGCCCACTTTGAGTTGCAGCGTCTGCTGCGCCGCAATTCCGGCAAACTGAATCGTAGCCGGCTCTGTCATTTTCACCATATAACCATCCTCTACATTCCAGTCGGTGATGGTGTTGAGATTTTGTACGGGCCACCATACTCCCGTGAGATTCTGAAGAATTACCAGGGATTGAGCTGCATTTTCAAATACCTCCTCCACATTGGGATCAGCCGGCTGCACCCACGACGACAATCCCGACCAACCGGCCGGTATCGTCACAGATTGGCAAGACTGAACCGTTAATATAAAAGCGTCTGTTGCAGGCGCGCTGCATGGCGCCAACGGCTGCACCTCAAGTATCAGCTTTATCTCGCCTTGCAAAGCATCGCCTGCGCCAGGGGTATAAATTGTTGACGGAGCATTTGCATTCGCAAAAGTTCCATTTCCCGTCGTACTCCAAAGAAGCGAAACATAATTTGTCGCCGTCGCTGTGAGTTGAATAAAATCGCTTTCGCAGATAATCTGGTCATTTCCTGCAAAAGCTGTCGGTGCTTTTTGGATGGTAATATTTATGCAATCTGTCGCTGCCACGGTGCACGGATCAACAGCCATTGCCGAAAGGCAAAGCGTCACGGTAGTTCCCGCTTCGGAATCCGCCGGGGTGTAAGTCGGGTGCAGAATGTTGGCATTATCAAAACTCCCGACTCCGCCACTCCAAAGAACTGCCGAGAAATTATTAGCAGAAGCTTCGTTCAATTCTACATTTTCGCTTTCGCAGATAATCTGATCATTCCCGGCAAAAGCTATGGGGGCTTTTTGGATGGTAATATTTATACAATCATTCGCCGCCACGGTGCAGGGATCGAACGCCATCGCCGAAAGGCAAAGCGTCACGGTGGTTCCCGCTTCGGAATCCGCCGGGGTGTAAGTCGGGTGCAGAATGTTGGCATTAT
>CAZTCX010000038.1:9848-10331 GCA_964612515.1 uncultured Lentimicrobiaceae bacterium | reverse complement strand
GGGATCGAACGCCATCGCCGAAAGGCAAAGCGTCACGGTGGTTCCCGCTTCGGAAGCTGAAGGCATGTAGGTCGGGTGCAAAAGGTTGGCATTATCAAAACTCCCTGCGCCGCCACTCCAAAGAACTGCCGAGAAATTATTAGCGGAAGCTTCGTTCAATTCGATAGTTTCGCTTTCACAAATAATCTGGTCATTTCCGGCAAAAGCAGTGGGCGCTTTTTGAATGGTAATCTTTATGCAATCTGTCGCTGCCACGGTGCAAGGATCGACCGCCATTGCCGAAAGGCAAAGCGTCACGGTAGTTCCGGCTTCGGAAGCCGTCGGAGTATAGGTCGGGTGCAAAAGGTTAGGATTATCAAAACTCCCTGCTCCGCCACTCCAAAGAACTGCCGAGAAAATATTAGCAGAAGCTTCGTTCAATTCGATAGTTTCGCTTTCGCAAATAATCTGATCATTCCCGGCAAAAGCCGTGGGCGCTTTTTG
>CAZTCX010000038.1:0-9748 GCA_964612515.1 uncultured Lentimicrobiaceae bacterium | reverse complement strand
TCCAAAGTACTGCCGAGAAATTATTAGCGGAAGCTTCGTTCAATTCTACGTTTTCACTTTCGCAAATAATCTGATCATTCCCGGCAAAAGCCGTGGGCGCTTTTTGGATGGTAATATCGATGCAATCTGTCGCTGCCACGGTGCAAGGATCAACAGCCATCGCCGAAAGGCAAAGCGTCACTGTTGTTCCCGCTTCGGAAGCTGCCGGAGTATAGGTCGGGTGCAAAAGGTTAGCATTATCAAAACTCCCTGCGCCGCCACTCCAAAGTACTGCCGAGAAATTATTAGCGGAAGCTTCGTTCAATTCTACGTTTTCACTTTCGCAGATAATCTGATCGTTGCCGGCAAAAGCTGTGGGGGCTTTTTGGATGGTAATATCGATGCAGTCGGTGGCTGGTGAGAACAACGGCAATATCGGTTGCGCTGTCAGACACAATTCAACACTTCCCACCTCGGCGTCATCTAATCCCGGATAATAAATGGGATTTAAAAGTGCAGGATCATCAAAAGTGCCATCACCGCTGGTTTGCCAAAGCAACGAAGCAAAATTAGTTGCATCGGCGCCAACAAGATTTATTTGAGAATCACTACAGATAGCAACATCTTCAGGCACAGAGACGGTGGGGGGAGAAACAACCGACAGTAGCATCGAATCTGTTTCAGCGACAAGACACGGACTAATGGGCTGCGCCGTTAAAAATAACATTGCTTTTCCAGCAGTCTGGTCGGCAGAACCGTGCACATATTGCGTATGCAACGCATTCAAATCATCAAAAGTTCCATCGCCTGAAGTTTGCCAGAAAAATGATTCAGCGAAAGCAACCGACGCATCGGCGGTGGTGTAAACCTCACCAGCAGCAATTATCGCATCAGCGCCGGCAAAAGCATCGGGAGATGGTTGCAAAGTCAACGTCAACGCGTCGCTGGCGGTATTTGTACATGGCGAAATTCCCTGCGCCGAGAGCATCAGGTCAACCGAAAGATACGCTATATCGCTGTTACCAGGGAAATATTTTGGATGTAATAACTGAGGATTGTCAAAAGTTCCGTCGCCAACTGTTGTCCAGGTTACAGTTGAATAATTCGACGCATTGGATGTGGTTAAATGAAAGACATCCGACCCGCATAATGTTTGATCCTGGCCGGCATCAGCCGAAGCAGGTGGCTGAAAACATACTTCTAAAGTGTCGATGATGGCCAGCGTGCATGGATTTACGGGCTGTGCCATCAGCCCCAGCGTGATGCACCCCGCCTGATAATCGAAAGGAGAAGGAGCATAACATGTCGCCAGGCTCAAAAAGTTAGAAAAATCGCCCAAACCGCTGATTGCCATCCACATAATTTGGGAATAATTACTGGCTGTGGCTGCATCTAACTGAACGATTACGCCTTCGCAAAAGGTAACGTCAGGACCTGCAAATACAATTGGCGCGGGCTGCACAAAAAGTGAAAGACAATCCGTTGCTACCAGGCTACATGGATTGACGGGACTTGCGGTGAGGCAAAGCTCCACTTGCGTTCCGGCCTCAGCGGTGGCAGGCGTATAAATGGCATCTAATTTCGTTGGGTCATCAAAAAAACCGATCCCACCACTCCATTGTAATTGTTCAAAGTTTTCTGCCTCAGCCATAATACTGGCAAAACTTCCGCCTTCACACACGGTAGCATCTCCACCGGCAACGACTGTTGGCGTTGGCTGAAAGCAAAGTTCCATAAAATCTTCGGCAAAGCCTTGACAAGGATCGATGCTGCTGGCCACTAATTTCAATGTTACACAACCGGAAATATAATCGGTTGGGGCAGGATAATAGGTGGTGTGAAGCTGACTTTCATTAGCAAAATAACCATTACCATCCGTGGTAAGCCACTGAACTTGTTGGTAGTTGGCAGCGAGAGCAGCATCTGTATTAAAATTTTCTCCAGAGCAAATTAGAGCGTCGGAACCGACATCGACAGAGGCAAGCGGTTGCAGCGTAAGTGTAAGAGAATCTGTGTGGGCAGTGGCGCAGGGGTCGCATGGTTGGGCAGTGAGATACAATACAATACTGCCTTGCGCAATGTCGGCAGAGCCTGGCGAATAAACGGTCTGTAACTTACCTGCATCATCAAAAGTTCCATCACCCGATGTGCTCCAGGTGTTGCCACATTCGTTCTGAACGCTACCCTGCAGATTTACCAGATCAGTTTCACAGATTGTCTGGTCGTTTCCGGCATTGGCCTGTGGTGGTGATTTAAAACAAACCTCCAAGTCATCCTGACTGCCGTTGCTGCAGGGAGTGATGCCCGAAACCATCAGCGTAAGTGTGATGCACTTCTTCTGATAATCGGAAAGAGCAGGATAATAAATTGGGTTAAGGATATTTTCATTACTAAAAGTCCCGTCGCCACTGCTAATCCAAAGAATGACTCCGGCATTGGTTGCCGTAGATGCTGACAAGGTGATGCTGCTTCCCTCGCAGACCAGAAGATCATATCCTGCATCTGCAACAGGCAGTTGCTGAAACGACAGCGTCATGCAATCGGTAACGCTGCTAACTTCGGGGGGCAGGGCGTAGGCAGTAAGACACAGATCGACACTACCGGAAATAACATCAGCCGCCGAAGGGAAATATTCCGGATGCAAAAGGTTTTCTTTATTAAAAGTTCCGCTACCGGTTGTGCTCCAGATAATCGATTTGTAATTTTCTGCATTGGAGCTGGACAAAAGCACACTCCGCTCGGCACATATTGTCCGATCGGGTCCGGCGGATGCAACCGCCGAAGGTTCGATAAAAAGATCCATACAATCGCTGTCGGGAGCCGCACAAGGTGCTACAGGTTGTGCTGTCAGGCAAAGCTGCACCTGTCCCGCAATTATGTCTGCGAGGCCTGGTGAATAGGTCGGGTGAAGCAGTGTGCTGTTGCTGAATGTCCCGTCTCCAATGGTGCTCCATTGCAGCGCAGAAGATCCGGAAGCACTTGATCCGGTAATCTCAAACTGACGCCATGCAATGATGGTGGCATCACCACCAGCATTGGCGCTCGGTTTATTTGTAACCACCACAGCTGCAGAAGCGGTTGCGGTATTATCACCATCATTAACAACAACTGTGTAAGTAGCATTTGTTTCCGGAAAAGCAACAGGATTTTGTAGATTAGAACTAAATCCGGCAGGGGAAGAGTTCCAGCTATAGCTGTAGGTCAGGGTTCCACCTGTAGCCGCCGCGTTGAGCTGAACAGGATCGCCGGCACAAGGTTGCGTAGGAGCAGCACTTGCCTGCACTGCCAGCGGAATAGTATAAGAATTGTTTAAAGCCGTAATTCCCGACATGCCATTGTCATGGAATTTCCCATCGCTCACAGGCATGGCCAAATTATAAATTACTGTAGCATTTGCCTGATCGGAATATTGACTCAAATAAACTTTCCAACGCAATAGTTCGCCCTCAGCGAAACCTTCTTTAATAGCGGTCGTGGCGTCATCTCCAAAGGCTACCAGTGCGCGATTGCTGGTGCCATCCCAAATGACAGAGCCTCCGCACTTTTCCTGATTATTTTCGTCGAGATAAAAAACGCCTAAAAAATCGCCATACACAAATGGAAATCCGGTAAGCGCAAGGGTGGCCGGTACCGAAATAAGATGCGTACTTCCACTCGTTTGCACCTCCCATCCCGCGGGAGAATCCACCACATGGATGTAATCGCTTTTGGCTTCAATACTTGCATTTCCGGCAGCATCTTGTACCGTAAGAACCACATCAAACTGACCGCTGGAATTATACTTGATTGGTGGTGGAATTCTTCCACTATAGGTGGCTGGCTGACCACCTATAAAAGTCCATTGCCAGCTTACCGGTGAGCCTGTTGACATGTCCATAAAATTAATGGTGCTGCCGGAGGTGAGCAAGGTAATATCTGTCGTAAAGTTTGCTGTAACAGCTCTTTCCTTTCCAGTCGAATTACTTCCAAAAAGAGTATTGACAGCTACAAATACAACAATAGAAAATAGTAGTGTAAAATGTTTTTTCATAGTATGATAAAATAGTTGGTATTAGCAGAAATTAAAAACTAAAACTACTAATGTTTTATCATACACAGCAAAACAAACTTCAACCATTTGCACAAACATGCATATCAAGGTGTAAACATTTTAATCAGCTTGCAAAACAACTGTCGGAGCCAAAACAGTTTGCGGTGAGTTTACATTTTAGAAAACAAAATTGTTAAAACCCTAATTTATAGTGTTTCTAAAAACTATTCGACGACCCTTTGCAGTACAATATCATGCTTTTTAATACGATGTTTAAGCGCATCTCTTGAAATCCCCAGTAACTCAGCAGCCTGGTTTTGGCTACCACCAGACACGCGCAAGGCGTTTTCGATAAGTATTTTCTCGTTCACATCCAGATTTAACGTGCCGGAGGTCTGTGTGGTTTCCACGGATTTAGGTGCCCCGAATTTTATGGCAAAATCATCCACAGTAAGTACATTGCCATCCGAAAGAATCAGTGCGCGTTCGACCATGTTGCGCAGTTCACGCACGTTGCCGGGAAAGTCGTAGCGCTTGAGATACGCGATCAATTGAGGATCGAGATAAGGAGGTTGTTTTTTCTTTTTTGTACAAAGCGTACTTACAAAATGACATAAAAGTGGTTCGATATCTTCCGTGCGATTGCGTAACGGTGGGATTTGAATTATGCAGGTGTTGATGCGATGATAGAGATCCAAACGGAATTTCTCCTCCTGAATAAGTTTCTCAATATCCTTATTGGTGGCCGAAATGATTCGCAAATCCACGGGAATCTCTTTGGTTCCTCCCACACGTTTTATCTTGCGCTCTTCCATTGCACGCAGCAGTTTAGCCTGCAGCGTGAAAGGCATATCAGCAATTTCGTCGAGAAATAAAGTCCCTCCGTTGGCCATTTCGAAGAAACCTTTTTTGTCTTCTTTGGCATCCGTAAAGGCTCCCTTTTGATGGCCAAAAAATTCACTTTCGATGAGGGTATCGGGAATGGCAGAGCTATTGACCGGAACAAAAACCTCCTTGCGGCGATTGCTGGCATAATGAATAATGCGTGCCAGAATCTCCTTACCGGTGCCGTTTTCGCCCGTGATTATAACGCTGGCGTCGCTATCAGCGGCAACCTTCATAGCCATATCAACAACTTTACGAATTCCAGGACCAATCCCAATAAAATCCCGCTGGATGCTGTTTTCGAGCTCGCGCGAGATGAGCGATTTTTGATCTTCGACAGAGCTAAGCCGGTTGCGAAGTTGAACATATTTGCCCGTTCGTTCGATGGCAAAAAATATTTCGGAAAGGCTGAATGGCTTTCTTACAAAATCGATGGCACCCTGTCGCTGCGCCTCAATAACGACGTCGATGTCTTCCTGGCCGCTCACCATAATAACTTCCGTGGCGGGATGATCAATTTTGATACGCTTCAGGATATCGATGCCATTCAAATCATTGGGTATCATAAAATCGAGCAAAGCAATATCAATCTTCTGCTGCTCCAGTATGTCGAAGGCAGCACGCGAATCGTTGGCCTGATAAACCTCCAGGCCACGCCGTGTTAAATGTTTATGCAACTGTTCGGTGATCTTCTTTTCATCATCGAGAACAAGTATTCTTAGTGCCTCCATACGCTATTTTTTTAGATAAAATGACTGATCATTATTAGATCATCAAAGCTCAATTGGCTTGCTATTTTAGCAATCGAAGCTAAAAACAGTTGTTTAAAAAAAATGGCGCGGGCAGACAAATATACTAAAACTAACCTTTCGGAAACTATGGAAAGTTAAAAACCAAAATCCTTATCTGGCAAAAGAGGATTCTGCCTGATTCCTTTGCTCCGGCTATTGTAGATAATGATAAAAACGCTTGGAAGCCTTACTGTGGAATGAATAGCAATCCACAATTTTTGCCAAAAGGCAATAAAACGTCTTATTTTGAAACAATACATTTTACTACTCCGGCTGAGCTTGCTGAAGCATATCTGCAGATGTAAACACCCATGGGAACACGATGGCCGTCATTATCTCTCAAATCCCATTCGATCTGCTGCGATTGATAATCGATCGAAGAAAGCTTGCGGATTTGTCTGCCATTCACATCAAAAATCTGCAACACCTCAACTCTGGGATCGGCAGCATCGATTGTAAAATTTATAATTTCCGTAGCCGGATTCGGGCTGGCCGTGAGCAATGGCTCGCTAATTTTAGAATCAAACAAACTGTTTGGTTCTGATCCTGCAAAAGCCTTCACTTCGGTTCCTTTGCCAGCGATCACAAGCGTTCCATCTTTTCCGAGTGCGGGACCATTAGCGCTGCCGTATGGCGCACTCATCTCCCAGCGCAAACTTAGGTCAGCATTAAAACTATACAACATTCCATTGGCAGAGCCGCCATTTGTAACGTAAATGATACCATCAGCATCAATGGCCATGCGCGGTGAGTAGGCATCATCAAATAAAATCTCTTTGCTGAGATTGATCGGGGCTCCGGTCTGTGCATCAAATCGCATCATCGATAGGCGGTTGTAGGCATAAATAGTTCCATCCGGCCCCACTCCGAAAGTAGCAAAAGGTGTATAAGGTAAGGCCACCGCCCATAGACGTTGAATACTATTTCCATCATCTACCAAAGCAAACAGGCTGTCGGTTTCAGCAACGTTTTGACAGTGGGGTAGATAAACCGTACCATTGTTATCGGCAAAAATCCCTAACTGATTTACAAAGCCACTCACCAGGGGCTCTGAAGTACGCAACAGCTCCCCGGTTACCAAGTCGAAAGCTGCCAGACCCACCATGTTGACGAGGTTGATGGTGGTGTAAACGCAGCCGCCGGATACTATTGCACTGCTGCCACTTTCGTAGGATTGACGCTCGGTACGCCACACTACCTGCCCGTTTTCCTTGCTGAACCGTGTGAGATAATTCATACTCCCTGCTATTGGGTCGCCATTAGGTGCAAAGGTGAGCCCCTCGGTAGTTTCTTCGGCTATCACATCCGCCGACTTCCAAAGAATCGCCCCCGTTTCCGCATCCAACGCATAGAGGTAAGATTCGTTTGAATTACCTGAGCGGGTACAATACACCCGGCCATCACTTATCGCCGAAACTCTGCTGCGCCAGTCGGTGGCAGGAAAATCAACCGGCAAAGAAGCCGTCCAAAGGGTATCTCCGGTTTGTAAATTATGCATCACGATTTTGGTGCCCTGCAGCACGTCGCTTAGGCTGTGCATACGTGCCATAGCCAGATAATCGCCATCGCACACGGCCTGTTGTGCCAGCACCGAGTTTAAGCTACCCGACCAAAGTAATGTAGGCTCGGTAGGACCATGGAATTCGTTTTGTCCGTTGCGCAGGCTATTGCCGCCAGGACCGGTGTTCCACCCCTGAGCTTGTGAATTGGTGGCAGCAATGGTCATTAATACAGCAAAAAACACATTTGCTCTCCTAAAAAACGTAAATTGATTTTTCATAAATTTCATTTTTTAATGATGATTAAATCGTTTTCGAAAAAGTATATCCATACTAAAATATTCAAAGAGCAAAATTAGATAGCATCATTGGATAATCTTCTACGTAAAACTACGTAATTTAACCTTAAAATCTCCTGCGCAACAATCCGGGTTTTACGTCAAAATGTACTTTACCTCATTTTTTCAATAGTATTTCAAATGCTCAGCATAAGACGAACGGTCGTATGGAGTACCCATATTGTATCGGCGCCACCAGTGAGTGGACATTTTTTTAATGATGATTGTTTTTTGATGATTAACAATTGCATAAATTAAGACCTTTGCAAATAAAAAAACCTATGCTGAAAGGATTTCGAGGAAGACTATTTGATTTTGCCAATGACAGTAGCCCGGCCACCACTGGCAATAAGTACAGATATTTTGCTGACGGATTGTTGCTTGTTGAGGCCGGAAAGGTTGTAGCTGCCGGCGATTACGGCTCGCTCTGCCATGAGGCTTCCGGAGCCGAAATTGTGGATTATGGCCGTAACCTGATCATGCCGGGATTTGTAGATGCACATGTACATTCGGTGCAAACCAAAATCATTGCTTCCTATGGCAAAGAGCTGCTCGACTGGCTCGAAAGTTATGTGTTCCCGGCTGAAACACTTTTTGAGCAGCCGGAATATGCACGAATCCATACTAGTTTTTTCCTGAAACAACTTTTGAAAAACGGCACCACCACCGCCGCAGTTTTTTCGTCGGTGCATGCCGCCGCTGCCGAAGCTCTTTTTGAAGAGGCGCTGAAGCTAAATATGCGCATCATTGGCGGCAACACCTGGATGGATCGAAATGCCCCCGAAGCACTCTGCCAACCGGCAGAATTATCTTATGAGCTTTCTGAAAAACTGATTCAAAAATATCACAACCAGCATAGGCTGCATTTTGCTGTAACACCGCGCTATGCCATCACCAGCAGCGCTGAATCACTCCGGCTGTCGTCAAAACTATTCAACTCCCGCAGCGACCTTTATCTGCAAACGCATATTTCAGAAAACATGCAAGAGATAGAAACAGTGCACCGCTATTATCCAGAGCATCGCAACTATCTTGACGTTTATGATTATTTTGGACTGCTCTCACCACGCACGCTGCTGGGACATGGCATCCATCTGACTAACGAGGAATTGAAGCGTGTGGCCGACAGCAAAACGAAAATCGTCCACTGTCCGTCGTCGAATCTTTTTCTGGGAAGCGGACTTCTAGGATTTTACGATATGCAACGCAACGGGATTGAACTTGCAATGGGCAGCGATGTGGGTGCTGGCACAAGTTTTTCGATGCTGCAAACTCTGCAGAATGCCTATAAAGTTTCGGCGCTCAAAGGAGAACCGCTCAACGCTATGGATGCTTTTTACAGTATCACATTAGGAGGAGCCAAAGCCCTGCAAATGGATGATTTGATTGGTAATTTTGACAAAGGAAAAGAAGCCGATTTTGTAGTGATTGATCCCACAAAAAATGAATTAATCGACTACCGCACCAGCGATGCTACCCTCGAAGAACAGCTTTTCGCCCTGATGATTCTCGGCGACGACCGCGTGATAAAAGCCACATACCTCATAGGGGAATTGACGAAGAATGATTGACGAAGGACGAAGGACGAAGGACGAAGGACGAAGGACGAAGGACGAAGGACGAGTGACGAGGGACGAGGGTCGATAAGAAAATTAATAAAGAACGTTTTAGAAGGATTAATTACCAGTCGATTAAATTAATCAATACTACAAGCCCATCAGGGTGATGTGTTTATTAAATATTCCTAATCTCAATACTTAAAGGACATGAAGGAAATTCTGAAAAATAGGACAAAGAAAATAGGCCTGGAGGTTTTATTTCTAATTGATGAACTGCCTAATAAAACTTCTTCCTGGATTATCGCCAAACAAATTGGGAGAAGTGCAACATCTATCGGAGCCAACTACAGAGCCGCTTGCAGAGCAAAATCAGATGCCGACCTTATCTATAAATTAAAGATCGTTGAAGAAGAAGCCGACGAAACAGATTTCTGGCTTGAGCTTTTGGTAGAAAGTGAATTGGTGAAAGAAATCCGAATTGAAAAGCTTAAAAAAGAGGTGAATGAAATTATTGCCATCGTAGTGACCTCCATTAAAACGTTAAAAAACAAGCCGAAATAATTTACACTTTATGAAAAGATTGTGCGCAACCCAATTCATAAAACCAAAATCGTAAACCTACAATCGTCATTCCTAAATCGTCATTCGTCAATCTACAATCGTCCTT
>CAZTCX010000037.1:21289-27536 GCA_964612515.1 uncultured Lentimicrobiaceae bacterium | reverse complement strand
TCTCGCCAACGAGCAAACCATCAACGAGTTTTACGAACAGCTTCGCAAAGAAGAGGCTTTAAAGGCCAAACTCGAAACCAGAGCGCTCAAATCTGAAAAAGACATCAAATCCGGTAGGTTTTTTTCACGAAAAGAAGTTGAGCAGGAAATTGCTAAGAAAAACAAGTGATGAAGCTCGTTTATACTGAACAGGCTCTTTTCAGCTTGGAAGAATTATTGAATCTCATTGCTCCAAAAGTTTCATATGAAAAGTTAATGGAAACGCAAGATGAAATATTGGATGCGGCGGACTCATTAATTTTACAACCATTCCAAGGACAGAAAGAACCATTACTTGAGGATATGAGTTTAGGACATCGCCGTTTAATTGTCGGTCACTATAAAATTATCTATAGAATCATCGAAGAATACATTTACATCACTGATATTTTCGACTCCAGACAAGATCCCTATAAAATGAAGGTGTAATCCGGTGCTCAACAAAATCATAAAAACAATTTTTATTTCTCGCTAAAAACAATCCCCGCCCTTCTACTTCTGCATTATCACACGAAATTAAACGACCTTTCTGTGGCATCAATCACAATTTCACACAAGTTGGCTCGAATGGCCAGAAGTCGGTTATCTTAGATTTTCGAGATTCATGTTTATCAAAATTCAATAAAAAAATGAAAGTAGTACAAAGGGTAGAACAGGTCATTAATGCCGAAATAATTCCGCCTGGCAGCATAATTTACACTGCTGGCAATGCCGCTGCACCACAGGTGCTTCTGCGTCAGATTGCCAACGACACCAGCATCCGCGACGTTGAGATGCTGAGCGTGTTGCTTTTGGGTGACATAGGAAAGCTTTTCGATCCGGAAGTTACCAGCCGAATTTCTCATCGGATAATTTTTAATGGACACCACTCACGTGAAGCCATTAACTCCGGCGGCGCCTCCTATCAGTTGATTCATCTCTCTGACATCGGAAACCAGATGCGTAATTTTGTGAAGCCAAATGTGGTTTTCCTTATGGTAGCCGGCCCCGACAATGGCGGCAACTATAGCTACGGCACCACGGTGGAAGGTTGCAAAGGTGCCGTGGATGCAGCCCTCGCACGCAAAGGGACTATCATCGTGGAGCGCAATGCGCAAATGCCTTTTGTGCTGGGGACTACGATTCACGAAAGCGATATCGACTACCTCATCGACACCGACTATAACCTTCCCACAAGTCCGGTAAAAGAACCCGACGAACGCGCACGCCGCATCGCTAAAATCATCACCGAACTTTATGTTCAAGACGGCAGCACCCTGCAATATGGCATCGGCGAAGTGCCCGAAGCCGTTACTGATGCCATCATCGATAAAGGTGTTAAGGATCTGGGCATTCACACCGAGCTTTTTGCCGATGCCATGCGCAAACTCGTCGAAAAGGGAATCGTTACCAACAAATACCTCGACTTCAACTTTTCGACCGCCAGCATCTTTCTGGCGGGCGATAAATCCGGCTACGACTGGTTGAACTACAACAGCTCTGTACAAAGCCGCCCCGCCGATTTTACCAACTATATTCCCGTCATTGCGCGCATGCCCAAAATGCTGGCCATCAATAGCGCCATTGGCGTGGATTTGCACAGCAACGTCTGGGCCGACTCACTCAACGCCACACGCATTTATAGTGGCATCGGCGGACAAGCCGACTTCCTGCGCGGGTCTTACCTCTCCAAAGGCGGTGTGCCCATCATTGCCATGAAATCGACAACACGCACAGGACAGTCTAAGGTTATGATGAAATGTCCGGAAGGCATCACCACCTCAGCCATCGCCGCCGACCCGGTGGTAATCGTCACCGAACAGGGTGCCTTCGACCCGCGTGGTCTCAACCTTGCCGAACACGCAGTGGGCATCGCACATCTGGCGCAGCCCGAATGTCGCGACAAATTGCTCAAATATATCTACGAAAGCAAAGAGTATCACAAGCCGCAGCAAGCTCTTAATGGCAAGCCACCGAAAGGCTTCACGACTTATGATATGGTGAAATAGTGTTTCGTTGCTATCCCGCACCGGCAAAGGGTAGGGGATGGGGTAGCTTCTAAAGAAACACGAGTTGGCGGGAATTTCCTATCTTCGCAACCTTGTAATTTATTTGTATCACTAATCATCATCAACGACTTATGAAAAATATTTTTGGAACACTCACAATCATTGTTTTTATGGCAACATTGTTTACCGGCTGCGCCGGCGACAGCAGCAGCGAGGCTCAACGTGCCGGCATTGTGCCACTCGAAGTAGAATTTGAAGCACTTCCCGGCCTCGACATGAAGCAGAAGCTCGACGAGTTTGCTTCTTTCCGCCTGACGGCAAATCTGGATCATCTCACCGCCAAAGAAAAAGAGATGCTGCCGTATCTCTTTGAGGCTGCCGACATCATGAACGAACTCTATTGGAAACAGGCCATCGGCTACCGCGACGAATTCCTGAACCGCATCCAGGGAGAAGATGCACGGGCTTTCGCCAAAATTCATTACGGCCCCTGGGATCGGCTGGATGGCAATGCACCTTTCCTGACCAACGTGGGCGCTAAGCCCGCCGGCGCCAACTTCTACCCGGAAGATATGACCAAAGATGAATTTGAAGCGCTGATCGATAACGATAAATCAAGTCAATACACGCTCATACGCCGCGACGACGCTGGCAACCTCCACACCGTATGGTTTCACGACGCTTATAAACCTGAGATAGAACGCGCGGCTGCTTTATTGCGCAAAGCTGCTAACCTGGCCGAAGATCAGGACATGAAAAAATACCTGACCCTGCGTGCCGATGCGCTGCTAAAAGATGATTATCTACAGAGCGATTTGGCCTGGATGGACATGAAAAATTCCAACATCGACTTTGTGATTGGCCCCATCGAAAACTACGAGGACCAGCTTTTTGGCTACAAAGCCGCCTACGAAGCTTTTGTGCTGATAAAAGATCCGGAGTGGAGCACCCGACTGCAGAAATTTGCATCTATGCTTCCCGAATTACAAAAGGAAGTGCCCACCGGCGAGGCTTATAAAAAAGATATTCCCGGCGCTGATTCTGACCTGAATGCTTATGATGTGGTGTATTACGCCGGCGACTGCAATGCCGGTAGCAAGACCATCGCCATCAACCTGCCCAACGACCCAAAGGTACACGCCGAGAAAGGCACGCGCAAACTACAACTCAAAAACGCTATGCGCGCCAAGTTTGATAAAATCCTGATTCCTATTGCCGAAATGGTGATTGCTCCTGATCAGCAGAAACACGTAACGTTCGATGCTTTCTTTTCTAATACCATGTTTCATGAAGTGTCGCACGGTATGGGCGTAAAAAATACCATCAACGGAAAAGGAACCGCCCGCGAAGCACTCAAAGAAACTTATTCGTCGATAGAAGAAGGCAAAGCCGACATCATGGGATTGTGGCTGGTGCAGGCGCTGCGCGAAAAAGGTGAGATCACCGATGGCGAGCTGATGGACAACTACGTGACATTTATGGCGGGCATCTTCCGCTCCAGCCGCTTTGGCGCAGCCAGCGCCCACGGCAAAGCCAACATGATGCGTTTTGCTTTCTTTAAAGAACAAGGCGCTTTTTCCCGCGGCGATGATGGATTTTATAGTGTTAATCCTGATAAAATGAGAGTTGCAATAGACATGTTGGTGGATAAAATTCAAGTGATACAGGGCGACGGCGACTACGAAGCTGCCAAGGCCTGGATTGAAAAAGATGGTGTGGTAAGTCCTGAACTACAAACCGACCTCGACCGTATCAACGCCGGAGGTATTCCTGTAGATATCGTATTTGAGCAGGGACCATCCGAGTTGGGAATAAAATAATCGAAATATTTAATATTGGCATTTTGATACACACGGCCGTGCATCTCTGGAATCGAGACGCACGGCCGTTGGAATTTAGAGACGCACGGCTGGAATTTAGAGACGCGCGGCTGGAATGTAGAGACGCACGGCCGTGCGTCTTTACGTTTCGTAGTATAATTAATCCGTGGCAGGAATGCCCAAATCGACATTGTATTTGTTTTCGATGTATCGGAAATACCAGTAGAGCTGATAATTTACTTCCAGCCCATAGTCGATATTGGGAAGGTAATCTATTAAATAATCGTAAGGCTCCTGGTACATGGTTTCGCGCACCCGGTTATTCCATTTAGCAACCAGAAAATTGTTTTTGTTACGATAATAATCGTTGCTGAAATACCAGAGGGGTTTTGCGTGACCAATAAGCCAGCTATCGAAGCCGGGTTCGACGATGGTGATTTCGTATTCGGTGCTGTCGGTGGTGGTAATATTAAGGGTGTCGGCAGAATGTTTGGGATTATCCTGCGCTAAGGATTTGGGGGCAGCCACCCAGGAAGTGAGCGACACAGCAATCAACAATGTCAGAGCTATCTTTTTCATAATTATTAAATTTTGGTGCTAAATTAAGCATAAGAATCATATTAATAAAAAAGCTGCCCAACAGATGCGCATGTAAATTTAAAAACCTTCTTGTTCCAGCGCACGCTTTGCGTATAACGGAATGGCCTCCAGCGTTTCGCCGCCTGCGTGTGTCATATCCCGAATCTTTTTCAGCTCATCAGAATCGTGATCTTTTACAAGTTTGGTCAGCACATGATGCGCTCCCAGCCTGAAATTGTAGGAATCAGCGCGTCTTGCGAGCGCTTCGAGCAGCGGGCGCAGCGACGTACGACCAATTTTTATCAAAGTTTCACCGGCAATCCAGCGGATACCGCTTACGTCGTCTTCGAGCATGGCCAGTAGTTCTTCAATAGATGTTGGATGAGCAATAAACTCCACTACCTTGAGGGCCTGCTTACGAATTACCTTTTGGTTGGAGTGCAGCAATCTGTGCATCATGGGAAGTACCTCCTCGCCATTGTCAACAAGCCGATGCCGCGCGTCCATGTGCCGGTCGTAGTTATCTACATCGGTAAGTTCATAAAGTTGCTGTAGCACCTCCTCCGGAAAGCCATATTGCTGCAGTTCTTTTTTTTCTTCTTCTCTCAAATTCATCGCCAGAATATTGATAAAAATTTGTACGAATAAAACAATGGAAGCCGGCAAAAGTTGTGGTATCAAACCATATCCGGAATATTATCACCCTCCGATGGATACACAATGATTATTTTCTTAATATCATCCACAGTAAGTTCTGCATAAATCGCCATTGCAAACAAATTGATGGTTTCTTCGGCATGCGGCCCGATAAGATGTGCGCCAAGGATTTTCTCTGTTTTATTGTCGATGATTACTTTAAATGCAAATTGTGGCTCATTGATGCTTTTGGCGTTAAACCATTCTGAAGCATCCTTGAAATTCACTCTGAAATCGAGCCCTTTTTCCTTGGCTTGTTTTTCTGTAAGACCCACAGCAGATAAAGGAGGCAGCGTAAAAACAACTGAGGGCTTTTCTCTGTAGTTGTGTTCGCGGTGGTTGCCTTTTAGAATATTTGCAATTACAATTTCGGCTTCTTTGGATGCAAATGGGGTGAGCGGCAGGCCGCCACTGTCCGAAACATCGCCGGCGGCATAAACATATTTGTTGGAAACACTCTGCAGATATTCATTTACAGAGATTCCTCTTTTGGAAAAGGTAATCCCGCCTTGATCCAGATTGAGATTATCCACATAAGGTACTCTTCCAGTTGCATTTACCACCAATTCAGTTTCATAATTCACCTCTTTTCCTTTGTGTTGGCCACTAACTGAGTAGCCTGTTTTAGTTTTGCTGATGTGCGTCACTTGTGTGCTGGTCATTATTTTTATTTCTCTGGCTTCGGAAGTCTGTCGCAGGTGATTCACGATGTCGGTGTCGAAATTTTCGAGGATTTGCTCGCCCTGTTGCAGCACCGTTATTTTTACCCCAAAACTGGCGGCGATATGTGCTAATTCCATTGCTACATAGCCGCCACCAATAAACGACATGGATTCGGGCAAAGCGTCGAGTTCAAGAAAGTCCTCACTGTCGATGGTAAATTCGGCGCCTGGTATTTCTAGCTTTCGTGGATGTGCGCCGGTTGCAATCACAATCTTGTCTGCTTCGATGGTTTCATCTCCGATCTTAAGCTGATTGGCCGCTATAAATTGTGCCTTACCATGGAAGGTAGTAATCCCCTTTTCGGTAAATGTTTTTTCCTTTTGGGCAGGAACTGACTCGGTAAATGTATTTTTAAAAGCTATCAAATCTTTCCAACTTCCGGATGGTGCGCCATCTATCCCT
>CAZTCX010000037.1:0-21279 GCA_964612515.1 uncultured Lentimicrobiaceae bacterium | reverse complement strand
TTGCCTTTCATCAGCCCGGCAGCACGTACAATATGCGCCGCTCCCCAAAGTACTTTTTTAGGCACACAGCCACGTTGAGCGCAGGTGCCGCCATATTCACGAATGTCGCTGATGGCAGTTGTCAAGCCTGCATCAGCGCCGGTTTTGGCGATAGCTGTTCCGGCTACTCCGGTGCCAAGAACAAAAAGATCAAAATGTTTCATCGTATTAAAGTTTTAATTTTTCAAAAGTAAACCCACTACATTACAATAAACAGCTACACGATGGACAGGTAAGCATGGGCGAAGAGAACTGATTCCAAAGTAATTTTACAAACATGGGTACTATTTATTACAAAAATCTTCTTCATAAAAAATTTGTGCCAACTCCGTGATTATGCATTAAGAATAGATTGCCAACAGGTTACGACCAGGAAGGAGAATTGATTTAGCATGATTTTGCACCACTTTGTGGTAACGATTCTACAAAATGATCTTTTCGATAAAATTCTTTGATGGTTCGCCAAAAAAGTTTTTATCTTTGCCGCCTGAAATTTAAGCCCGGATGGCGGAAATGGTAGACGCGCATGGTTGAGGGCCATGTTCCTGTTCGGGAGTGCAAGTTCGATTCTTGTTCCGGGCACTTACAGAAAGCTTTGAAGACGATTCTTCAAGGCTTTTTTGTTTTTAGGATTGAGACGTTTAGCCGAAAAAGACCAAAATCCCTCCAATCAAAATTTGTTTATTTTCGCCGCCTTTATTTTTAAACAAAACATACATTTATGAGACGAATCCTTTACGCGATGATGATCCTCATCATTACAGTACCGGTTTATGCCGGCGGCTATCAGGTGCGTTTGCAGGGACACCGGCAAACTGCTATGGGTCTGGTAGGCGTTTCGCTTTATGGCGATGCCAGCAACATATTTTATAACCCTGCAGGCCTATCGCTGATGAAAAACAAATACAGCTTCATGGCCGGTGGTAGCGGTATCTTCAACAGCACCACTTTCCGGCTTGAAAATTCGGTATATCAGGCCGAAACAGACAATCCAATGGGAACGCCATTATTTTTGTATGCCGCAACCAAAATCACCGATCGCCTCGCTGCCGGTGTGGGGGTTTATACACCTTATGGAAGTTCCGCCAAATGGGGCGACGACTGGGCGGGAGCACACCTGATCCAGGACATCTCCATGCGGGTGTTTTTTATTCAACCCACCCTTTCTTACAAAATCAGCGACATGTTTAGTTTAGGCGCTGGCTTCGTGATAGCCACCGGAAGTGTGGAAATCAACAAAGCAATCCCATACAGTAGCCCTTCGGAAAACGGACAGGTAAATCTGCAAGGAAGCACCACCAGCTTTGGCTACAACCTCGGCGCCATGTTTACACCCACCGACCAGTGGAGCGTTGGTGTCAACTACCGCTCGTTGGTTAAGATGACGCTGGACGATGGCGATGCTACTTTTACTTTGCCCAGCTCCGTGGTAGGTATCATCCCGGTCACCAATACTTTTGATGCTGAACTACCCCTGCCTGCCAACCTCGACGTGGGTGTTTCGTATCAGGTCAACGAAAAGCTTCTGCTTTCGGTAGAAGTGAATTACGTATTTTGGGATGTTTACGACACCCTGACCTTCGAATTTGGTCAAAAACCAGAGTTGCTCAACTCCAAAAATCCACGCGAATACTCCAACAAACTCATTGGACGTATCGGTGGCGAATACATCGTGAACGATATGATTACTGTGCGGGCTGGCGCCTATTACGACCCCTCGCCAACCAACAAGGATTATTTTAATCCCGAAACTCCCAGCCTCAACACCTTCGGGATGAGTGCCGGCGTTACCATCCGCCCCAGCGAACATCTGGCAATAGACATTTCGTACCTGCAGCTCGAAACGCAAAAAGATACCCGCAGCTACGCGCCTGAATATTTTACTGGCGAATACAAAACCCGCACGATCATTCCTGGTATTGGCATCAGCTACAACTTTTAATAACAAAATCAGAATATGAAGAATATGAAGACATATCACATACTGCTGTTGCTGGCTTTGATGAGCCTGGTAGCATGCCAGCCCGAAATCGATAAGTTTACCACCAGCTCCGGCCAGGCCGACTTTACTACTTATGTTGCCGTGGGCAACTCGCTTACCTCCGGCTATGCCGATGGCGAACTGTACCGCAGCGGTCAGGAAAACTCCTACCCGATGATTCTTGCTTATCAAATGAAAGCTGCCGGCTGCAGCCAATTCCTTCAGCCACTGATGTACGACGAATATGGCTTTGGCCGTCGCCTGCTGCTCAACGCTTCCATTCCCGGTCCGGTACCTGCCGGCGTTACTCCCGACCCACGCAATTTTGAATCGATAGCCGCTCTGGGGCCTTTCCACAATATGGGTGTTCCCGGTGCCAAGAGCTTTCATTTGTTAGTTCCGGGCTACGCCGAACTTAATCCTTATTTCGGACGCTTTGCTTCCAACCCTGCTACCACAGTACTCACCGACGCTGCTGCCATCAATCCTACATTTTTCACCTGCTGGATCGGCAACAACGACGTGTTGGCTTATGCACTTACAGGCGCTTCCGCCGATAGCATCACCGACATCAACACCTTTACCTATGCAATGAATACCATTCTGCAAACGCTTACTGCCAATGGTGCCAAAGGCGCGGTGGCTAATATTCCCGATATTACCAACATCCCGTATTTCACCTATATCAATACGCGCCTGCCGTTTTATGGTCTGGTGCTCGATGCACAAAAAGCAGCAGCGCTTAATGGCGCCTATGCCGCTTTTGAGCAATATCTTGCTTCGCAGGGTGTCACCTGGTCGTATGGTTTCAACTTTGCCGAAGGCCCCAATGCATTTGTGGTTACTGACGAAACACTGCCACTACCCGCACCTTTCAACGTGCGTCAGATGAAGGCCGGTGAGCTTTTCTTGCTCACACTTCCCACCGACAGTATTCTCAACCACGGTATGGGTAGCGTAAACCAGGCCGATCCCACACCTGTACCCTTTGGGATTCCTGATAAATTTTTCCTCTCAGAAGGTGAGATTGGCGAAATTTTATCAGCCACATATCAATTTAATCAGATTATTCGGATCATGGCGGACAGATATGATTTGGCGCTGGTAGATATGAATGGAAAACTCAATCAATTGGCCACCACCGGCTTCACCGAGGATGGTATCACCTTTACCGACGAATTCGTCACCGGCAACGCCTTCTCGCTCGACGGGGTTCATCTCACAGGCCAGGGATATGCCCTGACTGCCAACTTCTTCATCGATGCCATCAATGCTAAATACAGCGCCGACCTGAAACCTGTAAGCCCACGGCTTTATCCCGGCATTTATTATTACCAATAAAATTGTCGCCTACCTTTGGGAAAGGCAATAAGTAATAGTCAAGCCTCTGAAACATGATTGTTCCAGAGGCTTCTTTTTTTTATTAAAGTGGGCGGCCGGGCGGGCTTTCCGCTATAGCTGGCTTGCAGTAGCTGTGTTTTTGTAGGCGGTACGTGGGCTTCCTGCGTCAGCCTCCGCCCGCCAACTAAAACATCAGCTCCCGCTGCGCCATCTGCCGCTCCAATCCCTGCCGCACGCACCAGCGCGGTAGCTTCCTGGATAAATCCATCGTTTTGAAATTGTTGATATGGTTCCATAGCCCGGTCATATCTTCCCAAAAATTCTAAAAAATCATCCACTTGTACTCTGGGCGTGTTTATCAGATCAAACCTTTTTTATTTTTGACCTCACATTTTCACCATTATTTCAATAACAAAAAACAACTATGTCAGAATACAACGGAGTCATGATGCAATACTTCCATTGGTACACTTCCGACGAGGGCGTGCTGTGGAAACAACTCAAAAAAGAAGCTAAAAATCTTGCCAAAGCCGGCATCACTGCCGTGTGGCTGCCTCCCGCCACCAAAGGTTCCGGTGGATCAAAAGACCCTGGCTACGGTTTGTACGACCTCTTTGACCTTGGTGAATTTGATCAGAAAGGTACCCTACGCACCAAGTACGGAACCCGCGACGAATATATTGCGGCAATCCAGGCGGCTCAAAAAGCCAATATTCAGGTTTATGCTGATGTGGTCTTTAACCATAAGATGGGTGGTGACAATCCTGAGGAGTTTATGGCAACACCGTACAACCCGATGAACCGAAAAGAAGCCATCGGCGAGCAGCAAAAAGTAAAATGCTGGACCAACTTCACTTTTCCCGCGCGAGAAGGCAAATATTCAGAGATGCAATGGCATTGGTGGCATTTTAATGCAAGCGATTTTAACGATAACGATAAGGACAGAGATGCAATTTACTTATTTGAGGGTAAAAGTTTTGATGAAAATGTAGATCAGGAATTTGGTAATTTCGACTATCTCATGGGCTGCGATCTGGATACCCATAATGATGAAGTAAGAGGGGAACTATTTTACTGGGGGAAATGGTACCTCGAAACTACCGGCGTCGATGGCATCCGCTTCGATGCGGTAAAACATGTCAACTCCCGCTTTTTTTTCGAATGGCTTCAGGAGATGCAGAAGATTACCAAAAAGAAATTATTTGCCGTTGGTGAATATTGGTCGCACACTGTAGCTGCCCTCAAAAATTTTATTGATGTAACCCAGGGCACTATCATGCTTTTTGACGCAGTGTTGCATTACAAATTTGCTACTGCCAGTCACCAGGGCAAGGATTACCCGCTAAATACAATCTTCGATAATACTTTGGTGAAAGAAATGCCACAACTGGCTGTTACCATCGTAAGTAATCACGACACGCAGCCGTTGCAAGCGCTGGAGTCGGTGGTTGAAGCGTGGTTCAAGCCGCTCGCATATTCGTTGATACTTCTGCGCCGCGATGGCTATCCCTGCATCTTTGCTGCCGACTACTACGGCGCCGAATACAGCGATGTCGGCTCAGATGGTAAAACCTATGATATCGTTATGCCAAGCCATCAATGGATGATCGATCAGTTCCTGATGGTGCGGCGCGAATTTGCTTATGGCGATCAGTATGATTATTTGGATCATCCCAACTGCATTGGATGGACGCGAACCGGCGACGAAAAGCATCCCGGTGGCGTAGCGGTAGTGATGAGCAATGGCGACGATGGGACAAAGCGAATGCAAACTACCGCCGCTGATACCACCTATATCGATCTCACCAAACATATCGACGAAACCATCACCACCGACAAGGATGGATGGGCTGAGTTCAAATGTCCGGCTGGGAAGGTTTCGGTGTGGGTACCGAAAAATCCAGGTAGTAAGTAGAAATGAGTAGTGATAGACCAGAAGTCTAAAAAAGAGAATCATTTGGTATAAAAAATAAGCTCTCCTCAAATCCACACTATCTTCGCCGCATGAAAAAGCATCAACTCGTATTTGCTACCAACAATAAGCACAAGCTAGATGAGGTAGCGCGCCTCGAAGGATTGAATTTTACCATCCTGGGGCTTGATGATCTCGGCTTTTCCGGCGATATCCCTGAAGACTTCGAAACCCTTGAAGAAAATGCAATGCAGAAAGCCCGCTTCATCCGCGAACGTTTTAATATGGATTGCTTTGCCGATGATACCGGACTTGAAATTGATGCGCTGAACGGGCGCCCTGGCGTCTTTTCGGCACGCTATGCCGGCCCGCAATGTAACCCGATGGATAACATGAACAAAGTATTGAGTGAAATGCTGAACCAAACAAACCATGCGGCACGTTTTCGTACCGTGATTGCTTTGATAATGGATGGTAAAAGTTATCTTTTCGAAGGTATTATGGAGGGTGTCATTATCAATGAAAAGCGCGGACAGCATGGCTTTGGCTACGATCCAATCTTTCAGCCAAAAGGCTACGATTTAACTTTTGCGGAGATGGATCAACCGACCAAAAACAGCATCAGCCACCGTGCCAAAGCAACTGCCAGGTTGATTGAATTTCTGCAAAAGAGAGGGTAGTGGCTCAGATTATTAAAATTAGTACCTCCTACATCTGTTGCCGAACCTTTTCAACAATCCAGTGTTTTTATTAAAAATCAAAAAAGAATATACAATGAGAAAGCTGATGATTGCAATACTTTTTGCTGCTACCACCCTGATTTCTGCTAGTTTCGTAACCTCATGCTCCACAGTTCCAATTACCGGAAGGCACCAATTAAACCTGCTGCCCGAGTCGCAGATGTTGTCGATGGCCATGACAAGCTACAACGAATTCCTGAAAGAAAACCCGGTTAGCAAGGATGCGACAAAAGTAGCAATGGTGAAAAATGTAGGTCAAAAGATAGCTACCGCCGTAGAACGCTACTTGAGCGAAAATGGCCTTAGTGACCGCATCGCTGGCTATAAATGGGAATTTAACCTGGTGCAGGATGACGTGCCCAACGCATGGGCGATGCCGGGTGGTAAAGTGGTGGTTTATACCGGAATTTTACCTTACACCAAAACCGAAGCCGGGCTGGCAGTGGTGATGGGACACGAGATTGCGCACGCCATAGCACGTCATGGCAACGAACGCATGAGCCAGGCGCTGTTGATCGAAACCGGTGGTACTGCCTTAAGTTTAGCGCTAAGCCAAAAACCTGAAGAAACCCAAAACCTTTTTCTGATGGCATACGGCGTTGGCACGCAGGTGGGAATCAGCCTGCCTTACAGCCGTGCACACGAAACCGAGGCTGACAAACTAGGCTTGATATTTATGGCAATGGCAGGCTACGACCCGCACGAAGCCGTCGAGTTCTGGCAGCGCATGTCGCAGGCTGGCGGACAAAAACCTCCCGAGTTTCTCAGTACGCACCCCGCCGATCAAACGCGCGTAAAAAACCTAAGAGAATACATGCCCAAAGCTATGAAATACTACAAGCCATAAGGCTTTCGGCGCTTTTCACCTACACCACTCTTTTGATTTTCGATCCACCGGCAGAAGGCTTTTGTCGGAATATCTTACTTTTGTTGGATGATAACACACCCATCTCCACCAATTACACGCTGGACGCTCAGCGGAAAAACAGCGCTGATAACCGGCAGCACCAAAGGCATTGGCAAAGCTATCGCCGAAGAATTTCTGCAACTTGGCGCCTCGGTATTTCTCACCGGACGCAACCCAAAAACCCTCGAAGAAACTATAGCCGCTTTCGCTAAATATGAAAACCAGGTGGATGGAGCCGCGGTGGATTTGTCGATTCCTGCCGAGCGCGAACAGCTCGTGGGGCTGGTGAGCAGCAAATGGGGCAAGCTCGACATCCTCGTAAATAATGTTGGAACCAACATTCGGAAGAAAACGGTTGGCTATACTGAAGAGGAGATAGAATATCTTTTACAGACAAATCTGAAATCGGCACTTGATATTTCGCGCCGTCTTTATCAGCCGCTGTGTAATTCGGGTGCTGGTGCAATTGTAAATGTGGCTTCCGTTGCCGGAATAACTGCCCTGAAAACTGGTGCCATTTATGCCATGGCCAAAGCAGCCATGATACAAATGACCAAAAATCTGGCGGTGGAATGGGCCAAAGATCACATCCGTGTAAACGCAGTAGCTCCCTGGTACATCGAAACCCCGCTGGCGCATCAGGTACTTAGCGACTTCGATTATCTCAAATCGGTGCTCGACCGTACGCCCATGCGCCGCGTCGGCACGCCCGCCGAAGTAGCAAACGCAGCAGCTTTCCTGGCTATGCCCGAAGCTTCCTTTATTACCGGGCAATGTCTGGCAGTGGATGGCGGTTTTACCATTTATGGGTTTTAATGAAAGAAACAGTAGCTCCTCCCATCATTAAATGCGTTCATTGTGGCGATGACTGTGGCAGGTATCCCGTGGTGTGGGAAGAAAAAAACTTCTGCTGCCAGGGTTGTCTCACCGTTTTCCAGCTATTGAATCAAAATAAGCTCAACCAATATTATAAGATTGTTGACACGCCCGGCATCCGCACGGATAGCCACGACTATGGCAACAAATATGCGTTTTTGGATAATGAAGAGATCAAAACGCAAATCCTCGACTTTTCGCAGGGCGAAATTTCAAAAGTAACTTTGTTCATCCCATCCATCCATTGCAGCTCCTGCATCTGGCTGCTCGAAAACCTCCACATGATGGATGCAGGTATCAAAAGCTCATTGGTGCATTTTACTAAAAAAGAGGTCAGCATCACGTTTAACCACGAACAGATTTCGCTGCGACGACTGGTGGAACTGCTGGCTTCGGTGCATTATATTCCACAGATCAATCTTCAGAAAACCAAGACGGAAAGCAAGCGCGCTTCCAATACGCGTCTGATTGCAAAAATTGGCGTAGCCGGATTTGCTTTTGGCAACATCATGCTTTTCAGCATGCCTGAGTATCTTTCATTTCGCAATGATCTCGACACGAATTTCCAGAACTTTTTTGGCTGGGTCAACGTGCTGCTATCGTTGCCGGTATTACTATTTAGCGGCAGCGACTACCTTATTTCAGCATGGAAAAATCTGCGTCGTGGCATTGTCAATATCGATCTGCCGGTGGGCATCGGCATGGTAGCGCTAGCCTCGCAAAGCTATTTCGAGATTTTCTCGGGAACCGGCACCGGCTACCTCGACTCACTTGCGGGGTTTGTTTTCTTTTTATTAATAGGGAAATGGTATCAAAACCAAACCTACCAAAGCCTTGCTTTCGATCGCGATTATACTTCTTATTTTCCTGTGGCCGTAACGCTGCTGGAAGATAGCGATGAGAAAAGTGTAGCGCTGCATCGCGTAAAACCCGGCGATCGGCTGCTCATCCGCAATCATGAATTAATTCCCGCCGACGGGCAAATTGTGAAAGGCCAGGGAAACATCGACTATTCATTTGTTACGGGCGAATCGCTGCCTGTGGCCAGAAACGAAGGCGACGATGTGTTTGCCGGCGGCCGCCAGATAGGCAGCGCGCTGGAAATGGTGGTACACAAAGAAGTTTCGCAAAGTCGGCTTACACAATTGTGGAACGAAAATACGTCAACCGAGAAATCCACTTCCCGCATCCGCTCACTCATCGACCGGCTCAGTCGCAACTTTACGGTTTCGGTATTAATTATCGCCTTGCTGACGGCAATCTATTGGTACATCGCCAATCCTTCCATAGCGCTCATGGCTTTCACCTCGGTACTTATCGTGGCCTGTCCCTGCGCCATTGCGCTGTCGATGCCGTTCTCGTTTGGAGCGGCCATGCGCTTTTTCGGCTTTCATGGTTTTTATCTCAAAAATACGGATGTGGTCGAACGCCTCAGTCATGTCGATACAGTTGTCTTTGATAAAACCGGAACCATCACTTCCAATGATCACCACGAAGTAACGGTGCTTACCGACACCCTTTCGGAGGATGAACGTATTGCTGTCCGGTCGCTGGCACGGCAATCGGCACATCCGCTAAGCAAAGCGCTCTTTGAATGGCTTCAATGCGAAAGCAACGCAAGAGTGATGGATTATATGGAGATTCCTTCGTCGGGCATCAAAGGCGTGATAGATGGGATGGCCATCCGGCTGGGGTCGGCAGCATTTGTTTTGCAACAGCAGGAAGAGGATGTGGTCTTTGCTTCGCAGGTTTATATTTCCATCAATGGAAAATTCAAAGCACGTTATGCCGTGAGAAACAGCTACCGCAAAGGCATGGAGCAAATCATAAGTGCGCTGGGGCGCGATAAGGAACTACATCTGATTTCCGGTGATAACGATGCGGAGCGCCCCTACCTGACAGAGATTTTTGGAAGCGAGAACCGGCTTCACTTTAATATGTCGCCACAGCAGAAACTTGAATATATCGCGCAGCTTAAAGCTACAAGGCGCCATGTGCTGATGATTGGCGATGGCCTGAACGATGCCGGCGCACTCTACACCAGCGACGTGGGCATCTCCATCGCCGACGACATCTACCAGTTTTCGCCGGCCTGCGACGCCATTCTCGAAGCCGCACGTTTCGATCAGCTCGAACAGTTTATCCGTTTCACCCGTACTTCCCTCAATATTGTAAAAACCAGTTACGGCATCAGCATCCTTTACAATATAGTAGGGCTGGCTTTTGCGGTGCAGGGACTGCTCTCGCCCATCATCGCCGCCATCCTGATGCCGCTTAGTTCCATCACGGTGGTGGCCTTTGTAACCTTCACCACACGATGGGCAGCAAGGATTAGGTTTAAGAATTGATTTATATTTTTTTTGAAAAATCTTTGGAAAATATTCAGTTTAGGTGGTTAAAGATTTGACAAGAAGTAGTTTAATATTTAAATAAAAAGTAAATGCCAGAACGAAATCCATTGTCATTAAAAGAATATAAAATCGTTGCCAACGACGAAATTGCACCAGACGTTTTTGTTATGCGCTATCGCCGCGATTTCACTTTTATCCCCGGGCAGGTGGTGGCAGTGGCACTCCATCCGGCGCAGCAGCCGCGTATGTACAGCATCGCAAGCGGCATGCAGGACACCGACATCTGGTTGCTTTACAACATCCGACCGGCAGGTGAACTCACGCCGCCACTTTCGAAGGCTAAGGCCGGCGACAGCATCTTTGCTTCGGCACCGTCGGGTAGTTTTTATGGAAAGGCAGCGCCGGCCGTGTGGATTGCCGCCGGTACTGGCATCGCTCCATTTGTATCTATGTGGCGCTCGGGTATTCGCCACGATAAACTGCTGATACATGGCGGAAGATTTCTGCACGCTTTCTATTTTGAAGATACTTTTAAAGATGCTTTGGGAGAAAATTACATCCGCTGCTGCTCTAATGAAAGTGGCGAAGGTGTTTTCCACGGGCGCCTCACTACCTGGTTACAGCAGCAACAAAACTTACCCACCGACAGGAAATATTACCTTTGCGGCAGCGCCGAAATGGTGGTGGAGACGCGCGACATCCTGATCGAAAAACAAATCTCTTACGATAACATCGTAGCTGAAATTTATTTTTAAAAATAAACAACCCTTAATAATATGGCCAAAGAAGCACTTTTTGGAAAGACCCTCAGCGAGCTGCAAACGATAGTGGCCGACTTTGGACTTCCTGCCTATACTGCAAGGCAAATCGCCGGATGGCTTTATCAAAAAGATATTACAACCATTGACGAGATGAGCAATCTGTCGAAAGATGCACGGCTGCTGCTCAACGAGCATTACGCGTTTGGGCTGACGCCATTCACGAAAGTGCAGACTTCTACCGACGGTACACGTAAATATTTGTTTGCTGCCGGCGACCTGAAGTTTATCGAGGCGGCCTATATCCCTGAAGAGGAGCGCGCTACTTTGTGTGTGTCGTCGCAGGTGGGCTGCAAGATGGGCTGCCTGTTTTGCATGACGGGCAAGCAGGGCTTTCAGCAAAACCTTACCGCCGGACAGATCATAAACCAGATGCGCAGCATTCCGGAAGCGGACAAACTTACCAACATCGTTTACATGGGCATGGGCGAGCCTTTGGACAATACCGACGAGGTGATGAAAAGCCTTGAGATAATGACTTCGGACTGGGGCTATGGCTGGAGCCCAAAACGCATCACCGTTTCTACCATCGGCATCATTCCGGCGATGCGACTTTTCCTGGCGCAAAGCCAATGTCATCTTGCCGTAAGTATGCACACGCCTTTTGAGGAGGAGCGGAAGAAGCTGATGCCCATCGAAAATGTATATAGATTCAGTGAGGTACTCGAAACCATTCGCGGCTTTGATCTCGGTCGTCAGCGCAGGGTGTCATTTGAATACATTATGTTCAAAGGAATCAACGATACGTCGCGCCACGTGAAAGAGCTGGCGCGCATCCTCAACGGAATCCGTTGTCGCATCAATCTTATCAGGTTTCATCCCATCCCCGGCACACCGCTGGAGTCTTCGACCGATGAGGTGATCGAGCAATTTATGGCAGCACTCAACGAAAAGGGAATCCGCACCACTTTGCGTGCTTCGCGCGGGCAGGATATCTTTGCAGCGTGTGGGCTGCTCTCGACCAAAGAACTTGTGAAGCGGCAGCAGGAAGATTATTGATTTGGGATTGAGACAAAGAAACTGAATAGCTGTAGCGATGTGAAATGGGAATAAAAGAGATTATGTTTACTTTAGCACCAAAAAAATTCACACAATGAAAAATATCGACACCTCCTTACTCGCCAACAACGAATGTTGGGGCGTGCAGATCAATGGGCTGCGTCATTGCCAGAATTGTAAATGGACAGGTATCAGCGCTTGTGAAGGGAAAAACATCGTGAAGACCGGACGCAACGCCAAAGGATATCGCATTGGGGAGGAGGGTCTGGTAGCTACCGATTGCATCATTCCCCAAATTAAAACGCAATCAGCGAAGGCATGACATTGCTGCCCGAAAAAACCCTGGAAAGACTAAGTCGCTATCGCCGACTTTTGCTGCGTTATCAATATCTCGAAAAACCCTTTATTTTTTCCGGCGATCTGGCCAAAATGCTACACATTAATGCAGCTCACGTGCGGCGCGATTTGATGCTGCTGGGTGCTGTCGGCAGTCGTACCCATGGTTATGATGTGCAGCAACTTATCCAACTGATCGCCCAAAAGTTGCATTGTGATGAAGCCACTCCTGCCTGCATTATTGGATTTGGACACGCCGGACGTTTTGCGCTGGAGCTTTATGGCAAAGAGGCCAGCCCTGTAACCATCGCTGCGATTTTTGATAACTCGAGCAAATCTATCGGGAAGATTTTTGATCAGGTGCCCTGTTATTCGATGGAAAACCTTTCGGAAATTATCCACCGTCACAACATCAGTCTGGCAATCCTGACAGATGACGATATCGACATCAACAATCTTATCACGCTGCTCATCAGTTTTGGAATCAAAGGCGCCATGAATCTCACTTCTGCTAACCTGTATCTGCCGGAGCACATTGCGCTCGAAGAATTCGACTTTACCACCGCAATGATTAAGCTGGCATATTTTACAAAAAGAAAATCCTAAGATTAAAAAATGGTTAGTTGAGGCGGGGCTCCATGTGCACGGTAGCCACCATTTCCAGGTCTTCCCAAATCTGTTTTTCAACTTTTTCAGTGAGGTCGTGGGCTTCTAACACACTCATTTCAGGAGGGAGTTTTACATGAAAAGTTAACTCTTTGTGGTCGCCATATTCGTGCAAATGGATATGATGAATGCGCAGATCGAGCGAAGTAATTTTTTCAGCGGAAGTGGTAAGATGGTGCACCAGGTCAGGTTGTGGTGCTTCTCCCAACAGCCGGCTCATGGCTTGTTTCAGGATTTCGTAGCCGGCCCAGAAAATCATTATTGCTACCAAAATCCCCAGCACACCATCGATCCACCATAAATATCTTCCCACCAAAATCCCGACAAGGATTATCGCTGACGAAATGGCGTCGGTGCGGTGGTGCCAGCCATCGGCACGCAACGAACTGTAGTTGGTTTTGCGCCCGGCACGAAAAGCATATTGTGCCAGGCTCTCTTTTACAACAATAGAAATGATGGTGACCACGATGGCAATGGTTCCAAAATTTGCGGAAACGCGTTCAGAAAGGTTTCTGATGCTTTCGTTTATGAATTCGTACGCCACAAAGCCAAGAAACGCTGCTATCAGAACGCTTGCGATAAGCTCGGCACGCCCATGGCCAAAAGGATGCTCGTCGTCGGGTGGCTTGGCCGAAACGTGGGCGCCAAATATGACAACCAGCGAACTCAGCGAATCCGAAAGCGTATGCCAGGCATCGGCTATGATGGCTACCGATCCGGAAACAATACCCGCCCATAGCTTGATGGCAAACAAGAAAAGGTTGACAACAACCGACAGCCATCCTTCCTTATAAGCAATCCGTGAGTTTTGCTTCGCTTTATTTTGATGCGATGTACCTGGCAAAATGTTTTATTTTTTTTACAAAAATAATATCAATGTCGCTTTGGATGATAAAAACCTCCAGCTTCGTACGAAAAGTCATTAAAAAGACCTCGCCCGAAAAGCCAGGTGAGGTCTAATATTTATGCTAAATCTGTTTTTATCAAAAAAGATCAACCGTTCTGCGCATGAATTGGATACGCTCAAATTCGGCAGCATGGTCACTTACGAATTTACTGCTGAGATGGATCTTGTCGATGCTATCGATGTTTTTCCTTTTCATCCATTCCTGCAACTCGCCAATCAATGTGGCGAGATAAGGCACGCCTTTTTTGTAAAGAACTGACGCAAGCTGCACGGCGGAGGCGCCGGCCATAAGCTGTTTTACGATGGCTTTGTAATCATGAATTCCTGTGTTGGCGATGAGGTCGCAGCGGGTTTTTGGCGCCAGCAGGCTAATCCACCGCAGCGATTGGGTCATCTCAGCAGGATCACTCAGGTAGTTGTTGTATTTGATTTTGCCGGTGTCGATGTCGATGTCTGGGCGGAAAAACCTGTTGAACAACACCAATCCCTGCACACCGGCGGCATCGAGGCGCGACACCATGTGTGGGATGTTGGTAAACTGTGCGCCCAATTTTACAGCAATGGGTATCTGAACGTGCTGTTTCACGGCCGCTACAATTTCGACATATAAATTCTCGATGTCGCGGCTTTCAATGGTTTCGTCGTACGGAAAAATGGCGATATTCAGTTCGAGCGCATCGGCACCAGCACCCTGCAATTCTTTGGCAAATTGTGGCCATTGCTGCGATGTCATGCAGTTTACGCTGGCAATTACTGGCGTGGCGGTGTTGGCTTTTATTTTTTTAATGAATTTGATGTATTGATTTACGCCATGCTCTTTGGAGATGTTTTTTACAAAATCCGTAGCTTCAGGATACCAGAAATACATCTCGTCGTCTTGCAGTTTTCCTTCGATGTCGTTGATGATTTGCTCCTCAAACAACGACTTGAGCACGATGGCTCCGGCGCCATGCTCGATAATCTCCATCACTTTGTCGTAAGAGCCGGTAAGCCCGGAGCTGCTTACCACCACGGGGTTTTTCAGCTCCAGTCCCAGATATTTGGTTGTTGTGTTCATACATTTAGGATTTTTCTAATTAAAAATTTCTTTTCTAATATTATTGTTGACGTTCCAAAAGCTGCTGCGAATATAGTAAAATTGGTTTCAAATACTCAAAAGCTTTTTGGCAATTGCGCAAAGCCTGCGGGGTGAGTCCCTCACGAAATGCCCATTCGTAACCTTTGATGTGCAACAGCCACGCGGCCGGGCATTCCGGATAAATCTCTTTGCACAGATGCACCACATAAGAAGCCGACACGGCATGCATCGAAAACTCCACCTTTGCGTCGGGCGTTATTTCATCCAGCACAAAGTCGTCAATTTCTTCGAGCGATGCATCCACAAAAATCACGATGTCCTTACCGGCAATTTCTGCTGCGTCTTCGATGTTGAGCTGGTAATTGCTATCGAATGAAATATTATCAAGACCCTGCTGGGCAGCCCACTCTTTGACCATTTCCACAAAATGGTTGCCCAGGCCGTCGTCCTGACGACCCGGGTTTCCATATCCATAAACTAATATTTGATGCTGCTTTTGCAAATCAGGAGCACTTTTTATCAATCAGATTGTTGTTGGCATCGTAGAGCGTAATCTCCAGCGGCATTTGTCCCAGCGCATGTGTGGCGCAGCTCAGGCAGGGGTCGTAGGCACGGATGGCAACTTCTACGGCATTCATCATGCCTTCGGTAATCTCCTTTTGGCCCGTCATGTATTCCACGGCTACAGAATTTACCGCACGGTTCATCGGCTCATTGTTATTCGTTGTCGAAACAATCAGGTTGGCCATTTCGATCTGATCCATATCATTGATTTCGTAATGATGGAACAGCGTGCCACGCGGAGCTTCAATCAAACCAACGCCACGTTTCACTTTGGTTCCTTTTACTACCAGATCATCTTTCTGCAGGTCGGTGTCGTGGAGCAACTCACGCATCATCTCGGCTGCGTGCAGCGTTTCGATGAGGCGCGCCCAGTGCATGTGCATCGACATGTTATTGGGTTTGCCATTGGTGTAAGCTTTAAAAATCTCAAACTCTTTCTGTGCAAGCGGCGACGGGATAAAGTCAGCGGTGTTGCAACGCGCCAGCGGACCTACGCGATACCAGCCTTCTTCGGGGCCAATGTTGTACAGATACGGGAACTTCATATAGCTCCATGAGCGCACCTCTTCGTCGATGTAGTCGAGGTAATCCTGGTAGTCCACGTCGTCGAGGATTTTTTTGCCATTGGTATCAACCGCGCGCAGCACGCCATGATAAAGGTCCATCGCACCATCTTTGCGCACCAGGCTCAGGTGGCTCGATGGGAAAGCGGCAAAACCATCTATCAGGGCCTTGTTTGCTTTGTGGTATCCTTTAAAAAAATCAACAGCAGCCTGTGCCCACTCCACCATCTTGTCGGCGTTCATCGGATCGGCACCTTTAAGGAAGCTGTCGCGCTCTTCTATCGAGAGGTTTTTGTTGATACCTCCGGGGATAGCGCCTGTACCATGGATTTTCTTGCCAGCCGTTGCTTTGATGATCTCCTGTCCAAATTTACGCATCATCACACCCTGCACTGCCAGGTCTTTGTGCTTGAGTGCTACGCCAATCACGTTGCGGATCAGCGGATCGCCATCGATGCCAAAGAGCAAATCAGGTGAGGCAAGATGGAAAAAGTGCAGTGCATGGCTTTGGAAAATCTGACCGTAGTGCATTAGTCGGCGCATCTTTTCACCGGTAGGCGTCAGTCCGTCGCCGGTGCCGGCACCCACAATTACGTCGAGGGCTTTGGCTGCTGCCAAATGGTGGCTCACCGGACAGATTCCGCACAAGCGTTGCACCAACACCGGAGCTTCCCAGTAAGGACGCCCCTGCACAAAACGTTCAAAGCCACGAAACTCGACGATGTGCAGCCGCGTTTGTTTTACATTCCCTTTGTCGTCGAGATGAATGGTAACCTTGCCGTGACCTTCCACGCGTGTTACCGGTTCTATAGTTATTTTTTGTCCCATATTAAATGCTTGTTTTGTTAATCAAATTTCACTACTTCGTAGGGCAGCTTTAGTTCGTCGCCGGTGACCAGCGCCACCAGGGCATTCCATATCAGTTCGGCACGTGGAGGGCAGCCGGGCAGGTAATAGTCGATCTTGACGATTTCGTGGCAGGGATAAACCCTGTCGAGCAGCATGGGCAGCTCGTCGTCGTTGGGGATTATTCCTTTGTGGTTGTTGCGCACTGATGGACCATTCAGATAAGCTTCGTCGAGGCATTCCTTGATCGGGATGCCATTGCGCAAAGCGGGCAGGCCGCCCATGATGGCACATTCGCCTACTGATACCAGGATATTGCAATGCTTGCGGAAATCCTTCAGCACATGGATATTTTCGCTGTTGCAGCATCCCCCTTCAATCAGGCCGATGTCGCACTGCTTGGTAAAAGTTTTGATGTCGTCGATGGGTGATTTATTAAATTCTACGAGCTCTATCAAGTCCAGGATTTTCTCATCGATGTCGAGGAGCGACATGTGGCAGCCAAAGCATCCGGCCAGCGAAGTTGTTGCTATTATTTTTTTACTCATTATAGTTTCTCCTATTTTTATTTTTTTTCGTCTTCGATGCCAATAGGCTCTTTGTCGTACTTGCGGCGTCCTATCGGAACCTGATAGGCTTTTTCACGGGCCAGGAGGGCACCAACCGGGCAGATGTCAACAGCCTGTTGTGCCAGCTCGTCGGTGAATTTATTACCCAGCTCCGGGTCGATTATGATCTCAAGTTCGATACCTCTTTTTTTATAAGCAAAAATGTTTTTGCCATCTTCGGTTTTTATGCCGCGGATACAGCGTTTGCAAAGGATGCAGCGGTTGTGATCTTTGATGATCTTGGGATTGGAAGCATCCACTTCGCGACGTGGGAAAAGGAACGGAAAGCGCGGTACCATTACCTGAAACCGATATGCCAGCGCTTGCAATTCGCAGCAGCCGCTTTTTTCGCAGGAAGGGCAAAAGTGGTTGCCTTCGACAAACAACACCTCAATAATGGCTTTACGAATGTCGTTGAGTTCGGGCGTGTTATTTTTAATATCCATGCCCATCGTTACCGGCGTGGTGCAGGCAGTCATTGGGCGGCCATTTACCAACACCGTGCAGATGCGACACGAACCACGGGGTTTAACACCTTGTATGTTGCAAAGCGTCGGGATATAAATGCCGTTTTCGCGCGCTGCCTCAACAATGTAAATCCCCGATTCGGCCAAACAATCCACACCATCAATTTTAAAATTTACTAATGTGCTCATATCTTGTCTTTTTATATTTTTTAAAATAAGATGACTTGGGTTTTATTAATTAAGGTTGGGAATGCGTCCAGCGGCTTCGCACGAGGCCTTCACAGCCTGAGACATATCAAACTCGCTGTCGTACTCTTTGTCCTTTTGAATTTTCTCATCGTACAGATGGCGGAAGTTACGCAAGCTGGTGAGGATGGGGTTTCCGGCAGTCTGCCCCAGGCCGCAGCGACTCACTTTAAGAATTTTGCCCCACTCTTCCAGATCTTTTAGGTCTTGCGGGACGCCGCGTGCGTCGAGAATTTTTTCGAGCTTAAGCTTCATCAGGTAAGGAATGTTGCGGCACGTAGAGCAGCTCCCGCATGACTCTTCGATAAAGAACTCCATAAAGTTTAAAACGATGTCGGTGAGCAGGTCGCGGTGGTTTCCGATGATGATCAGCGAACCGCCGGTAGCCAGGTCGGCGAAACATAGTGTGCGTTCAAACTCGGCCGGACCAATCAGGCTGCCCGAAGGACCGCCCACCTGCACGGCTTGTATGTTTTCTTCGTCGGCGCCAACCATCTCCAGCATATCTTTTACCGAAAAACCCCATTCCACTTCATACACGCCCGGATACTTGCAGTCGCCAGAAATACTCAATAGCTTGGTTCCGCTCGAATCCTTGGTTCCAAAATTACTGTACCACTCGCCTCCATTGAGGATCACCTTTACGGCTGAACAAAGCGTTTCCACATTATTAACCACAGTAGGCATATCCAGATAACCTTTTTCGACGGGGAATGGCGGGCGGTCGCGGGGCTCGCCACGCTTGCCTTCGGCCGATTCGATGAGTGCTGACTCTTCGCCGCACACATAAGCACCGGCGCCAAACTGAATGCGGATGTCGAAATCGAAACCTTCGATGCCGCCTATATTTTTGCCCAGCAGGTTGCGTTCGCGGGCGCCTTGCAGCAGGTTCTCCAGATAATTTTTCAGATATTTATACTCATGACGCACATACACAATTCCTTCGTCGGCACCAACGGCATAAGCGGCTATCACCATGCCCTCGAAGAGCAACTTGGGCCGCTCGGTGAGGATGACGCGGTCTTTGAAAGTACCGGGTTCGCCTTCATCGGCATTGCAAAAGATGTATTTTTTTTCGCCTTCGGCCTTACGACAAAACTCCCATTTTAAACCTGTGGGGAATCCGGCGCCACCACGTCCACGGATGTTCGATTTTTTGATCTCCTCGATCACCTGCTCCGGGGTCATTTGCGGAAGCTTTTTCCAGATAACGATGCCAGGGATGTAATCTTCGGAGAGGATAGGCCCAGTTTTCCGGATGTTGTTTTGTACAACGGTTTTTACCAGCACATTTCTGTTTTGACCATCACCGTAGGCCGAAGTGTACATCTGCTCTACGGGTTTGCCATCCTTGATGTCGCGGATGATTTCCTTTACGCGGAAAGGGGTGAGGTTGTTGAAGACCTGCCCGTTGATTAATGCTGCGGGTTCCTGGTCGTTCATTCCGATGCAACTGGTGTCGAAGAGGCCAATTGTGCCGTCAGGGGTAACCTGGCCAAACGTGATGCCTGTCTCTTTTTCCAATGTCTCCTTCACCTTCTGACGCCCCATCATGTTGCTTACCGCGCTATCGTTGAGGTAAATGGCATATTTGCCTGTAGGCTTGTCAGAAAAGAAATGATAGAACGACATAGTTTGCTCCACATCCACATGCGAAATGTCGAGCTCACCGGCAATCTTCGAAATTGATTCTTTCGAGATGTAACCCTGATCGGATTGAACATCAATAAGGATGTCCATCAGCCTGGTTTTATCCTTATTGTACTTTTTGATGATGTTCTGAACGGTTGTTGCCATAAATGAAAATTATTGAGTGTTTGTTGAAAAGAATGCCTTTGGTTTGATAATCAAAAAGATAAAAATTATGAGCTTTATAATTCCGTTGATAATCAAGGTTGTTAACCGGTTCACAACGCAAAGCTATACTGAAAAATCAATTGGAAGCCATTAAGATAAAATTTAGAATTAGTTTAAATTGTAAGATTTCGTCAAGTGCCTGCTATCAGCCGCCTGTGCCACTATTTAGAAACTTTAAAAGTTTTAGGGAGGATTGTTGTTAATTTGCCAATTACAAAAACGATGCATCGTCGGGTTTGTATTTTTTAAAAATCCAACTGGTACTAATAAAAATTTGGCGTGTTGAGATATTTCATCGAGATCATGTACGATGGCGGCAGCTACCATGGCTGGCAATTGCAGCCCAGGCAAAAAAGTGTACAGGAAGTTTTGGAGCAGGCGCTGTTATACAAAGCGGGCTTGCAGGAACACGTAACCGGCTGTGGCCGCACTGACGCGGGCGTGAGTGCCCGACAGTTTTTTGCGCATTTCGATTTGCCAGACGCCATCGATGAAAAAACCGAACGACTTGTGGCGGAGCTCAACCGCTTTCTGCCACCCGACATTACCGCACGCCGTATCTTTGCGGTGCCGGCTGATGCACATGCGCGCTTTGATGCTACCTCGCGCACCTACAAATATTATATCTGCTTCCGCAAAAATCCTTTTATGCGGCAACATGCCTGGACCTTCACTGCGCCACTGGATGTAGAAAAGATGAACGAAGCCGCCGCCAACCTGCTGCAATATTCCGATTTCACCAGCTTTGCTAAACTTCACACCGACACAAAAACCAATATTTGCCACCTACAGCAAGCATATTTGGAAATAGATGGCGACCAGTTGGTTTTCACCATTACCGCCGACCGCTTTCTGCGCAATATGGTGCGCGCCATTGTGGGAACGCTGGTAGAAATAGGTCGAGGAAAAATTGCTCCCGAAGCAATCCATGACATCATCAGCAGCCGGAATAGGAGTGAGGCAGGAATGTCAGTGCCGGCGCAAGGGCTTTTCCTGGAAAAAGTTGAGTATGATCATCCGTGGATGCCAAAGTAAGCAGGGCGCAGGTTATCTTTGAAATCGATGCTTTAAATTAAAGTTTTTGGTGTTTGGACGAGGCTGAGCCTCGTCCGTTTTATTTTTACAGGCTTTGCCTGCCCTATTTCACAAAATAAAAATCAATCCATGGCAGCTGAAC
>CAZTCX010000036.1:0-28518 GCA_964612515.1 uncultured Lentimicrobiaceae bacterium | reverse complement strand
ATTGACGAAGGACGATTGACGAAGGACGATTGACGAAGGACGATTGACGAAGGACGAAGGACGATTAACAATTAACAATTAACGGTGAACGATGAACGATGAACAATTAACGATGAACAATTAACGGTGAACGATGAACGATGAACAATTAACTATCAACAATTAACTAACCAAAAACATCCCGACATTATGGAACATAAATTAAAATCTTATCGCATCACCCTTGCCATCAACGGCGTATTAGCATTGCTTTTCGGCGTACTTGCTCTTTTCGTTCCCAACGAAACTATACATGTGGTTTCCATCTATTTTGGCGTACTGCTGATGGTGGCCGGTATTATTGGCATCATCGTATCGATACAAAACATGCGCAAAAACAGACCTTACATTTCAGCGCTTATCAATTCGCTGGTAAGTCTGGTCATTGGAATCTTTGTTGTTTTTAATACACAGCAAAGCCTCATCGTTTTTGCCATCATCATTGGCATTTGGGCACTGATAATCGGAGCCGTGCAACTTTACATTGCGCTGAAAATGATCCGGCCGGGTTCATCGCGACGGCTGTTGATCATCAACAGCATACTTACGCTCATTTTCGGACTGCTGCTGTTCTTTAATCCATTCGAATCGGTCATCGCCTTCATTTACATCATCGGTGTGATGGCTTTTATTTTTGGAGCTCTGATGTTGTTTTTTGCAATTTCTATTCGCATTGCCGAAACCAAACCTGAGGAGTTAGTTTAAAGATGCTTTTTGGTAAGATTAACATTAAACAATATCTCCTTTTTCTATTTCTGGCATTGGTACCAGTGGCTTACGCACACGCACAGATCAACACCGAGAAGTACCGGAAATATTACGAAAAAGAAGGGTTTCTTTTTAATGCCTCCACCACGCTGGCACTCAAAGACGGGAATACAAAATATACTGCCGTGAGAGGTACCGGCCGCATCGACTACAACGGCAAGGAGTTCAACTATTTTATTGTGGGCAATTTTGAATACAAAAGCAGCAGCGACAAAAAAATCGAGAACCAGGGATTTGTCCATCTACGCTCGATGTGGAATTTCGCACCACGAGCTAATTTGGAAGCTTTTGCCCAAAGACAATACGACGAATTTATCGACCTCAACGCGCGAAACCTGGTAGGAACAGGAATAAAATACGCGCTCGTGCAGTCCCACTCACGCAAAGACAGCACCCATACTTTTGATCTGAACTTAAGCGTAGGGCTCATGTACGAAACCGAAGAATATAATGTAGATGAGCAAATCGTTAGTGTGTATCTGTGGCGTGGAACCAATTTTGTGAGCTTCGACTGGCTGCTGAAAGAGAAGCTAAACCTCACCGGCGTAATTTATTATCAGCCAGCGTTTGCAGATTTCAGCAACTATCGCCTCTCCGCCGAAGCCGGACTGGAAGTTCAGATTGCCAAACGCCTCTTTCTGGTCACCAGTTTTACCTATCGCTACATCAGCCAACCCATTGCCAAAGTAGAAAATTTCGATCTCTCGCTGGAGAGCGGAATCCGATTTCAGTTCAATTAACACCCGGCGCATGGAGCAAGGCGCATGGCGCGATGATTAAGACCCCCAATAAGAATTTTCATTAAAGCCCGGGCTAACATCGCTCGCATCGCTATCTGCCGGCTACTTTTTACCTTATTTTTTTACATCGACGCAAGTCTAAATCGAAAAGCCTAATTTTGCTTTTAATTTTAATATATAAAAAACAGTAACACAAAAAGATATGGCAGACGATAACAAAATAATTTTCTCTATGTCGGGCGTTGGTAAGATATTTCCGCCCAACAAACAGGTGCTCAAAGACATCTATCTTTCATTTTTTTATGGTGCTAAAATCGGCATCATCGGTCTGAATGGTTCGGGTAAATCAACGCTGCTGCGCATCATTGCCGGCACAGAGGCGTCGTATCAGGGCAATATTGCTTTCTCGCCCGGTTATTCGGTGGGAATGCTCGAACAAGACCCGAAGCTCGATGCCACAAAAACGGTAAAGGAAATAGTGGAAGAAGGCGTGCAGGAGGTGGTGGATCTGCTTAAAAAGTATGAAGCTGTCAATCTGAAATTTTCGGACCCCATGAGCGATCAGGAGATGGAAGACCTGATTGCTGAACAGGGGCGGCTCACTGATTTGATTGATCATAAAAATGCCTGGGAACTCGACAGCCGTCTGGAACGTGCCATGGATGCGCTGCGTTGTCCGGAGGGAAGCACACCCGTAAAAAATCTTTCGGGAGGCGAGCGACGCCGCGTTGCTTTGTGCCGTTTGTTGCTGCAGGAGCCTGACATCCTGCTCCTCGACGAGCCTACCAACCACCTCGACGCCGAATCGATAGAGTGGCTCGAGATGCACCTGAAACAATACGCCGGCACGGTGATAGCCGTAACGCACGACCGCTACTTCCTCGATAACGTGGCTGGCTGGATTCTGGAACTCGACCGCGGCGAAGGCATTCCCTGGAAAGGAAACTACTCCTCATGGCTCGAACAAAAAACGAAACGCCTGGCGCAGGAAGAAAAAACTGAAAGCAAGCGCCGCAAAACGCTGGAGCGCGAGCTGGAATGGGTTCGCATGGCACCCAAAGCCCGCCACGCCAAAGCAAAAGCCCGTCTGTCAGCTTATGAAAAAATGCTCGACCAAGACGTAAAACAAAAAGAAGAACGCCTTGAAATTTATATCCCCAACGGCCCACGCCTTGGAAACAATGTGATAGAAGCCGACCATGTAAGCAAAGCTTTTGGCGATAAGCTACTCTTCGAAGATCTCAACTTTTCTCTGCCGCCAGCAGGCATTGTTGGCGTGATAGGCCCCAATGGTGCCGGAAAAACAACCTTATTCCGTATGATCATGGAACAGGTACATCCCGACAAGGGAACCTTTAAAGTGGGCGAAACGGTAAAGCTGGGCTATGTGGATCAGGCGCATACCGAAATAGACCCCGAAAAATCGGTGTGGGAAGTAGTATCGGGCGGCCATGAAACGATCCAGTTAGGCAACCGCGAGATGAACTCACGCGCATACGTGGCACGCTTCAACTTTAACGGTGCGGATCAGCAGAAAAAAACCGGGATCCTTTCCGGTGGCGAGCGCAACCGATTGCATCTTGCATTAACGCTACGCCAGGAAGCCAACGTGCTGCTGCTCGACGAGCCTACCAACGACATCGACGTGAATACGCTTCGCGCGCTGGAAGAAGGTCTCGAAAACTTTGCCGGCTGTGCCGTAGTAATCTCACACGACCGCTGGTTTCTGGACCGGATCGCAACGCATATTCTTGCATTTGAAGGCGATTCGCAGGTCGTATATTTTGAGGGCAGCTACTCCGAATACGAAGAAAATAAAAAGAAACGTCTCGGCGACATTGGCCCCAAGCGCCTGAAATACCGAAAACTTACCGTCTGATGCCACCCAAAAGAAAAATGTATGCTGTCATCACGGGCGACATCGTCGATTCGTCGCGCTTTACAGGCGAAGAACGTCGCCAGTTGCTTGTCTATTTAAAAAACGCATTGGCCGTTCCTGCTCAGGTTTTGGGCAACGAGGTGATGGCTTTTCCTTTTGATATCCATCGCGGTGATGGCTTTCAGAGCGTGCTGCACCAACCGGCAGAAGCACTTAAAGCCGCTATCATTGTACGGGCAGCTTTGCGCGGCAGCATCAAAACTACTTTGAGCAACACCATCGATGCGCGTATTGCCATCGGAATTGGCTCCATCGCTCTGATTCCCGATAAAACAGGTGGCGAAGGCGATGGCGAAGCCTACCGCAACTCCGGCCTTCAGCTCGACCTGATGATGCAAAACAACCGGTTGCTTTTCGTGAAAACGCCCAATGAAGATATTAACAAGGAACTAAATGTAGCATGTGCCCTGCTCGATACGATCGTTACCAGGTGGTCAGCCGAACAAGCATTGGCAATCATAGAATTTTTGAAAGGAAAAACACAGCAGGAAATGGCGGAAGTCTTTGAGATTTCACAGCCTGCTATTGGCAAAAGATTATTAGCTGCAAACCTTTATGCACTTGAACTTGCACTCAACCGATTCAACGAACTCATGCAAAGAATATGAATATGTTATAACCCCGTGGGGTTATAATTGGCATTTATAACCCTGTGGGGTTATATTTTTTCAGATGGAAGTACGATTAAAGGAAAAGAAATTGGGGAAACCTAAAACGAAAGATCATGGCAACGGGCATGGATGAACTTCAAATAGCTTTATTGCTGCGCCTTCTGATAGCGCATCTGGTGGCTGATTTTATGCTCCAGCGCAAGTCGTGGATTGTAGCCAGGCACGCACTTCACTGGCGTACCGGCACACTTTATCTGCACGCGACAATATCAGCAGTGTTGGTTTATCTTTTCTCCGGTCGCTACCACGAGTTTCTCATCCCGGCTTTTGTGCTGATAACCCATCTGGTAACCGATCTTTGGAAATCATACACCACTGGATCCCTGAAATATTTCGTGGCGGATCAGCTCATCCATTTGCTGGTAATTGCTGCAGCGTGGTACATGTACATTATGCCCGACTGGAGTATTTTGGATAGCGTGATGGGTTATTTTGCCAATACACGCGTGCTTGCCATCGTGTTGGCGTATATTTTTATCATCTGGCCGGCAGGTTTTCTCATTGCAAAGATCACTAGGCCCTGGCAAAACCAGATAACAAATAACCAGGGACTGGCAGATGCTGGCCGCTGGATCGGTATGATCGAACGCATCCTCATCCTCACCTTTGTTCTCATTCATCAGTTTACTGGCATTGGCTTTCTGATTGCTGCCAAGAGCATCCTGCGTTTTGGCGACATCCGCAATCCTGAAAATCGGAAAGATGCCGAGTACATTCTGCTGGGAACCATGATCAGTTTTATTATCGCCATTTTTACAGGCATTGCTGTTCAAAACCTTTTTGCTTAGCGCAATATTTATTTAGCGAAAGCGACACCGGCATTTTAATACATAAAAAAAAGCCCTCCGGAGTGGAGAGCTTTTTTTATTCGTTGTTGTGGCAAATTTATTAATACATACCACCCATACCGCCGCCCGGAGGCATTCCGCCAGGCATCATATCGGGTTTGTCTTCTTTTATGTCGGCAATTACGCACTCGGTAGTGAGCAACATACCGGCAATAGAAGCAGCATTTTCGAGGGCAACGCGGGCTACTTTGGTAGGATCAATTACGCCGGCATCGTAGAGGTTTTCGTAAACTTCAGTGCGGGCATTGTAACCAAAATCTCCTTTGCCTTCTTTTACTTTATTAACGACAACTGAACCTTCCATGCCAGCATTTTCTACAATCTGTCGCAGTGGTTCTTCCAGAGCGCGGCGCAGAATAGCAACACCGGTTTCTTCGTCATCGTTTTCAGTTTCAATATTGTTGAGAGCATCGACGGCGCGCATGTAAGCTACACCACCACCGGGGATAATTCCTTCTTCGATGGCAGCGCGTGTGGCGTTGAGCGCATCTTCGATAAGGTCTTTTTTGCTTTTCATCTCCACTTCGCTGGCGGCACCAACATAAATCACAGCTACGCCACCGGCCAGTTTGGCCAGACGTTCCTGCAGTTTTTCTTTGTCGTAGTCGCTGGTAGTGGTCTCTATCTGTTTTTTGATTTGCGCAACACGACCGTTGATTTTTTCTTTTTCACCTTTACCACTTACGATGGTGGTATTCTCTTTATTAACGGTGATTTTTTCGGCATTGCCGAGATATTCGATGGTAGCATCTTCGAGCTTGTAACCCTGCTCTTCGCTGATCACTCTTCCACCGGTGAGGGTGGCAATGTCTTCGAGCATCTCTTTGCGGCGATCGCCAAAGCCGGGAGCTTTTACAGCAACCACTTTCAGTCCGCCACGCAGACGGTTAACAACAAGCGTAGCCAGTGCTTCGGTTTCTACATCTTCAGCAATGATCAACAGCGGGCGACCGGTTTGGGCCACTTTTTCGAGAATCGGGAGCAGATCCTTCATGATCGAAATCTTCTTGTCATGGATCAGGATGTAAGGACTTTCGTAAACGGCTTCCATTTTCTCAGTATCGGTAACGAAATATGGAGAGATAAAGCCACGGTCGAACTGCATACCTTCAACAACTTCTACATAGGTTTCAATTCCTTTGGCTTCTTCCACGGTAATTACACCATCTTTTTTCACTTTGCCCATAGCATCGGCAATGAGTTTACCAACATTGTTGTCGTTGTTGGCAGAAATGGCAGCTACCTGTTCAATTTTTTGTGAGCTGTCGCCAATTTCTTTCGACTGTTTGCGTAGGTTTTCAACAACAGCCTTAACGGCTTTGTCGATACCACGTTTCAGATCCATTGGGTTGGCGCCGGCGGTAACGTTTTTCAATCCCGTAACAACGATTGCTTGTGCCAGAACGGTAGCTGTGGTAGTTCCGTCGCCGGCTATGTCGTTGGTTTTGCTGGCTACTTCTTTCACCATCTGTGCGCCCATATTTTCGATAGGGTCTTTCAGTTCTATTTCTTTAGCTACCGTAACGCCGTCTTTGGTAATGATCGGAGCACCATAGCTTTTGTCGATAATAACGTTGCGCCCTTTGGGTCCCAGGGTAACTTTTACTGCATTAGAAAGTGCGTCAACACCTTTCTTCAGGCCATCTCTTGCTTTGAGATCGAAAATGATATCTTTTGCCATTTTTATTCTTGTTTTATAATGAGTTAATGATTTAAAATTTCATTTGATTACACAATAGCCACCACATCCGACTCGCGCATGATGAGGTAGTTGGTATTGTTGATAGTGATTTCGGTGCCGGCATATTTTCCGTACAGCACCACGTCGCCTTCTTTCACGGTCATTGGTTCATCTTTTTTGCCAGACCCTACCGCTATTACGGTACCGCGCTGGGGTTTTTCTTTTGCTGTGTCAGGTATGATGAGGCCACCTGCTGTTTTCTCTTCGGCTGAGGAAGGCTCGATGAGCACTCTGTCGGCCAATGGTTTGATGTTAATTTTACTCATAATCTTCAAAGTTTTTTAATGTGTTTTTTCCTAAATAATGATTCCTTGTTTTAATTTTCTTAATGTTATCGCCCCAAATCAGATTTTATGCCAAAGCATTTTTGATGGGTTTCGTTGGCTATTCCTGTTCATCTTGTCAGGTTTTCTGACAAAGCAGGCCAAATTAATGATGAAGGATTTTTTGATGTGGCAAATTCATGCCTGATACAATCCAAACGCGTCGGATCAAATCGAGATTACGAGCTAAATTTAAAAGCTGGTAATGACTTTTAAATTGCTATTTGCGTAAAACGAAACGCAGATTTAGGACACCTAAATAAAAAATGTCAGATTGCTTGGTGACAACCTGACATCTTGAAACAAATATTTTGTGTAAACGAGCGACTATTCCTGTTCCTGCTGTGTGCCTTGCTCGGGAGGAGCCTGATCGGTAGCAGCCGGATTAAAGGGAGTAGTAGGCACGGGGAGTGCGTTCACATTAATTTCCGATTGCGTTTCAATGGTAGTAGTTTGGTATTTGGGGATAATTTTGGATGTCCCCAACACAATCACCACCATCGCAACGGCCAGTGTCCATGTAGCTTTTTCGAGGAAGTCGGCAGTTTTGCGCACGCCCATGTACTGGTTCGATCCAGCAAAGTTACTGGCCAATCCGCCACCCTTGGAATTTTGTACCAACACCACCAAAACTATCAACACAGCGATGATGAGCAAAAGTACCGTCATAAAGTTGTAAAAAGCCATAATATCAATTGTTTAGATTAGAATTTCCCTTTATTTTTTCAATTTGGGCTGCAAAGTAAGTGCTTTTATCCGGAACTTTCAAAATTAATTTCTCATAAATTTTAATAGCTTTCTCAGCATTGCCTTGTTTCAGGTAGATCAGAGCCAGTGTTTCGCTGATTATGTCGTCGCGGTCGATGGCGCTGGCTTTGGCATAATCGTTAGGATTGAAGAAATCGCTTCGTGTACGTAAGCGGGGAGCATTTTTGATAAACTTATCGATGAGCTCTGATTTGGACTTTTCCTGCTGTGGCGAGAGTTGATCCCCCTTCGTTTCAGCCGTAATGTCAGCCAATGTGCCATCCGAATCCTTTTCATTTTCTCCAGCTACAATATTCGGTTGATGTTGTATTTCCTGCTGTTGATTTGCTGGTACTTCCGGCTGAAGCTCCGGCTTCATGTTATCCACATGATGTGTTGTCACAATGTCGTCGGGCTTTGCAATCTCCTCCGTTTTCTGATTCGTCAGCTCAAGCTGCTCCACATGATCTTTGAGCACACCACGGTCAGGAACGTAGGCTGCCGCTATCCGCAACCGATTGTGGTACCGAATGTCATTGTGTTGCAAAAGCCATAAAAAGTAAAGCATCTGTAAACTCTGGCAGTAGGGGAAATGTTTCAACACATTCTCCAGGCCGGTGGAGGCATGTCCCAATGTGGAGCTGTCAGCAAGTGCCTGTATAAATTCCTCTCTATTCATCATGGCGGTTAATATTAGTTTCGGCGCCTGACGGGCGTGTGCGCGGATAATCGAGCGAGAAATGCAACCCCCGGCTCTCCTTGCGCTGCATCGCCATTTTTATAATTAGATAAGCAACATTGATCAAGTTTCGCAGCTCACAAATTTTTACGGTGAGAATAGATTTTTCATACAAATCTTCTGTCTCACGATAAATTATCTCCAGCCGGTCGAAGGCGCGCTTGAGGCGGAGGTTGCTGCGCACAATGCCCACATAGCTACTCATAATGGCCTGCAAATCTTTCAGGCTTTGTGTGATGAGAATCATCTCTTCGTTGAGTACCGTTCCTTCAGCATTCCAGTCAGGGATTTCGTCGCGAAAACCGATACTGCTGATGTGCGCGGCAGCATCCACACTTGCACGATGCGAAAATACGAGTGATTCGAGCAGTGAATTAGAAGCCAGGCGGTTGGCGCCATGTAAACCCGTAGAGGCACACTCACCGCTGGCATAAAGCCGGTCGATGGAACTGCGTCCATGTTCGTCGGTTTTTATGCCGCCACAGGTGTAATGCGCTGCCGGAACTACCGGGATAAGATCGCGCGAGATGTCGATGCCTATGGTAAGGCATTTGGCATAAATGGTCGGGAAATGATTGATGAGGTCATTTTTGTTGATGTGGCGGCAGTCGAGGTACACGTGGTCGTCGCCTGAGAGCTTCAACTCATTGTCGATGGCTCGCGCTACAATGTCGCGGGGTGCCAGCGAAGCACGGGAGTCATATTTCTGCATAAACTCTTCGTCCGCACCATTTTTCAATACGGCACCAAAACCACGCAATGCTTCCGTTATCAAAAATGATGGCGATTCCTTCGGATTGTAAAGTGCAGTTGGATGAAACTGGATGAACTCCATCTTTTCAACTGCTCCTTTGGCGCGATACACCATTGCCACGCCATCGCCGGTAGCCACACGCGGATTGGTAGTGGTTGCATAAACATTGCCCGCGCCACCGGTAGCCAACATGGTAGTTTTAGCCAGAAACGTATGAATCTCATTGCTTTTAGTATCCAAAACATAAGCGCCAAAACAGTTGATGTCGTCGCGACGTCGGGTAACTTCCTCATGCAGATGGTGCTGGGTAATGATGTCGATGGTAAAATAATCTTCATAAATTTCGATATTGGGATTGCTGCGTGCCTGATGCAGGAGCACCTGCTGGATTTCGAGGCCGGTGCTGTCTTTGTGGTGCAGCACGCGCTTCTCGCTATGGCCACCTTCGCGACCCAGATCAAACTGTCCGGAAGTGGTTTTATCGAAGCGCGCCCCCCATGCTATCAGCTCCCTGATGCGCTCACTACTTTCGGTGATGGTAATGCGCACAATATTTTCATCGTTCAGGTCATCGCCGGCAATGAGGGTATCTTTTATGTGTTTTTCGTAGGTATCGGGTGTGTATGTAACTGCAGCAATGCCGCCCTGCGCATAGCGTGTGGCGGTATCAGCAGCACCTGATTTTGTAACGATACAAACGGTGCCGTGCTGTGCCACTTTCAGTGCATAACTCAGCCCTGCAATGCCAGACCCTACAACCAAAAAATCGAATTTTTTACGCATAACAGATTAAATTCCAAATCACAAAAAAATGAATCACAAAAAAAGATCAATAAAACAAAGCCCAAATAAATTTCAATTTTAAAAACCCCAAAATAAAACTCCCGGAATCGTTTGAAATTGTTTGTGACAACTACCTGCGCTTTTTCTTTGCTTTTTAAAACTTTAAAAACGGGAACTCCATACTAAAGATGTGCTCTGATGTCGGCAGCAAGTTTTTCAAACTCCTCAGCCGTCAGTTTTAATTTTTCTTTACTAAAATCGATATCAAAAATGCTGTTGATGGGCACGAGATGGATATGTGCATGCGGCACTTCAAGCCCCAGCACAGTAATTCCCATGCGCTTGCACGGAACCACCTGCTCCACGGCGCGCGCTACCTTTTTGGCAAATACCATCATGCCTCCCAGTAAATCATCGTCGATATCGAAAATGTAGTTGATCTCCTTTTTCGGAATTACCAGCGTATGCCCTTTTGCCAAAGGATTAATATCGAGGAAGGCGAAGTAATTGTCGTCTTCGGCTATTTTGTAAGACGGTATTTCGCCGTTGACAATTTTAGTGAAAATGGTGCTCATAACTTTAATTTTTATTGATGATGAATAAGATGAGCAAAAGTAACAAAATCAAAAAAAAATTGCCAAACGATTTAACAGCGTTTGGCAATACCCTTTGCATTTTCAAAATGCAGCTATCTTGTAATTTCTACAATCTCAAAACTAATCAGACCAGCAGGCACGCGTATTTCGGCTACATCACCTATACGTTTTCCTAACAAACCTTTTGCGATGGGCGAATTTACCGAAAGTTTCCTGCTTTTTATGTCGGCTTCACTTTCGGGCACTATTTTATAGCTCATCGTTGCATTATTTTGAAGATTTCGGATAGTGACATTCGAAAGTATCAGAACCTTGCTGGTGTCGAGCTTCGATTCGTCGATGATGCGTGCATTACGGACGGTTTCCTGGAGCTTTGATATTTTCATCTCCAGCATTCCCTGCGCTTCTTTGGCAGCGTCGTATTCAGCATTTTCAGAAAGATCGCCTTTGTCGCGTGCTTCAGCTATTAGTCGCGAAGCTTCAGGGCGGTCGCGGGTTACCATACGATGCAACTCTTCGTTTAGTTTTTTCAGCCCCTCCTCACTATAATATTTTGTCCCTGACATATCGATACTTCAATTTTTTATTGGTTGGTTATTAAAAATATAAAAAGACCCTTTTCGAAAAAAGGGCCTTAAAATGCGGCTGCAAATATAGAACTTTTCTGCTTAGCAGCAACTTTATTTACAAGCTGATGCGCGCTCCAATGGTATGGACGCCATTGAAGGGATCTGTGTCGCGGTAAGAATAATCGACAGCGAAGATGCTTCCTTTTGCTTTGTTAATTGGTATCTGTACAGACAAACCTGCACTGGGTCCTGTAAATACAGATGTGCGATCGGCCTTATTGGTGATACCTTCTTCGTAGGTATAGCCGGCACGCAGCACGAGATAGCTTTTCAATGAAAATTCACCACCCAGCGTTATCTGGTCTTTGGTGAAAGAGTTGGAAACAAATGCACCAGCCAGTGTAAAGCGGCTTTCGCCAAATAGGAAATCGTAGGCACCGCCAATCATCAACTGAGCTGGCAGTTCGAAATCAGAAATACGCTGCTGGAAGGTTGGCGATGTGGTGGAGAAAGGGGTGTAGAAACCACGGAAGGTTAATCCGTCTCCGGAAAACCGCATGGTAGGTCCAACGTTTTTGAGCGAAATTCCAAACTTAATATTCTCCTTCTCACCGGTCACGTACTGAATACCAGCATCAATGGCAACGCCTTGCGCGCTCATATCAGCCATCGATTCAGAAATAATTTTGACATTAAAACCGCCATAAATACTGTTGGAAAAAGCCTTGGCATAAGCGATGTTGATATTCAACAGGCTGGGGCTGTAACTACCAATGTTGGCATCTGTTGGATCGGGATTGGCGATGGTGGTGCGTGATATGTCACCAAAACCCATCGACATGATGGCGATGGTAAGCGCTCCGGTTTCACCAACGCGTTGTGAAACGCCGAAGTTCATGATATTTACATCGGCACCGCTGAGATAGTCGGTGTTGGCAAAAATCAATTCGGTACGCTGGGTAAAGGCGGTGCCGGCCACGTTGGTAAACAAGGCTTCCAGTCCACGTGAACAAGCCACGTTGGCTCCTCCCCATCCTGAGCTGCCCGCCCACGGGTTGATGAGCAACTCGGAAGCTCCTGCCTGCCCCGAACGGTCTTTATTACCGGCAAAGGTACCTGCATTGGGTGTTATCAGCAAAGCAGTTACAAAGACTGTGAAGATGTATCTATAAATATTTTTCATACTTTGAAATTTTATTCGTTCTTACAAATTGCTAACAGTATCGTTTAGAAAGTATTCAAGTCGATGGGTCGCATAGCACCAAACCATTTAACCACACGCTCGCCGGATCGTCCACCGGTTTCTTTCACATGGATCAAATAGAGCCCACTGGCAATAGGAATGCCGGCAAAGTTTTTCAAATCCCAATCAATCGATGTTTTTGCATCGGTCTCTATACCGTTGGTGGATGAAGATGGATTGCTGATTCCGGTTTTATCCACATTGTATTGTCGGATGAGCGTACCGCTTATGTTGTAAATGGTGACCACGCAACGTTCGGGAATGTTTGTGATTTTTACGCGGGTATCGAGCTGGTTGCGTTCATATCCCGGACCATCAGCATAGGCGTAATAAGGATTAGGAACTACACTGATCATGTCGAGATCCTTATTGTTAGTTTTCGGTGAAAATGCAACGGGTTCGAAAGCGTCTGTGTTAAACTTGAACATGGGATTGAAGTTGTTAGCTTCTTTAGGATTCGTAGGTTTCAGCGCCTGCTCAGAGAAGTAACGACGATATTGTGTAGCAATTCTGATTTTTATACGCGCATCATTGCCTTCGGGCAGCCATATCGAATCGGCCATCACCGGGATATTTACCCACATGGTGCTGGCATATACACCGGAAAGGCGCACGTTATCGGGTAATCCGCCATTGGCTATGCCCACACCTTGCAGCGAGTCGCGATAATAACGACCAGCATCGTAAGCCGGAGATTTGAAATAGTTGCCTACGTAATTGACTGTAGTAGCAGACATGATGTAGAGATAATGCATCCCACCAAAAACGGGGATACCATTATTATCAGTAAATCTGTTGGAAGGATTCCATTTCATGTCGCGTCCATTGTCACCGCTGAGCCATGAGTTTTCACCATACATCACGTTGAGGCGCTCGCCGGTTTCCAGATTAATGGCGTATCCGGGGAACCAACCCATTCCTTTGGCAGAAATATAGTTGGGATCATCAGGATTGTCGCTATCAGGCATTGTCATGCTTGCGGCAAAGTTGCCGTCTTTATCAATTGAGGGCGACTCACGTAGCTTGAGCTGAGAGGCGTTGCCCTGTGCAAGGCTGGGATCGGGTGAGGTTTCGAGAACCGGACAACGCGTCCATTTCGATTTATCGGAAGTGATGATTACATCCACGCTTGCCAGCATATCAAGCTTTGCCTTGTCGCGTGAAAATTGGTCATAAGCAGGGCCTGTTTTTATATCAACTTTATCAGCCGTAAGCGCATAAGGTGACCAGGTGCCGCCAATAATCTTCTCATAGTTCTGTCCAGCATCCCAGGGCTGAGGAGGGTCAAGCCACATCTTCCAGTCGTTGTACTTCATGTTGTCTTTGTCTCGGTAAACGCCCGCACGAATCCAGTTGAAAGGACTGTCCGGTACGTCAAAATCAGGGACACCTGAGAGCCATCGTTGCGAGCTATCGGTATAAGTCAACGAATATCTTATCAGACCATTATTTACTGATCCGGCAGTACCCGGAGATGCAATTTGAACAATGTCAATCGAAAGACCAAGTTCAGGAATGATCTGCTCATTCCGCACATCAATGGCTTTTTCTGAATGCCATTCGTTACCGTTTTCATCCGTCAAAATCCAGTTTGCACTCAAAATGGTCAACGAATCAGTGACTACAACTTCACCCTGCGCATTGGTTGAAGTAGGATGTTTTACATCCACGAAACGCAAAGTAAATTCACCACCCTTTACATCCAGGGGGTTGATAACCTTAACGTTGAGCGGGCCATTATTGATCGTGTAATCAATATTATAAGCCATCGGATAGCTATCGCTGCCAATTACATCGTTTGTAAAATAGCGTTTCTTTACCGGATCCCAGGTGTATTTGATGGGCTCCTTCGACATAATTTCATCAACCACGCTTTGCTGGAGTTCCAATCCAAATCCACCGTTGCCATGACCCTGTATGCGTGATATCTGGAAGCGGTCACCATACGTAGAGTTCAATATGGTTCCATCTACAACTTTGCTTGGTATAGCCGTATAAACTTTAATGTTTTTACGACCGGACAGGTAAGGTTTCTTTTGCCCATAGAGGCCATTTTCGATGCCGGGATCCTGTGAATATGGTGAGTATTCGTTGTATGCGTAAGCAATTGCCAGGAAATAGTACTGCTTATGATTGACCAGCTTTGGATCCTTGTCAGCAAAAGCATCACGTGTAATTTCAAAGGTGTGGCTGATGCCTTCGTCACCACCTTCAACTTCAACAACAGGAACGGTAGCCCCAATGCTGCGGTCGAGGTAGTAGTTGATAAGTTTCTTAATACCATTCTTTTTATCAAATTGAGCAACCAGGCGCACCAGGTCGGGATCGTTGAGGCTTTCGACGCTTACGTCGGCGCGACGCAACTGATAAATCTGATAACCTTCGAAGCGATAGGTTTTCAGTGAATCTTCCTGTGCTTGTGTGCGGGCACCAGTGGTATCTTCGAGCAACTGAATGTTAGGATCAATTTCAGAATACTCTTCCATGTAGTTGTTAGAACCTCTGCGGTTGCTGATATTCACGACCAATTTGTGGTCGAGTTCCAGGAAGCTCAGGTCGGGAGCACTGGGGCCGTCGAGTACCTTGAAGCAGTTGTCGAACAAAGCCTGTGCTTTGTCGTCAACAACACGCAGCAGCAAAACCGAAGCCCATGCACCACCAGAGGTAGCGCGAGCCCAGGGAATACCAACAGTAATATAGTTTACAGCACCAGCTTCCAGATCGAAGGGTCCGGCTGATTGCATAAAGCGGCGGTCGCCAGGCTGGTTTTGTTCTGTTTCTTCTGTCCAATATTTTCCATTCTGATTAAATCCATCATTAGGAGGTGCACCACCAGTTCCCCAGTTGCAGGGGTCAGTATCGCCAGGAAACATAAAGTCGCATTCAGGACCAACGGCTTTCGGATCGTTTGTGTGCGCTGTTCCACCATAAAGCATTTTGGTGTTGTCTTTCCAGATACCACGCAGATAGTTGTAATATTCAGGAGCCGTTGATGGGTCGGTAGTGTTGGGGTTAGCAGAGGTATTGTTGTGATAAACAAACCGACGCATCCCAAAACGTTCGTTGTCAATGATGCCGTCTCCAAAGTTGACGCCGTTGATACTTACGTCGCAAATTTGAATTCTATCAGTGGTGTCGCCGTTGCCGTTGATCACAAATTGGTATTTGGGGTTGTCTGTGTGATCTGGATCCATATAGGGACCCTGGAAGAAGTCAACACCAATGGCAGGAGGTTGATCGCCATAAGCTTCTACTTCACCGGAACCATCAACAGGGAAACCATTATAACAATAACCCAAGCCACGTTCCACATCGCAGCCTACATAGTCATCCCATGCATAGCCCAGATCCGTATCTACCCATTGTGAGAAGTACGTGTTGGTAAGTTTAAAGGTAGAACGGTTGATGATCTCATAGCTATAAAAGGTCATGTTGTTCACCTCATCGTTGGTAGCAAAGGAGAAAGCCTGTGCACGTATTTCCATGCCAATGGGAGCGCCACTGGTTTCGGTATGAATGTTTCCTTTATCATTAAAAACCCACCACAAAGTCTGGTCACCTTTAATCACCTGGTCGGAAAGGATGCCATACTTCCAGTTGTCGGATAGATTACCATAATAGTAGTCGGCGTCCATGGTTGGAGTTTGTGTTTTGCACAAGCTGTTGTCGATATCATAATATGGATAATCGCCCTGGCGGGGATCGTACTCACCATCAAAGTTGGCATCGTAAAAAGGTGCCAGATAATAGCTTTGTCCGAGGCTTTCGTCGCCGTGTGCCGGCCAGTTAAGAATGCTTTCCGGAATAGAGTAATCCGGATACTCTTCAGCAGGGTTTACACTGGTGGACCAGGCTACAAAATCATCAACTTCAGCGCGTGTCATCTGAAAGAGTTTGTCATATTCCGCGCAGGTTTCGGCATCAACCGAAGCATCGATACGTGAAATTGGTCCGGGCCAATAGTCGATCCCTACCTGACGGTAGCGCTGAGCAGCCAACTTAAGCTGACCGTTTACGTCCACACCACCAATCCACAACGATGCTGAAAACATCGATGTTTGCTGCGTGTTGGCGGGAACGAAATATTGGGCACGGTCAAAGTTCCACCACATGTCGCCACCCGTATTGATACGGGCACGGATGTTATTTATGTCAAGAAAAGCAAAACCACCTCCGGGTGAACAACCAGCGGCCGTAGCCTTAAGCTTATTTTTTTCTGCAAGGGATTGTTCTTCGGCAAAGCTTCCGTGAGCAGTCATTAGTAATACCGAAAAAATCAGCAGCGTTTGTAATATGTATCTCATCTGTATGATATTTTTTATTTTACCTGATTAACCTTGAAAATAGCGGGATTAAAAGTTGAAAATCACACCCAGCCTGATCTGTCGCGGTGTACTATAGAAAGATGGCGTATTCATACGTAATGCGTAAAGGTCGCGGTAGGCAGCAGGATCAATTGAAGCATTGATGTTGCTCTGCCATTCCGGAGCTGTCAGATAACCATCATCATCAGGACTTCCGGTAGCCGGATAGACAGAGATGATGTTTTTGGTGTCCAACAGGTTTAGCACCTGCAGATAGACGTTGAGGTAGAGGTTAGAGCTTGGGTCTTTTGTGATGCTGATGTCACGGTCCAAACGGCCATCAATCCTAAACTGCCAAGGCAAGCGCGATCCGTTGATAGTCCCATCAAGTACATAGCCGCCGCCGCCGCCATACACACCAATGATGTTTTCAGCACGGGTATATGGAGTTCCGGATCCGCCACTTACAGTGATGTTCAGACCGGTATTTTTGAGCCACTGTGTTGTTTTTACCTGATCGGTACCTTTAATGGTACGGGTAGAAGTAGGACCATTATAATTTTTGCCTTCTCCAAAACGATAGTCGAGCACAATGTTGAAAGAGTGACGGCGGTCCTGGTCGAGTGGGAATAACTGACGCAGGTTAGGCAAGCCGGCGCTAACCAACGCTGCTGCTGTGCTTGGGCTTGATCCCGTACCATCGGCAAATTGCAGCGTGTAGCTGATACGTGCCCGGATGTTATTGGTACGACGCAGGTCATACTCTACCGTCAGACCTTTTACAGTACTGAAATCGAGGTTAGAATAGGAGTCGTAAAGGTTAGAACCACCTGTGTAGGCACCCGTAAAACGGTAATATTGAATCTGGTCGCGGATCTCACGGTAGAAAGTGGCTATCTTGAGTGAAGAAGTGTTGCTGATTTTTTGCTGGAATCCCAACTCATAGTCGATGGTTTTCTCAGGTTTCAGATTTGGATTATTAATAGCTCCACCCTGACGGTCGATAAAGAAATATTGTGTTGGATCCATGCGCAATGCAGCGGTAGGACGCTGGGTAAGAATATCGTAGTGAGCAAAGAATAATGCTTCATCGGAGATTGGAAATGAGAACGAAATACGTGGCATCACACTCACCTGTGGGGTGTAATCTTCAAATACATCGCTGGTCATGGTGTTCTGGTTTGGATTCTTAAGATATGGTGTGATACCATTGCCAACATCAAGGATATCGGGGTTTTGAATGATAGATCCCTGAGCATTGTACCAAACATTATCCACGCGGTAACCGGTTACACCCGAAGGGTTGTCTTTGTTATCAACATAAATAACGGCATTGCCTGGAATGTTCGCAGGGTGCGCATGATTGTCGAAATTTTTGGTTTTTTCTTCCACCGTATAGGCTGAATAGAACAAGTAGGGATCTTTCAGCACGTTCTGGTTGGCATCAAAACGGTCAACACGAACACCAATATTAAAGATAAGGTCGTCAAAAGCGAATTTATCCTGGATGTATCCTGCCATGTAAATCGGCTCGAAAGCTCCAATATCACGGGAGTAATATTTTTTCGCCTGACCGTTAGGCATCATAATTTCATTTTGTGAATTAAAGAAATCATCGAAGGCCGGACGGCTGGTTTGCTTGTTTCCGTAAGGATCATATCCATAATAATAGGCATAATTATTTCCATCATTAAGAAGCTCATCGGGACTAAACATGTCTATCGACAGGCCGCCGCTTACAGGAGCGTTTTTGTGTATTACCCCATTTTCGTCGATGTAGCTAATGGTTTGGTTACTCGGATCATAAGAGTCAATATCGATCCAGTCGATGCCCTGAATGTCGATGCCTAGTTTTTTACGCAGGTTGATGTCGAAAACCCGCTGATCAGTAAAACTGTAAAGACGATTGTAGTTAATTGTATCCTGAAATACGCCATCAATTTGAACCAATTGTGGGTTGCTTTTATCGAGCTCGTTGATGTGTGTATTTGTAATCAGGCGCATCAGTGACCACAATCCTACAGGGCCATAGCCATACGCACTTTCCTTACGCTGTTCATATTGCAAGCCAAACTCGATGGCGTGGTTTCCGATGTCGGCACTTGCATTTGCTGAAATTCCTATTTGTGAATCATCGTCAATTGAATAACCATTGTACTGCGTGCCTACGTTGCCCCACATTGTGTAAACAGCATCTGGCGATTGTCCATTGAGGAGGCCACCATAAAGCTGCACCTGGTTGTAGTTGAGCCAATGACCGCCTTGTGGGAAGTTCTGCCAGTCGCCTTTATCGGGATATAGTTCGTAGTATTGCGAAGTGTAGCGGGCTACCACCGGGTTTATGTCGAAAGGCTGGAAGGTGAAGGCAGTATCCTGCCAGTTGTTTTGAACCCACACATTATTATATATGGTGCCATTGACGGTATCGCTTCCAAGCTCGTACGAACGACGTTTGTAAGTATCAAATTTGCCAAGATAGCCATAGTTGAAAAGATTATCGCCATGTGATTCGTCTTCTACCTTCTGGTGGAATTTCGAATAGTCTGCCTGAATGGTGTAATAAACATTCTTTACCAGCGAGGTATTTTCTTTGTCAACCGGGAATCGTTGGGTAAAACGGCCAAACACACGCCATGTATTATTATTTACATGCGCGTTGTTTTCCCAGTTGAATAGGCTGTTATAATAGTTAAATGCCCTGTAGTCCTGCAGGTTGAAAGATCCCCCAATGGTAAGGTTGATGGTGGGCGAAGTACGCAGGTCAATTTTTCCAGAAACGTTTATTTCGGTGCGGTCAGTGTTCTGTGTGTTTTTCACAGATTCGGTATTGCTTTTTCGGGCAAAGAGCGTATTGTTGAATAACCCGTAGCCAGTACCGGTAACGCGTTGTGGGTTTTGCTTTAAAAAACTCAGATAATCGTCGGTAGCTTTATCGATCGTTCCTCTGGCCGAAGGGCGGCCGTCTTCGCGATAGATGAACTCACCAGCCAGGAAGTAGCCAATAAGTGAGGTCTTACTGCCATCTTCTTCTATTCTCGAAACCAGTGGACCCTGTAGGTTCAATCCCAATCGGTTGTATCCGTAAGCATCCAGGAATTCTGATGTCTGCAACTCAACGCCGGCGCCAAATTCCCGTGAAGGCCCTTTGGTGGTGGCACTGATGATACCCCCGGTAGCGTCGCCAAATTTAGCAGGCACCCCACCAAGAATTACCTGTACCTGCTCGATGGCCGACTCAGGCAGTGCCAGCGAGCCTATCACGCGCATGCCGTCGATGTAATACACCGTACCGCTGGAGCGCTGTCCGCGGATACTGATGTTTCCGCCGTCGGCATCAGAATACACACCACCCACCGTGGTAGCAATAGAAGTGGTGGAGCGGTTAGGCATCTTCTGAATTTCTTCGCTGGTAACGGTTTGACCCGAGGTTGTCTGGTCTTTGGAAATAAGTGGGATTTTGTATTCCACCACTTCCACCGTCTGAAGCACTTCGGTAGTACTCGACAATGAAATATTTTCAAAAACAATCTGGTCACCTTTTACAATGATGTTGGCAATCTCTTTGGTTTGGTAACCAATAAACGATGCCCGCAAGTTGTAATTACCTGGTGCCAAAGGTTTTATTACATACTTACCATCAAAGTCAGAGGTCGCCCCCGTTATCAGATCGCCCGCCGAAAATAGCGCCACGTTGGCAAATGGAATGGGCTCTTTAGTATCGGCATCAAGGATTTTACCTTGCAGTGCGCCTGACTGTGAAAACAGATACAGGCTGGACGTGAGCAGAATACCAATAGTTAAAAGTAGATTTTTTAACATACTAAATAATTTTATGTTTATTTGTGCTTTGCTAAAGGGCGGTAAAATTAGTAATAAAAAAATGGATTCTCCAAAACCTTTTTACCACTCCCCCTTATTTAAACTCACACTTAATTAGCTGTACCGCCGATTGAGGATTTCCGAATAGATAACTGCCTTGCGCAGATCGAAATGTGAAGTGCCGATAACAGGCTCTTCCGTGATTTCAACCAATTGCAACTGCTGCTCCATTTCATGTTGCAACCGCAGCCGTTTATCTTCCAATTTTTCGGGCTTTCCTTGCATCTCCGATACGGGTGCTAACCTCGTGTCATAATATTTCTGATAAATGTTGATTTCTTCATTGTTGTCAATCTCTGTCATCTGCGCCGGCTCAGGAATAGTCTCCAGCGATTGTGCTTCGTATTCCGGTATTTCCTCAAGGCTTTGTGCCTCCCCGGCGAGCATGCGCTCAAGCTCCTCCACAAAATTACGGCGACGATCGGGCTGCTCCTCCTGCATCATCGGCGCATCCATCGCCGCTTGTCCGTAGGGCATCGCCTGCTCTTCGGCCAACTCCTGCCTGCGCGCAGCTTCCATAGCCTCCTGCTTGCGTTTTTTCTTAACGCTTTGCTGGTAGAAGCTGAAAGCCAGCCATCCGATGATTAAAAGAAAATATAGTAAGTCATCCATAAATTCGTACTTATTTTTCTCTGTGGAAGCACGTAAAAGTAAACGCGACCCTACAAACCGCTTGAACAAAATAAGTTAAAGGTTTTTAACAGTCAGTTTCCGGCTTACCTTCCAAGGTGGCTCACCCTTCTTTGTCGTTCCCCGTATTCTTTTGTTTTTCAGTAATTTCTAATTAATAAATTTCGACTTTTACAAATTATTCAAAGTTTCCATTATCAATTCCTTGCGGCGGCGCGACACCGGAACCTTGCTGTTGTCGCTCATCAGGATGTATCCACCCTCTCCTTTTACAAAGCCTCTGATGTATTTGGTGTTGACCAGATGCGATTTGTGCGTGCGAATAAAATGATGATCGCGCAACAGATTTTCGTTTTCCTTCAACGTCTTGCTTATCAAAAGCCTGCCACCATCTTTAAAAAAATAATTGGTGTAGTAATTATCCGACTCACACCTTATTATGTTGTCCACATCCACCACATGGATTTTTTCGGCAGTGGTGAGAATGATTTTTCGCGTTTCAGCGCCCGGATTTTTGATGTTTTCGAGCAACACGTCAATGTTTTGACTCATGTTTTGATGCCGGGCAATTTTTATATCTTCCACCTTACGCACAGCATCTATGAGTTCCTGCGGCACAATGGGCTTAAGCAGATAATCGAGGGCGCTGAACTTAATAGCTCTGATGGCGTATTGATCAAAAGCTGTGGTAAAAATGATTTCAAAATCTATTTTATCGAACGACTGTAACAATCTGAAACCACTGCCGTCCTGCATCTGTATGTCGAGAAAAATCACATCGGGGCTGGTACTTTTTATCAGATCGATGCCTGTGTGCACCCCTTCAGCGTCGCCCAGAATGATCACATTGTGACAATAGCGCTCGAGCAGGCCAATGAGTGCCTGACGCGATTTCTTCTCGTCATCAATGATTACCGCTTTTACAACGCTGGTTTGCTTAAATTATAAACCGCCAAATATCTATCTTTTCTTGCAAAGGCAGCCGGTTTTTCAAGGTAATAGGGTCTATTTTTAATTATTATAAATAACAATCTGCCGCAAAGCCAACTATTTAGATGAGTTTCGGAAAGGAAGTGTTTGAATGGGCTGCACCAGTTAAATGAAATGTAATAAGGCGGTTAAGGTTCGCCAAACGCTATTCTATCCGCTGCTTTAAACCTCCCGAATAGGAATGGTAAGCTCTACGCGCGTTCCAACAGCCAGCCCTGCTGCATCTTTGAGATCGATGATGCGGACGCTGAACTTTTCGTCGGCATTCTGACTCAAAATCTCAAGTCTTTCGTTGGTAATCGTCATGCCGCGTGATTTTGTCGAAAGCCCTGATTCTTTTTTGATTTCAATAGCCCGCTCGCGGCCTACGCCATCGTCAGTGATGGTACACAACAAACTTTTACCGTTTTTCTCAAAAGCAATTCGAATATGGCCTGGCGTTGTTTTGTGCATCAGCCCATGGATGATCGCATTTTCGACATAAGGTTGCAGAATCATGGGTGGTATGCCGGTGAAATCTTCATCAATTTTTGGGTCCAGGTTGATATTGTAATCGAAACGATTATCGAAACGCAATTTTTCAATTTCAAGATAGAGTGTGATGGCTTTTATCTCGTCGGCCAAAGCTATCACCGATTCGCGTGAGTTGGCAAGGATGAGCCGCATGAGCTGCGAAAACCGGCTCAGATAATTGATGGCCATGTCCACATCACGCGTGAGAATGAAACTTTGGATGCTATTTAATGAATTAAAAATAAAATGAGGATTCATCTGCAGCCGTAGCGCTTTCTGCTGAATCTCCAGTAGTTGTTTTTCCACCGTGAGCATCCGTGTTTCGAGTAGATGCTTTTTGCGGATGTGCCGCACCCAGCTATATGTTACCAGCCAAATCAAAAAGACAAACAAAAACACGATGCCGATTCGAAACCACCAGGTGGCATACCATGGCGGGCGGATAATAATGGTAAGCTTGACGCCGTCGCTGTTCCACAATCCGTTGCTTCCGGCACCCGCCACCCTGAAAGTGTAGGTGCCCGGCATTACGTTGGCATAGTCGGCATAGTGGCGGCCACCGTCTCCGTAAACCCAATCGCTGTTGTAATCGTCGAGCCGGTAGGCATATTTGCTTTTGTGTGGATTAAAATAATCAAAGGTGGAAAACTCGAAGGAGAAAAAATTCTGCTGGTGGCTGAGCACGATGGTGTCGCCATCGAGAAGCTGCCCGGGCTGCGACTGGTTGAAAATCTTAAAGGAAGTGATCATCACGCTGCTCATCAGCGGATTAAGTTTTATGTCGGCAGGATCGAAAACATTGAAACCTTTCATTCCTCCAAAATACATCTCGCCAGACGAAGATTTCAGATAGGCTTCGGCATTGAACTCGTTGCTTTGCAATCCGTCCGTAACATCAAAATTGATGAACGTGCGTGATTTGATATCAAATTTGGAAATGCCCCAGTTGGTGCTCATCCACAAATTATTATCATCATCCTCCAGCACGCCATAAACAAGATTGTTGGGCAGTCCGTCGTCGCGGGTGTAGCCCGAAAATTTGTCGTTTGCCCGATCGTAATAAACCAGCCCGCCACCCCGTGTTCCAAGCCAGAAATTTCCCAGGCTATCTTCATGGATACTGAAAAGGCGATCGGTGACTATCTTTTGTGAAGGAATATTATTACGGACAACTGAGAAACTATCGCCTGACGGATGGTAGCGATTTAATCCGCCCAAGGTGGCGAGCCAAATCACATTCTGTCTGTCCTCATAAATATCATAGATGGTATTATTAGAAATCGATCCGGGATTTTGGGGGTCGTGCCGGTAAATTTTAATTACATGGGTTTGTGGATCGATGCTATTCAAACCATTATTGGTTGCAACCCAAATCATAGCACTGCTATCCTGGATCAGTTTAAGAACATGGTTGTCGCTGATGCTGTTGTAATATTGCATCGAAGGGCTGAAATGATGCATGCGTCCGGTTTTTGGTTCAAATTTGTTAAGTCCGGCGTCGCGGGTACCTATCCAAACGTTGCCATAACTATCCTTGAGTAATGAGCGCACGCGCTGGCTCAAAAGCTGGCTACCTCCGCGGAAATTTTCCGGAGTTTTGCTAAACTTTTTGCTCTCCGCGTCAAAAACGCTGATGCCTCGGTCGGTTCCGATCCACATAATGCCGGGGGAATATTCGAGAAAAGTCCATACGAAGTTGTCGTTTAAAGCTTCATCGCCGGTGGGATGCGCCGGATAAAGCTCGAATTTTGGTCTGAAGCGATCGATCACATTAACACCTTTAAAAGTACCAATCCAGATATTGCTGTTCCGGTCGCTGGTGATATGATAAATGCGGTCGTTGCTAAGGCTTCTGGCATTCCTATTATCAACCCCAATTCGCGTGATGGTAAAATCCTGCAGGTTCATTACATTCAATCCGCCCCCATCGGTTCCTATCCACAACTGTCCCTGGGTATCTTCGAATAATGTTTCAATAAAATTATGACTCAAACTTGTTTTGTCAGCCGGGTTATTTCGAAAAATCTTAAACGTGTTGTCGGAGCGATTCATCATGCTGAGGCCATTTTCGGTGGCAATCCAAAGCCTTCCCTGGCTGTCTTCAAGGATGTCGCGCACACGGTCGTTGCTCAGGCTTTGTGCATCATCAGGACGGTTGAGGTGGCGTGTGCTCCGGTTTTCCTCCAGATCATATTCTACCAGTCCAAAATTAGTTCCCAACCAATAAGTGCTGTCGGAACTACGCAAGATGCAGTTGACGCTGTTGCTGCGGCTGCGGCTTCCTGTTTCGTAGCGCTGGATGGCGTGCGTTTGCAGGTCGATGCTGCACAACCCACTTGCTGTACCTATCAGGATTCGTCCGGCTCTGTCCTGATAAAGCGAATTAACTTTGTTATCGACGATACTGTTGCTGTCGCCATCGAGACACGCGTAGGAGATAATTTTCCCGGAAGGACGCTCCAGACAATTCAATCCATCGTCGGTACCAATCCAGATGTTGCCGTCGTCGGCTTCGAGCAAGGTGTGGATGGTTTCGTTGGTCAACCCTTCGGCACGGGCGTAGATTGTAAAAGTGTATCCATCAAATTTGTTGAGGCCATCCCAGGTGCCAAACCACATGTAGCCATAGCTGTCCTGAATAATGCTGTTGACGGTGTTGGCCGACAAGCCTTTTTGCTGAAACATATTTTCGCTGGTGATCACGTCAAAAGCATACACCGGCTGCTTTTGAGCATGGCTCTCTAGTTGCAGCATCGCCACCAGCATCCACAGCACTATATAATAAGGTGTATTTCTCACTAAAAACGTCTTTATGCAAAGGTCGCATTTTTGGCATCGGCTCACCTTGTTCCTCACAAAATATCCATCGGGCCATCGCGTTACATAGCTCACACTCAACCTTCAAAAGTATGGTTTCCAAAACGACTTTCTCTGCCGCTTTATTTTCAATTTTTATTGCACTCTTTCTTATCTCCTGCGACAACAATGACGATCCGCCCATAAATGTTGGTTATGTCAATTTTTACATCTATCCCAACTCAACCCAATACCTGCCGCTCAACAACATTGGCGGTTATGCCTATGTAACGGCCAACGAGCCAAGCCGCGGCATCATAATTTATCGTGCTTCGCTCGATGACTTTAAAGCCTTCGAGCGCACGCCCACCTATAAGCCTGACAGTTGCTGCATTTTCGAACCGGTGTTCAAGTGCACACGCCTTATCGTTGATGAGTCAGCGCTCTTTGCCCACGACACTTGCAGCGGTTCCCGCTATCTTTTGCTCGACGGCTCGGTGGTGGAAGGTCCCGCATCCTACCCCATGGTGCAGTACAACACCCGTTTTGACGGTGAAGTTTTGTACGTTTTTAATTAAAATCTGGTAATAGTTCACAGCCAGAAGTCCGCAGTTCACAGTCTTCATCTACACAACTTATCCTTTTTTTACTTCATTATTCAAGATTCGAAATTCTGCGATTCGATATTCAAAAATAAAAGCTAAGGGTTGCATCACCTTCAAGGCTACGAACCCAGCAAAAAAATCCCGTATTAATCCTCATTCTGTTCGCTTTGCGCCATGCTCTTTGCGCCCAGCCGCTTTAGGATTTAACAAGAAACGCCTTAGGCACCGGCTTGCCAACCAGTTGAATGATCAACGCAAGTACAGCAATGTTTACCGGAAATAATATCAGCACCGAAACTCCAAAGGCAGCCGGAATGGTTCCAATTACCAAACCCACAGCGCCTACCGTTAGTGCATAAGGCATTTGCGTACGCACATGGTTGATGTGATCGCACGAACTGGCCAGTGAACTAAGAATAGTCGTGTCGGAAATGGGAGAGCAATGATCGCCCATCACCGAGCCGGCAAGTACCGCCGAAACCACATTATGGAAAATCGACATCGCAGTGTCGTACTCCAATCCTGCTTCAAGGCCAAGATACCAGGTGGCCGGCAGGATAAGCGGATACAAAATAGCCATCGTTCCCCACGAAGAACCTGTAGAAAAAGAAATGGCTGCTGCCAATAAAAAGGTGAGCGCCGGCACTAGATATGGCGAAACTGCCCACCGGATAAGGCTTCCTGAAATAAATTCTGCTGTATGCAACTGCTCGGTAATAAGTGCTATCGACCATGCAAGCACCAAAATGAGCACCGCCGTGAGCATGCTTTTAAAACCATCCACCAGCGCATCGATGCTGCTGCGCAAAGGGAGGATGCGTTGCCCAACGGTAAGTCCCAAAGCGACGACCACTCCCCCGAGCGACGACCACAGCAGCGCGCTAAACGAATCAGAACTGCCAATCACATGCGAAAGATTGGTTCCAAAAGTTGCCGAAGCATCCCATCCCACCTGCTGCAATCCGGTGATGATAAGTCCTGTGATGGTTCCAAATACTACCACAAGCACCGGCACAATGGCATTGTACCCTCGCGCTTTTACGTTTTCGGCAGGTTCAGTTTCTCGTCCAAAATTCAGTTTGGGATTGGTTGCCTTTGGGGCAATTTGTCCGGTGCGCGCTGCCACCTCTATGGCATGCATGGGACCGAAATCGCGCCGTCGCATGATGAGAATCATGACAAATAGCAAGGTCAAAATAGGATAAAATGAATATTGCAATGAGTTGATAAAAACATCATACGGCGTTTCGTTGAGGCCCAGTGTTTTTATCCCACCCTGGATGTAACTTAGTTCGGCGCCAATCCATGTGGTAACAAAGGCTATCGAAGCAACGGGTGCCGCCGTACTATCGACGATATAGGCCAGCTTTTCACGCGAAACCTTCAGCTTATCCGTAATCGGGCGCATCGTATTGCCCACCACCAAGGTATTGGCATAATCATCAAAAAATATCAATATTCCCAGCAACCAGGTCACCATCTGCCCGGAACGCGCATTGTTGGCATACCGCGACAGAAAATTTACCACGCCTTTCATCCCGCCATTTTTGGTGATAATTCCCACCATCCCGCCAATCATCATCGAGAAGATAATGATGGAAATATGGCTTTTATCAAGTAGCGAATTGAGCACGTAGGTGTCGAGTACAGCAAAAAATCCAATAAACAAGGCTTCAAAAAAATGATAGCCCTGATAATAATAAATGATGAACGCTCCTACGAGCACGCCAACGAAGAGAGCGGTATAAACTTCTTTGAAAAACAAAGCCATGATAATGGCGATGAGCGGTGGCAGCACTGAAAGCCACAGGGGGATGGGGGTGACATACCGGCTAAATGAAAAACCTCCGGCTTCGATGGTGAAAATCCTATCGGTTTGGAAAACGACATTAACAACAGCCTCACCATAAATAAAATTCGCAAGTATTTCCTTTCCGTCGATGATTACGGCCACATTACCATGCACCATCGAACGAAATGCGGGATCTGTAATTTTGAAAGTAACGGGAGTTGCGATGTCCTGCATCACAATGGCAGGAAGCGTTACAGAAAGATTGCTGCTGTCAAAACGGATGTTGCTGCCTGCATCCGTTTGCCCATGCAAATGAATTGTAGCTAATGAAAAGAAAATGACAAAATAAAATGCGCTCCGCACAGGCCAAAAAATTTTTGGCTAAAATAATCAAGAATTTTTGCAGCGATGAATTTTTGCTAACAAAATGTCTGTGTTGAATTCATTGTTGTCCGGTAAACATAATTGGACAGGCTGTTAGGGTTTTTGGGAGGGCTAAGTCGGCGGCT
>CAZTCX010000035.1:0-29027 GCA_964612515.1 uncultured Lentimicrobiaceae bacterium | reverse complement strand
CTTCGCGTCGCAGGATGGTCTGAATAGCTTCGGCCACTACCGCCCAGTTTTCGTCGAGGTCAGCAGTGATTTTCTTTTCATTTAGCACCAGCTTATCCATGCCTTTGCTCAACGACTGCAAGGCAATGAGCGTGTGCGCAAAAGGAACGCCAATGTTGCGGCTTACGGTGGAATCGGTCAGGTCGCGCTGCAGCCGCGATACCGGAAGCTTCGCTGAAAGATATTCGAACATGGAATTTGCCAGCCCCAGGTTTCCTTCCGCATTTTCGAAGTCGATAGGATTAACTTTATGTGGCATGGCCGAAGAACCCACTTCACCCTCTTTAATTTTCTGACGGAAATACTCCATCGAGATGTAGCTCCACATGTCGCGCGACAGATCGATCAGAATGGTATTAACACGTTTCAACGCATCAAAGAGTGCGGACATGTTGTCGTAATGTTCGATTTGTGTGGTCACAAATTGCCGTTGTAATCCCAGCTTGTCTGCCAGAAATTTATTAGCAAACTCTGCCCAGTCGATGTCAGGAAACGCCACCTGATGCGCGTTGAAGTTGCCGGTGGCGCCACCAAACTTACCGCTGAATGGAATTGCCCGCAACTGAATAAACTGCTGCTCGAGCCGGTCGTTGAACACATAAATTTCTTTCCCCAGCGTAGTCGGAGAAGCCGGCTGGCCATGCGTGTGCGCCAGCATGGTGATATCTTTCCATTGAAATGCAAACGAATGTAGCTGCTGTTGCAAATTGTAAAGCTGTGGCAGAAGAATGTCGTTCATGGCCTCCTTTAGCGCAAGCGGCATGGCGGTATTATTAATATCCTGCGAGGTAAGCCCAAAATGAATAAACTCCTTAAATTTTTCTAAAGAAAATGCATCAAACTTCTCGCGCAGATAATATTCGATGGCCTTCACATCGTGATTGGTCACGGCTTCTATTTCTTTAATACGCAGTGCAGCACCGTCATCAAAATTTTGGTAAACCGAACGTAGTTTTTCAAAATTATCATGATCAAATTCCGTAAGTTGTGGGAGTGGCAAAGTGCAAAGGCTGATAAAATATTCCACCTCCACCAGCAGCCGGTAACGCATCAGCGCAGCCTCCGAAAAATAGGTGCGTAAGGTTTTGGTTTTGTTTTGATAGCGTCCATCAACAGGGGATATTTCCCAAAGGCCTATGGGTTGTTTCATGATGAGATCATTTGTATGAGCTTGCAAATTTCGCATTTCCATCTGATTAATGCGTTTCATTTTACATTATTTTTGCCAGCATTATTATCATTCAAAAAATAAAAATAATGAACAGAAACTTTCTAATTGTCCTGATTCTGGTAGTGGCAGGGTTTTCCGGCATCAGCCGGTTGCATGCTCAAAGCGTTGCCGACACGGTTGGTGGCTACATTTTTACTGACATCAAAATTGTGCCGCACACGCCTGTAAAAAATCAAAATCAGTCGGGCACCTGCTGGTCGTATGCCGGCACCTCTCTTGTCGAAGCTGAAGTACTGCGGCAGGGCGGCCCTGAGCTGGACCTGGCCGAGATGTGGCCTGTGCGCTATGCTTACGAAAAACGCGCCGATGGATACGTGCGTCTGCACGGCAACTTTAACTTTAGCCCCGGCGGAGAACCCCATCAGGTAATGGAAACCCTTGCTGATCGTGGCCTCGTTCCCGAAGAAGCTTACAACGGCCTCACCTACGGCGAAGACAAACATGTGCACGGTGAGATGGACCATGTGTTGCAGACGTTCGTAAAAGCCATCACCGACAACGAAAACCGCAAGCTCACTCCCGTATGGATGACCGCCTACGACGGAATCCTCGACGCATATCTGGGCGCTAAACCAGAGAATTTTACCTGGAATGGCAAAAGCTACACACCAAAATCATTTGCGCAGCAGGTGGTCAAAATTAATCCGGCAGATTATGTGGAGGTTACCTCCTATTCCAGCCACCCTTATTACAAAAATTTCCTTTTGCTGATCCCCGACAACTGGGATTATGAGCTGTATTACAACGTAAAGATAGAAGACCTTACCAATATCATCGACATGGCCATCAACAATGGTTACACGGTGGCTTGGGCTGCCGACGTGAGCGATCCGGGATTTAGCCACAAAAAAGGATTGGCATTGGTTCCCGAAAAAGAGTGGAGCGATATTCCGCGTGCCTCCCGCGACAGCGTTTTTGATGTAGCCGGCAAGCAACGTGTGGTGACAGCCGAAATGCGACAGCAAGCGTACGACAACTATTCCTCTACCGACGACCATTCCATGCACATCATTGGCATGGCCAAAGATCAGGATGGCAACACGTGGTACAAAGTAAAAAACTCGTGGGGCGCCGACAGCAACGACTTTGGCGGATATTTATATGTTTCACAACCCTATATGCAGCTCAACACGCTGGCGATTTATGTAAACCGCAGTGTGGTGCCGCAAGGGACTAATTAGTGTCCGTCCATAAAGTCAATATTTTTCTAACAAAAACTCAAAAAGCAAATTCCAAAAAACAAATAAGTTCCAAAAATCAAATCCCAACCATTAGTAACGGTTTGGCCATTTCGTTTTAAACATTGGAATTTATTTGTGATTTGTTTTATTATTGTTTGGAATTTATTTATAATGGAAAGCTCAACTAATATTCGTGACAAACGCATGATGCAACGGGCGCTCAAAATTGCCTGTGAGGCAAAGACGCCTTTTGGTTGTGTGATTGCCAATGGTGATGAAATAGTTGTGGAAACACCCAACACGGTGCGCACCAGCGACGATCCTACGGCACATGCCGAAATGAACGCCATCCGTCAACTCGTCAAAAGTGGAATAAAACCAAATGGCCTGACATTATACACAACCGGCGAACCCTGCCCCATGTGCATGAGCACCATTATGTATGCCGGCATCAGCGAAGTAGTGTTTTCCGTGCCCTGGCAGGAAATCGGCAGGTTTTATCCGCAGATCGAAATTTCGGCCAACGAAATTGTTAGCAGAGGTTTTAAAGAAATCACGATTCGCGGCGAAGTTTTAAAGGAGGAATGTCTGGCTTTGTTCGAGAGCCTGAAGTCGTGAGCAGCTTTAAATTTTTCACCGGCCCTCCGGACTCCGGAGTGTCTTAAATCACCCTCACCAGCTCTGTTGTTATCACATTTTGTTGCCCAGCATGTAGCCTGCTGTGAAGACGCACTTCCAGCGTTCCCGCCATTCTGTTTGCCAAAGCCAGCTGCGGAATTATCCCTAAATGGCCAATGTCAATAAAGCAATAAATGATCGTGCGAGGTTGGCACACTGAACCGTCCCTACCCGACTGCTATCTGTATTTGAAGCCGACACTCACTGTGAATTTGCCAGTGAACAGCAATCCTAGAAAACATATCTGTTTTTTTTAGATATTTAACGCTCCCATTGGACTAATATAGTTTTAACTCACTTACTTTTGTATTGAATTTCAATTGCATGTCCTCGCAAAGGGTTTCGTTTTCATAACAAATAAAAGTTTTAAATTTCCTTTAAATAATTTAAACCGTCGAATTATGAAAAATCTATTTACACTTACCCTGCTAATATTCTTTGCAGGAATGGCATACAGCCAGATTTATAATGGAGGAAGCCCCCCTATGAAAACAGCGCAAGAACAACTTGTTAACAAGCGTATGGAACTCCTTATGAAGCAACATCCTGAACACTTCACCAAAATGAACCAGAATGAGTTGCAAATCTTTCGCAATCAGGAAATGCAGATGGTTCAGCACGAATTACAATATCTTGAGCAAGCAGAAAAACCAGAGCCCGCCAGAAACTCTGACAATTCAAAAGTGAGCAATTCCGATTCTCTTGCCCTGGTTGCTTTATTTAATTCAACCGACGGATCCAACTGGAACAATCATGACAATTGGCTTACAGGTCCAGTTAATACTTGGTATGGAATTGTGGTGGTGAATGGATTTGTAACTCAAATAGTTCTGTACCAAAATAATCTTGTCGGCATAATTCCTCCTGAAATCGGGAATTTATCCAATCTCCAGGAACTTTCCGCTTTTGATAATCAACTTTCGGGAAACATTCCTGCTGAAATCGGGAATTTATCAAACCTTTTGGTCATCGAACTTTTTGTAAACCAGCTTAATGGTAACATTCCTGCTGAACTTGGTAATTTGTCCAATCTTCAGCGCCTTCAAATTGCATTCAATCAATTTACCGGTAACATTCCTACAGCTTTAGGTAACCTGGCCAACCTGACAGATCTTAACTTTAGCTATAACCAACTCAGCGGCACTATTCCTTCAGAACTTGGTAATTTATCCAGTCTTCTATGGCTTGATCTTGAAGGTAATCAACTCACAGGAAGCATCCCGGCTGCAATTGGAAATTTGAATAACCTTCAGACTTTGAATCTCACCGGTAACCAACTTTCAGGTAATATTCCTACTGAACTCGGGAATTTATCAAATCTCGTGTATTTTTATCTTGCATTCAATCAACTTACTGACAGCATACCTGCTGGAATATGGAATCTAACCAATTTGATTCTTCTTGTCATTGATAACAATCAGCTTACCGGCAGCATCCCTGCAGCAGTCGCTAATTTATCCAATCTCCAGTTCCTTTCGCTATACAATAACCAATTTACCGGTGGTATCCCCGAAGAAATCTGCAATATTCCTACCCTGCATACTTTTTGGTTTGATGAAAATTGGTTTGATCTGTATAGTTGTCCTGCGATAGCCTGCCTGCTTGTGAATGGGGTTAGTATTCCTTATGGACATCAGCTTAACGGCATCAACCTGCTTACCGATTGTAATTATGAGCTTACCGTTACACCTTCAAGCCGCTATGTTACAGGTGAGGAAGGCTCGACTGAATTTTCGGTATCTGCAAGTGATCTCTGGACAATCGAGAGCAACCAGGAATGGTGCGAGGTATGGACAGATGTGCCCGAAACTATAACTGCATCATATTCTGAAAATACATCAGGCTTTCCGAGAGTTGCTGATATCACGGTAAGCATGGGCGAATTTCCTCCGGTTATTGTTACAGTGCACCAGGGAGCGCTTCCTTCGTTGTTGGCAGATTCCCTTGCTCTGGTTGCTTTGTATAATTCAACCGACGGACCCAACTGGAACAATCAGGATAACTGGCTAACCGGCACTTTAGATACCTGGTTTGGAATTTCAGTTTACTGGGATTACGTTGGTGAAATTTATCTTTCCGATAATAATCTCAGCGGCAGCATTCCTGCTGAAATAGGAAATCTGGGTAATCTTCAATATCTTGATCTTTCTGTTAACCAGATTACAGGAAACTTACCGCCAGAAATCGGGTTCTTATCTAATCTTCAAACCCTTAATCTTTCCGATAACCAACTAACGGGCGCCATCCCTGTTGGAATCGGAAATTTATCCCTGCTGTATAATATTGATCTCTACAATAACCAATTATCAGGAAACATTCCGGCTGAATTAGGTAATTTGACCAATCTTAATTATTTATCTCTGAACAAGAATCAACTATCAGGCACCATTCCTATTGAAATTTGGAGTATGGTCAATTTAAATGATCTGCATCTCGACAACAATCAGCTTAACGGAAGTATCCCCAATGTAATCGGGAATTTAACTAATCTTACATCTTTTACCCTTTCTGATAATCAGCTTACCGGCATTATCCCGCCGGAGATAGGGAATCTGGTAAATCTCTATCAACTTGATCTAAGCTATAACCAACTCACTGGAAGCATCCCTTCCGGGATTGGGAATTTGCCGAACTTAAATGAGCTTTATCTTAACAACAATGAGCTTAGTGGCAATATTCCTGTCGGGATGTGGAATTTATCCAATCTTTATTACCTTTATCTTTACAACAACCAGCTAACCGGTAATATCCCTCCCGGCATCAGCAATTTATCCTATCTTTATTATCTCGATTTTAGTGCCAATCTATTAACCGGTAACATTCCTGCTGAGATGGGGAATTTACACAATCTTCTATGGCTCGCACTTGCAGGTAACCAACTTACCGGCAACATTCCTGCTGAAATATGGAATTTGTCCAGTCTTTATGTTCTTTTTTTCTCCGGCAACCAACTCACCGGAAATATTCCTGCTGCAATAGGGAATTTAACAAATCTTCAGTGGCTTTATCTCGACAACAACCCATTAGGTGGTACTATACCTGTTGAAATCGGTAATTTGTCCAATCTCAGGGGTATTTTTCTAAATAACGACCAGCTAAATGGTACGATCCCGGTTCAAATTGGGAATCTAAATTCTCTTGAATGGCTTGCTCTTTCAGATAATCAACTTTCAGGCAGTATCCCTGTTGGAATATGGAATCTAACCCATTTGAGTTTTCTTTCGATTAACAACAATTTGTTCACTGGAAATCTCCCAACAGCAGTAGAAAATTTATCAAGTCTCCGGCAGCTTTATCTTTATGGCAACCAGTTTACAGGAAGTATTCCCGAAGAGATTTGCAATATTCTATCCCTCTCCGAATTCTGGTTTTATAATAACTACTTCGACCTGGGGAGTTGTCCGGCCATCACCTGTTTACAGAATAAATCCGTATATATGACTGGAGGAATGCAGCTCAATGGCATTAATCTGCTTACGGATTGCAATGCATCATTTCTGGTAACACCCACATTCCGAAATGTCAGCGCTTCTGCCGGGTCAACCACTTTCGCGGTAACTGCCACCGGCGAATGGATGGTTGTTGAAAATGAATCCTGGCTTTCGGTTAATCCGGCAAGCGGAACCAATAATGGTATATTTACCGTAACTTATGATGCAAACCCGGGAGCAGCCAGAGCCGGAAATATCACAGTCAATGATGCAAGTTCCCCAGCTATTGTGGTCTCGGTTGTTCAGGAGGCTAACTCAGTGCAAAGCATCACCATTCCGGCAGGCTGGTCGGGGCTTTCATCGTATATTTTACCTGCAGATGGAAATATTGAATCCCTCTTTGCTCCGATTGTGAATGAACTGATTATTTTACAAAACAGCGCAGGCTTTTACTATCCCAGCCAAAATGTTAATACGCTTGTAACATGGGACTCACACCAGGGTTATCAAATAAAATTAGCAAATGCTGTCACGCTGAATATTTCGGGAACGACAGAAAACAATAAAACACTTCAGCTTGCTGCAGGATGGACTATGATACCCGTGCTTTCATCATCTGCGGTGGATGTAGTAACATTGTTTGCCGGCAAGGATCTGATAATTGTAAAAGAAGCGGCAGGTTGGAAGCTTTTCTGGCCGGCAATGACCATTAATACGCTTGGAAATTTAGAACCAGGCAAAGCCTATCTTATAAAAATGAATACACCGGGAATTATTACCTTCCCGTAAGGCGAATTTTTCAATTATAAAACTGAAGTCCGGCCTGCCATTGCAGAGCCGGACTTCTGTTTTTTAAATCACCCTCACCAACTCACCACCATCTTCCCGTTTTCGTTTGGAAATACTATCGAAGGCAGATTGGAGAGTGCGGCATTGGCAGGAGCTATTTTTTCGCCGGCACGGCTGAAATCAAAGGCTGCCGGCTGGTTTTTGCGCGGCTTGCCGTCGAACTTTACCATCATTTCGGGATCATCAAACCCATGAAAAACCAATTGTATGTAGGTGAATTTGGTTTCGTAATTTCCTGATTTCTCACCAAAAACCACCTCTTTGATATCCGGCTTGTAGGTCATTTTCCGCTGATAATATTTCCCTTCCTGATACTGATATGTCACGCCGTCATCTTCATAATAATCCCACGAAACGTCCTGGCCCTGGTGGCTTCGGTACAGATGAACCATCAGCGTGTCCGAAGGCTTCTGTCCTGTATACATCACCGGCGACTGCATCGGTATCATGCTCCCTTCTTTGACATAAACAGGGAGCTTACTGACAGGGCTTGGCGAATAAATTTCCTGGTTGCCATCAAAATATTGATCAGAATAGAAATCATACCACCCGCCTTTCGGCAAATAAGCACCCGTTGCCAGGCGCGTGCTTTCCGTGGGTATGATGAGCAAGGAGGGGCCAAAGAGATATTGGTTCTGATAAATGCGCCAGAACACTTTTTCGTCGTTGGTGTAGTCGATGGCCAGGCTGCGGTTTACGGGCAATCCGGTAAGCACCGACTGGCGCATGGCGGTGTAGAGATACGGCAGCAGATTATAACGCAACTGTATGTAGTTGCGGGCGACGCGCTCGGTTTCTTCGCCGTAAACCCATGGCTCGCTGCTGGCGGTATTTTTGGAAGTATGACCGCGGAAGAAAGGCGTAAAAGCTCCAATCTGAACCCATCGGGCATAAAGCTCTGGCGTTGGATTTCCACCAAAACCGCCCACATCGGAGCCAGTAAATGAAATGCCCGACAAGCCCAGACTGTTCACCAGACGCACCCCCAAAAGCATGTGTGCATCGTCGGCGTGGTTGTCGCCGGTCCAGATGGCGGTGTAACGCTGCAAGCCGGCAAAACCCGCCCGCGTAATGTTGAGCGGACGTCGTCCGTTCATTAGTTTTTTGGTACCTTCCAGTGTGGCGCGTGCCATCGTGTTGGCATACACATTTTTGGCCTCGCGGTAGGTGGTTTTGTTGCCTTCCCAGTCGAATTGTATCAGGCTTGGCGGCTGTTGGCCCCACGTGGCGATTTCGTTCATATCGTTCCAAAAGCCTTCGATGCCATAATCCACATTTTCTTTAAATTGTGATCCCCACCACTTGCGCGCCCGCTCGCTGGTAAAATCCGGAAAATGACACCAGCCGGGCCACACCTGCGCCGTCCAGAATTTGCCGTCGGGATATTTTACAAAATAATTATTGGCAATACCTTCTTCGTAAGCTTTGTAACCTTTCTCCACTTTGATGCCCGGATCGACGATGATAGCAGTTCTGAAATTCATGTCGCGAAGCTGCTTCAGAAATCCGGCGGGGTCGGAGAAAGTTTCGGGGTTCCAGGTAAATATTTTATAGTCATCCATGAAGTCGATGTCGAGATAGATGACGTCGGCGGGGATATTTTTTTCACGAAAAGTGCGCGCAATGCTGAGCACCTGCGTGTCGGGGGTGTAGCTCCATCGGCTTTGCTGAAATCCCAGCGACCACAAAGGAGGCATCTCCATGCGGCCAGTGAGCCAGGTATAGGATTTCAGGATATCGGCAACATTGGTATGCCAGATAAAATAATAATCCATCTCGCCATCTTCGGCTGAGAAATAGGAAAACCGGTCGTTGGAAGCGCCAAAGTTGAAAACTGTTTTGTAACTGTTGTCGAGCAGGATGCCATAGCGCAACTGGTGGTGCAGCCCGATATAGAAAGGGATGGAGGCATACAAAGGATCGCTGTTGTTGTCGTAATGCGGATTATCGGTGTTCCAGTTGGTATAGGCTTCGCCGCGCCGGTCGAGGTGGCCGGACTTTTCGCCCAGACCGATAAATTTCTCGCCATCCTGCAGTACTTTGTAGGTGGAGACTTCGGTGCCTGTCCAGGAGGTGCCGAAGGCCGGATCATCCTGCGAGATAATTCGTCCATCTTTGGTTTTGAAAGTAAAGCGAACGGGATTTTTATCGATCACCAATCGAATCGAATCGGTGGTGATAAAAAATTGGGTTTTGTCTTCGCCATAATCAAAGTCGCCACGTGTCACCTCCCCCACCACGGCGTACGACACGTCGGCATCGAAAGTTTTGGCTATCCGAACGCGGATAATGTTAGGTGTGTAGATGGTTACATCGGCTGTGCCGTTGTCCGTGACAAACGAGAAGGTTTGCTTTGGCTTGTTGGATTTTACATTTTTTAATGTCCCCAGACTGTTGTTGAGTTGCTGCGGGAAGGCGGGCATTGCGAAAAGCAACACCAAAAGAAAGACTGTGTATTTTTTCATGAAAATGATTTTATTTTTTAATTAATTTTCAATTTTGTTTCGTAATGATTTGATGATAGATTTCTCCCTTCGGTCGAAATGACATAACTAGTGCATGAGCGAGGGGGAGGTGGGATCGGCGCTGCGCGCCGATCCCACCTCCCCAAATCCCAACAGTGTGCTTGTCATTTCGATCCGCCAACCAGGCGGAGAGAAATCTGTTGTTATATCCAATATCATTTTTAGCTAATAAAAATAGCTTTGTCATTTTAATCTCAATAGATAAAACCTAATGGCTCTGCAACTTAATAACTACTTTCTTCCCTCCAATTCCTTCACTTCTGTCCAGGGTTGCATCCCCTTCGGGGCTGCGAACCCTATACCTTTACAACCCTTCGTAAACGCGATATTCCCAAGCCTCCAGCCGCAACTGATGGTTGTCGCGCATGGTTATTTTTTTCTCACCAAACACATCATTATAATCCCCGGCGTAAGCGTCGCCTTGCAGCGTTACATCTTCTTGCTCTGCCGAAAGATTGAGGATAACAAGTACCGACTGATTATTTTTTGTCCGCGTAAAAGTAACAACTGCTTCGTTGTCGGTTTCAACAGGAACATATTTTCCACCGAAGTCGCCATTCCAGAGCGCCTGGTTGCGATGTTTCAGATCAAGGAGGGTTTTATAAAAATCTTTTAAAGGATAATCCTTCCAGTTGATGACATCTTTTTTAAAAAATTCCAATCGTTTATCAAATGCAGATTCCTGCCCCGAATAGACCAGTGGCATCCCGGGAACGGTAGCCATCAGTACAGCAAAAGTTTTATAGCCTTCACCATAACGTTCGTACATGGTGCCGTTCCAGGAGTTTTCGTCGTGGTTGGAAGTGAAATTCATTTTGTAAGCTCCTTTCGGAAACGTTTCTTCCAACTGATCAAAATAGGCAGCAATTACCGTTGCTGATGTATCACCGCGTGCAATCATTTTGCTGAGCTTATGCAAATGCCAGCCATAATCCATATCGAAAGCATCAATAAGCAACTCCTCTTTTTCGGCTTCTGCCAACATAAAAACAGGCTTAATCTTGTCGAGTTCCCGGCGTGCCCGATCCCAGAAATCGGTTGGCACCTTGTCGGCAACATCGCAGCGGTAGCCGTCGATATCGGTCTCTTTTATCCAATATTTCAGCTCACCGATCATCGTATCGCGCAAAGCATCGTTTTCGTAATCGAGCTGCACCACATCTTCCCAGCCAGAGGGCGAATACATATTGCCCGTGCTGTCGATAGCGTAAAACTCCGGATAGTCACTCATCCAGGCATGATCCCAGGCCGTGTGGTTCGCCACCCAGTCGATGATAACTTTCATATCCAACGCATGCGCCTGCTTGACCATTGTTTTAAAATCCTCCATCGTGCCAAACTCCGGGCTGATGACGTGGTAGTCGCGCACCGAATAATAGCTGCCCAGCTCTCCTTTTCGGTTTTTCTCGCCAATGGGCTGCACAGGCATAAACCACAAAATATCCACACCCATCTCTTTGAGCCGCGGCATTTGTTTCATAAAAGCATTTATGGTTCCCTCCGGCGTGTATTGCCGCAGATTTACTTCATAAATGTTTGCATTTTTCGACCAATCAGGATGATTGACATGGCTTACAAGGACTTGGTTGGCTGTGCTGTCGGCAGTTTCGGCAGAGGCTTCCTTGCTATTTTTGGAATTGCAGCCAAAGGCAATTAAGCTCAGCGCCAGAATCCAAATGGAGTACTTTTTAATCTTCATTTTCAGGAATCTATTTATTAAAATTATTTTTGGCAAAAATAAGAAAACAAACCTTCTATGACGCTGCCTGCTGCTATCAATCCGGAAACGCTCGATCTTGTAATGCGCGAGGACGATTTTATCATTTACCATAATGGGACGCCGCTCGCTACCCCGACAGGTGCTGAGTTTGCACACGCCGACGCGCGAATTCTCAAACATCTGCTGGTGAAATTCACGCTCAGCGGCAGTTACGATTCCACGGGGATGAATAGTGCCGCCATTTTTTCATTTGTAAAAGATCGCATCGAAAAAGGAGATGATCCCGTTGCCACAAATTTTGAAAGTCTTTATGCGAAAGATGCACTGTTGCACAGCCGTAGTGCCGGTAAACCCAGGCCGCTGATAGATGTGGCTGGTGCAATCGATTTTTTTGATAAAAATCCGGCGGTGATGAATCTGATTTTTTGGAGTGTATCGGTCATGAGCGAGGCTTACCGGAATTTTGTAAGCCGGTTTGAGGATAAAGCCACGGACCTGCAGCAAACGGATTTTCTGCGAAAGCAGTTGAAGGACTTTTATGATGGTTTTTCGGCAGAGAAAAAAGCTGCCGTTAATCTTTTACTAAAAGCCCATCATAATGGGTTGATGCTTCCGCTGATGCTGGTGTCGCACGTGATCACCCCGAGTGAATACGCCAACAGCACGCTGGCTTTGCAAATGACCAAAACGAATATTGCGGAAGAATCGGAAGTGAGCGTTGATTTCCTGCGACAGCCATTGCAGCGCATCAGAGAGCTGCACACTGAAGCATTGAATACCCTCGAATTTTTAGGCTTTTTTGATAAAGGACAGAACAAGATTTCTGTTATTCACGAACTCATCAGCCTCGGGGAGAGCGACAGCCTGGAGTTTAAAAGTACTTTCCGCTGGGATTTGTATCAAAACAAGAAAAATCCGGCCATCGAACATGCAGCGCTAAAAACTATGGCAGCTTTTATGAACAGCGCTGGCGGCGATCTGCTCATCGGCGTGGGAGACAACGGCAACATCACCGGCATCGAGATGGATCAGTTTGACAATACCGACAAATTCCTGCTGCACGTGTGGGCGCTCATCAAGTCGTCGATGGGACAACAGGTGAGCCCTTATCTAAAAACCACACTTGAAACCATTGGCCAGGGCACCGTTTGCCGTGTGCATTGCCTTCCTGCTCCGGCGCCAGTATTTCTGCGGCAAAAAGGTTTCGATGAAAGTTTTTACATCCGCACCGGACCCGGCACCGCCAGCCTCGAAATAAGCGAAGCACTGGAGTACATCGCCGAGCATTGGAAGAAATAGTTTGAGATCTAAAGACGCATAAAAGAAATCTCTTTCGTGACATAGTTGAAAAACCCAAACGAAGCGCTTCGCCTGTCAATCACCTCTGCAGGTCAGCAAGAGAGCTCCCATCTCCTTCAGGAGAGGGGGCGGGGGTGAGGTCAAATAGTTGCGGATGAGGTCTAAAAAAATAAGCGCTTCGCCTATTTATTCCGGAACAATCAGCACGGCATCTTTGGCGGCGAAAAGCCAGTAAGATTTCCCGGGTTCAAGCACATGCAGTGTAGCAATATCCTTTTCAGGCCACCACACTTTGGTGCCAGCCATCTCCAGAATTACTTTTATTGCTCCCGCAGGTTGCGAAATTAGTTGCCCTGATAATAAAGATTCTACTGTGATAATGGGCAAGAGATTCCAGCCGGCACGAAGGTTTATGGTTTTGTTGGTAATGATAGCGCCCGGAATTGCAAACGTTTTCGGTTCGGTCATTTTTATAAAATATCCTTTACGGGAATTCCAATCAAGGGGAACTTGTGGATTACTTTCCGGCAGCACGACGCCCGCTTCTCCGGCCAAAAAGATCAAATCGTCGATCACTTCACCAAAAATAGCAGCAGCATCATTTTCTTCAGGATTCACATAAAGTGAAAGTCCACTCCATCCGGCAGGCAACGTTATCTGTTGTGTTGCCTCATTGCGCAGCAGCGCCTTCCAGCCACTTTTTGTTACACTGTTGTCCGAACGAAAAACAAAAGTGAGCGCACCAGCGGTGTTTGTTGCCACTATTTTGCCGGGGCTTTGTGTGCCGCACCAGGTGCCAATCAAGGGTGCCCCAGCAGAGGTTCCGTTATAAATCTTAAGATAATCATAGCCGCATGAGGCCTGGCTTTCGAGTGAAAACTCAAGAAAGTCAACGCTGACTTTGGCCTGGGCTACTTCGGGTAAAAAAGTCATGGTCAGATTTTGGCTGTTGCCATAATTGTTATGCTCACCCCCGGAGTCGTAAAATAATCCTCCCGAAAGTGTCAGCGTCTGATTGGCCATTAAAACAGGCGCATCTACATTTACAAAATTGGTTTTTGAAGCGGTAGCAGTTTGGCCATTGGCATCCGCGATTGTCAGCGAAACATTGTATTGTCCGGACGAAGTGTAAATAATGCCCGAGGGATTTTTTGCGGATGAAACAGCCGGTGTTCCTCCTTCAAAATGCCACTGCCACGACACGGGATTCCCGGTGCTAAGATCAGTAAAGCTGATGCTACTGCCCGTTGTGATTGCAATTTGTGAAACTTCAAAGTCAGCCGTCAGCCCTGCGGGCGAAAGCGTCACATCAAGGGCAGTCGTGAGATTATAACTGACTCCAACGGCGGGAATGGTGCGTGGCAAATATCCCTGCGCCGAGAAAGTGAGATCGTAACTCCCCGGCGCTAAAAGTCGCTGGTAAAATCCTGTGAGGCTGTCGGCAAAAACCCATGATTCGTCGATGTCGTGACCGTTGATAAAAACTTTGGCTTTGACAGGTTCGCCAGTGAACGCATCCGTAACCATGCCGGCCACGCCATAACGGCATTGGCTGTAATAATTCATTAGCGATCGGTAATTCCATTGCCAGTGATTTTCGAGCGCAGAGGTGGCGAGCTTCTTTGTGTTCGACAGCTCCATGGTCACCTCGCGGCAGTGGTGGAAATAGTTCATAAAATCCTGCCGTCCGCCACTGATGCTGTACCACTGGTAGCCATTGACAATCCCGTTTTCATAATCGTCGAGATAAGTTGCGGGCGAATAGAGATGAACTGTATCCACATATTGCCGCGCAACATGCCGCCACCAGGTGTTATCGGCAGTCAGTTGCGACCAGGTATCCCAGGGATAGTTGATCACTTCGGCGCCGCCATGCGTGTTGGCCGACATCACGAAATTTTGTTCTTTGGCCAGTTGCATAAATGCGATGGTTTCCGGCTGCCAGGCGTTGCCGTCGGGATGCAGCCCATCTTCGGGATCAGGATAATTGCGGTTGAGATCGATATTGTTGGCATTGTAGCGCCGGGAACCGTTTATGGTATTGTTGCCGCCATAAAAAGTACCATCAGGATTTGCAAGTGGATTGATCCAAATTTCGGTGTTATCAATCAAATTAGTAATAGCCGCATCCTGGCCATAGCCCGACAAAAGATGATCGGCCAGCCGCAACAACAAGACGTACCCTGCCAGCTCATCGCCATGCATGGTTCCGGTATAAAGAAATTGTGGTTCCGCCTCGCGCACCGCAACATTATTGGAAATACGCAGCATCATCAGCTCACGCCCGTTAACGGTTTGCCCGATGCTGAAACATTGGCACAAAGTGGGATAAGTATTGGCAAATTGTTGCATCATATCGAGATAGGCGGTGTAGGTAGGATAAAAATCCCAACTTCGGATATTCCGGATATCTACCTTATCGCACATCACCACCGATACATCGCGTAAGCCCGGCGCCAGCAGGATTGTATAATCAAAACCTGCTTGCTTAAAAGCGGCAAACTCTTTCTCATTTGCGTAAGCAAAAACAGTATCGCCGTGCAGACAATCCACTGATACGAGTTGTGAAACTTTATTCACCAGGTCACGGTCACGAATAATAGTTTTGAAATAAACCTCACCACGTGTAGCAAGGATTTCTTCCGGTGAAAGAGTTTGTGCAGAAAGCACGAGCCTGGAGGCCAAAAAGAAAAGGAGCAGAAGTCGGGATATTTTCATGATGCAAAGGATTAAAATGATTGCCTCAAAAATAGACACGATTTACGAACTGCCCTCCTTGATTGACGATTTTAAATTGACGATTTACAAATTCAAGTTTGGATTTTTGATTAATAATTAAAAACCAAATAACTCCTGTCCTGAAGTGGCTGCGGTGGCTGAGCTGGATTCGACAAGCTCAGCCACCGTGTCGATGCCGTCGAAATGACGAATTCAAAACGAATTAAAATTGAATTTCAAATTTTGAAATAAAAATCAAAAATGAATGGATGTTATTGATTGGCGGCTGCCTTCTGATTAAACTCCTTGTCCAGGAAATTCTTTAGGTGAGAGAGGTTAACGTTTTGGATGATCACCCCTTTTTTGACATACGACACTTCGCCGGTTTCTTCTGATACCACCACGGCGATGGCGTCGGTGCGCTCGGTGACGCCCATGGCAGCGCGGTGACGCAGCCCCAACCCTACCGAAACATTTTTGCTGCTAGAAACTGGCAGGATGGATCGCGCTGATTTTATTTTGTTATTGATAATAATCACGGCACCATCGTGCAACGGGCTGTTTTTGAAGAAGATGTTCATCAGCAGCTCATCCGAAATCTGTGCTTCCATAATCTGTCCCGTCTCCACATATTGCCGCAGCTCGTTGTCTTTGGCCAGAATGATCAAAGCGCCGGTTTTGTTGACCGACATTTTGCGACAAGCAGTAACGATCGAATCTACGTCGAGCTCCGTTGGTTTGCCAAGGTTGAGCTTCGTAAACCAGCCCGACCGAAACCGTGGTGTGCCAACCAACAATAAAAACTGCCTGATCTCAGGCTGAAAGACTACAATAAGTGCGATAAATCCCACCGAGATAAAAGCTCCGAGAATCTGCGAAAGCATCTCCATGCGCAAAGCTGTTATCAGCCGCCAGACAAGAAAAACAGATACAATACCCAGGAAAATATTGATGGCCGCCGTGCCTTTCAGCAGATTGTAAAGCGCGTAAAGCAGATACGCCACCAGCAGTACGTCGATGACGTCGGTGAGTTTTACATCAATGAATGCCGTAATAAACAACGTGGACATGAAAGGTCATTAAAAATAAGTGCGGCCAAAAATAATGAATAAATTAAGAATTATCATTTTTATGCTTTGCTTTCGCAATCCGCAACAAAAGGATTGCTTTTAATGTTTTAGTTTTGCAAGCGTATAAAATCCGAAAGTATGTTATTAAAAATTCATCCCGAAACTCCCAGTCAGCGCCAGATAGCCATGGTGGTGGAATGCCTGCGCGACGGCGGAGTGGTGATTTCGCCCACCGACACCATTTACGGATTGACGTGCGACATCTTCAAACCGAAAGCCATAGAGCGCATTGCTCGCATCAAAGGACTGAAAGCCGACAAAGCCAACTTTTCGTTTCTCTGTAGCGATCTCAGCGAGCTTTCCGATTACACCAGACCCATCGACAACAATCTTTTCAAGCTCATGAAAAGACTACTTCCCGGCCCCTATACCTTTATCCTCAACGCAAGCAGTACGGTGCCAAAATACATTCAGAGCCGAAAAAAAACGGTAGGTATCCGTATCCCAAACAATAACATTCCGCTCGAAATCGTCAGAATGCTAGGCCATCCCATCATGTCGAGCTCCGTGCGCGACGCCGATGACGTGATTGAGTACACCACCGATCCGGAACTGATTTACGAGAAATTTGAAAATCTTGTAGATATCGTCATCGATGGTGGCTTTGGCGGCAACCAGCCTTCGAGTGTGCTCGATTGTACGGGCGACAATATCGAGATTGTGCGCGAAGGTCTCGGAAAGCTCGACAACCTCACCCTGATTTAGCTACATTTTTAAATAGAAATAATAAAATTGGAAACGCCACAACTTCAAGCCTTTAAAATGCAATGTCAGTTTTTGCAAAAAAATAATCAAGACTGAATTTGGATTTTAAAAAAATGGAGTTACTTTTGCAGCCGCTTTGAAAAAAAGCAAACCGATTCAGTAGCTCAGTCGGTAGAGCAACGGCCTTTTAAGCCGTGGGCCCTGGGTTCGAGTCCCAGCTGGATCACAAACAAAGCCTTTCATCAATGATGAAGGGCTTTTTTTTTTGTGGATAAGCCTAATTTTAAAGAAATTGGCACCAGATCAGGCGCCGCGAAAGCCTGTTAGCAAAGCTGTAAAAGTGATGACAGAATCTGATCCCGACCCAATAAAATTTAAAAATTCTATGTTTGACAAATAAAATCGCAATTGTAATCATGGAAGCAAAAAAGCGAATCGGATTTTTTGAAAAATACCTCACACTTTGGGTTACATTGTGCATTGGAGCCGGCATCCTCATTGGAAACTTTGCTGGCGAAGGTGTAATGATTCTAAGCAAAATGGAGGTGTTCAGGGTAAATATTCCTGTTGCCATTTTGGTTTGGCTGATGATTTACCCCATGATGCTGCAAATCGACTTTTCGAGTATCAAAAATGTGGGAAGACGTCCCAAAGGTTTAATCCTGACGCTGGTCGTCAACTGGCTGATAAAACCCTTTACCATGGCATTTTTTGCCTGGATATTTTTCACAAAAATTTACGCCGCCTTCATCGCTCCCGAGCTGGCTGGCGAGTACATTGCAGGCGCTATTTTGTTGGGCGCTGCCCCTTGCACTGCCATGGTTTTTGTGTGGAGCTATCTTACCAACGGCGACGCAAATTACACCCTGGTTCAGGTGTCGGTAAACGACCTGATCATTTTGGTGGCGTTTGTCCCGATCGTAGGTTTGCTTTTGGGCATTACTGACGTCCATGTTCCCTACGATACGTTGGTTTCGAGCGTAGTAATATTCGTTGTTGTTCCACTGTTGACCGGCTTTCTTACCCACAAAATCCTAATAAGAAAGAAAGGCGAAGAATGGTTTAAAACCACATTTTTACCCCGGTTTAAACCTGTTTCCATCTTAGCTTTGCTGCTTACATTGGTTTTACTTTTCGCTTTTCAGGGAAACACCATTACCGAAAATCCTCTTATTATCCTGCTTGTAGCCATTCCATTAATTATTCAAACCTATTTTATCTTTTTCATCACCTGGTTTGGTGGCAGGAAATTAAAGCTGCCCCATGCCATTTGTTCGCCTTCGGCAATGATTGGCGCAAGCAACTTTTTCGAATTAGCCGTTGCCGTAGCAATCGCATTATTTGGCTTGCAGTCGCCTGCCGCATTGGTTACTGTTGTTGGGGTTTTGGTGGAAGTGCCTGTGATGCTATCGCTGGTAGCTTTGGCAAACAGGTGGAGATATTAAAAAAATCGCCAATTGTGATAAAAAAACCTATCTCGTCCGTTTGTAATAAAGATAAATAGCGACGATGCCAAAGAGGATGTTGGGCAGCCAGGCTGCAAGCCAGGGAGCCAGGTCGCCGGAGGTGGCAAATACCGACGATATCTGCATGATGAGGATAAACAAGAAAGCCAGCGCGATACCGCTGCCCAGATGCAGGCCAATTCCGCCGCGAACCTTGCGCGACGACAGCGATACGCCGATGAGCGTCATCACCAGAGTGGCAAAAGGAAAAGCAATGCGCTTGTTCTTTTCCACCTCATAATCGACGATGCGCGGGTTGCCTTTCATTTGCTGTTCGCTGATGTAGTCGCGGATTTGGAAATAATTCATCTCTTCAAACTCCTCCTTTTTAATAAAAAGGTCCTTAGGCGCCAGATTGATCACCGTGTCCATCACAGCGCCGCGCCGCAGAGTTTCGGTGCTATCACCAATGGTGCGGATGTAATAATTGGTTGCCCGCCATTGGCCCGTTACCGAGTCGTAAAGAATGCGATCGGAATTCATTTTAAATGTCAATTCTTGCTTTTTATCAAATTTCTCCATTGAAAACTTTTGGCCGGTATTGGTGGAAGCGTTGAACGATTCGACATAAACAAATGTGCCGGGCGAAATTTGCAGATGGATATTCAAATCCTTATTCTTGGTGAGCTTTTCGATGTATTGATCCTTAAAATCACGCATCACCCCATTGGCTCCGGGGATCACAAAATTGGCCAGCAAAAGCGACATGATGGTAAGTAGAAAAGCAGAAAGCATGTATGGATAAAGAAATCTGTTGAAACTCACACCGCTGCTGAGAATAGCAATAATTTCGGTGTTCATGGCCAGCTTGGAGGTGAAAAAGATGACAGCAATAAACGTAAAAAGATAGCTGAACATGTTGATGAAGCCTGGAATAAAAACCACGTAATATTGGAAAATAATCTTCTCGATGGGGGCTTCGTTTTCGATGAAGTTGTCGATTTTCTCGGAGATGTCGAAGATGATGATCACGACAGAAAGCAGAGCAATGGCGTAAAAGAAAGTTCCCAGAAACTTCTTGATGATGTAGATGTCGAAAACCTTAAGTCTCATCGTGCCTCTTTCTCTCGTATCATTACAGAACTAAAATCCGTTCCACCGGAGCGCATCATTCAAATACTACAACTGATGCAAGCTGAGCTCCACCCCGAACGCACTTCAACAACCAATAACTGTAAGCCTTGCAAAAAGGCTTATCCCTGTCCGTTGGCGCGGTATTGCAGAACGTATTTAAAAGGATAGGTATCCCAAAAGTCGATCACCTTAAACTGCACGCCGTCGGCAAAGAGCCGCTCGGTGATGTCGCCTCTGAACTCATCCACCGAAACTTTGGCTTCACACTCTTTGGTATCGGTATCCACATAAATGTCGCTTGCCGAAGTAAACACTTTTCTTAAGGCGTCCGTTACTTGTTCTGTTTCTGAATTTGCCATTAGTTACTTTTAATTTTTGCAAAAGTAATAAGAGAAAACAGACCAGATTATTGTTAGCATCAATTTTTTATGGATTTTTTCACATTCCAAATAACGAGGCTATTTAAATTTTGGATTTTGAATCGCAAAACGGAACCAACACGCTCTCTGGGTCAGAACTTTAACCAATTGCTGCAGAATATTTTAATGCCAATGATTTGAAACTGCGGCGGGTTTTTAAAAAGGATTTCTCGAATGTTTTATGCTTTCTTCTTCCTTTCTTCCTTCCTTGCTTCACTTCATTATTCGAGATTCGATATTCTGCGGTTCGACATTCAAAATTCGCCATGCTCTTCGCGCCATGCTCCACGCGCCCTACCCTTCCTGCATCTTTCGGGTTATCTCCTCACGTATGCCTTCGAGTTCCAACATCAGAGGCTTCAGATTCATCGCTAACGCCGAAAGATTCCAAAGTTCCGGCAGATTATTATGAGGGATGATTTCGGTGGCAGGATTTATTTCGCGAAAGCGCGACAACAAAACATCAAAATGATCCTGCAAAAGCGGAAAATCTAAAACAAGCGATTGTTTCTGCAAAGCCATTGTCAGCGCATCAAAAGCCTTGTTGGCGGCAGTTGTAAAAACCAGTAGGTCGTGGTCGAAAAGAGGCGTTTTGCAGCGCGACATATTACTGCCTGCAATTACCTCGAGCGCCTGCAGCGTGTTGAGCAGTCGCAGCATATAGCGCCTAATGTTCACGGCATGACCCACCGCGCGCTGCTGAAGCACCTCATTACGTGCAGCCAGCAGATTCTGATCGAGCTGTAGCAGCTTGTCGCGAATATGCTGTTTTAGATTTGCCACAGCTTTCGCGTCTTCCTTTTCGGTTGCTACAAAAATAGTGGCAAGATAATCCCGCTCCGCCTCAAGCACCGCGGCCATTGAGGCAGCCAGGCCACTTTTAGCGCGCGACGGCCAAAGCAAAAACGAGCCTGCTATTACCACCACCACCATTACAGCGGTATAAATCATCCGCAGCCAAACCAGCTCATCGCCACCCGGACTGATGAGGTAAAACAGACACACGATCATAAAAGTAAGTGCAGTGATCATGGGTACGATGCGGTCCAGATTCGTAAACCAAATCATCAGAAAAGTGCTCAGCATCAGGGCGACGTAAAATAGTAGGTTGGGAGCAGGAATAAGCAGGATAAACCCGAACGCAATGATGCCACCCGCTATGGTTCCGGCCAGCCGGTCGCGACCGGCTTTGATGGAGATGCCCAGGTTGGGCCGGATAAGCAAAACTGAAAATAGCACCAGCCAATAGCCAAAGTCGGCGTGGAAATAAAGGGTATAGGCTTTCACCAGCCCAATGATGATGGCCGCGCGCAAGGCGAATTTCGCTGCCGGTTGATGCCAGCCAAATGCTCGAAATGCTTCGTTAGTTTTTATAAAAAATGAGCTGAATTTAGCTTTAGCTGAAAACTCTGGCACTGCCGCATAGCTTGTTTCCTGATCGCGCATGATGTCGGCAATGACAGTTTGCAAAGCTTTGAGTGTATTCATCACAGGCATAAGCTCCTGACCTGAGATAGTTTCATAACCGGTTTGCTGATAGTGATCCATCATTCGGCGCATCATCACATCGATCGTCTGTACATGCGCTTCAGCCTGCTGTTGCTTTTTGTCAATATTTCCTGCAGCGGCCTGGATAAGCCATTGGTGGATTTCGCGCAACCGATCGTCGTTGAGAATGTTTTTATGATAAAAGGAATGATCGAACGCAGTAGCCCTGAATTGCCATAGCAATAAAAGGTATTCGTGCACGCGCCTAAACCGATCCATCTGCTGGTGCAGCCGTGCTTCGGGACTGTCAGGAGTCGGGGCCGCCATGCGGAATAGTTGCCACAGCCGCTTGAAGTCGCCAATAGATTTGCGGATACGGTCGCTCTGCTGATGTGTGGAGCCGATGCCCGCCTCCAGTGAAGGGTATTCCGCCATCACAGATTCGGCGTAAGCTGCCAGCGCCCTTCTGATGATGATGAGCTGCAGCTCCAGCCGTTTGCGCGGACGGGTAGGCCATATTACAAAATGCATCGTAAAAACCAATAGGGTCGTTAACAAATAAATTCCGGCAAACCGAACCCCCGAACTAACTGTATGCGAAAAAGCCATCGTCACCACGCTCACGCCAATCAGCGTTACAGCCGGAAAATCCGGCACGATGCCACTGCCGATGAGATAAAATAGTAAGGCTGCAAACAGCACCAGGAAAATAAATGCCGCTGCCGGAAATTGCGAAAGCAACGACACCGGCACTGCCAGCAGCGTCATCAACAGGCCGGTGGTGAGCATCGTAAAACGACGTTGACGGATGGTGTTTCCAGCCTGCGACCGGCTAAAAAGCAGCGCCGACACCGCTGCCAGCATGGCCATGCGCGGATCGTTCCAAAAAATAGCCGTCGAAACAAGAATGGCTATAAATGTTTTAATGCTGCGGCGCAACGCCAAAAAGCCCGGATCGATGATCGGTATGATATTTTTCATCAAATTGTTTTACACAATAATTAAACGCTGATTACAACTGATCGACATGATAGCCAACGGAACAGCGACCTACTAACAACGGTTGGTGGGTTCTGTTTGTGCGGTTTGTAATTGCTGGTGGTTGAACCTAAAAATCCAAACAAAGCACGCTATTGGCAAACACCTAAAAATTGCTTTCCTCGTCTTTAAGAGATCTCTAAATACCCGGCAGTTAATAAAATCCTGGCGTGTTAAGCCTAGGCTGGTTTCGACACCGCTCAACCACAGCCTAAGTCTGTTTCTATTTCTGCAGGCTTAGCCTGCTTTTTAAAGTCAGGTATCTTTTGGTTGCAATAGGTAAAGCCTGTAATAATAAACTGGACGAGGGCTTCGAGACGGTGGCTGAGCTGGCTTCGACAAGCTCAGCCACCGTGTCGAAGCCAGCTCAGCCACCGCAGCCTCGTCCAAACACCATTATCATAAACTCAAACGAAACATTTCGATTAGAAAAACGCGTACCAACCTTCCGCAAAAGCGCTCGCATCTCCAATTGGCTGCGGTGTACACACAAATCTCTTGATTCCGTAGCCCAGGCGTTTAGGCCTGGGTTTACGAGGTACAGTAAAGAAAAACTGAGGACATTTATGCCCTTCCAGCAAATCCGTTGGAATACTAAAACGGCGTAAACACCCTACGAGAAAGAGTTGTGAGTTCGCTTTAAATCCCAGCCATGAATGGCTGGGCTATGGAGACGGAGAAGCCAGGATGAAACAAAAAATGTAATTTCGCCCTCCATAATCATCGCCTTTTAAAACCATGATCATCAACCTCGACAGCGAATTAACTTTCCGCGCATCGCGCAGCAGCGGCCCGGGCGGCCAAAACGTGAATAAAGTAAACACCCGAATTGAGCTGCGTTTTAATGTCGCCAACTCAGTGCTGCTATCGCCGGAACAGAAAGCACTGCTGAGTGAAAAACTCAAAAACCGGATCAGCGCTGATGGCGACCTCATCATCGCTGCGCAGGAATCACGCTCGCAACTGGAGAACAAAAAGATTGCGACAGAGAAATTTTACCTGCTACTTCAAAAAGCCTTTGCTCCGCAGAAAGCACGCAAACGATTCCGGCTATCGCGCGAGCACAAGCAAAAACGCCTGGACGAAAAACAACGACAAGCTCAGAAAAAAGAACTTCGCCGACCGCCTTACGGAGGATGATTGAAGGTTTATAAAACAAGAAATATAGACACGTCATGCAAGACCCGCAACCTGAAAATATTCTGCAACAGCTCGTCGATGAGGAGATGCCTTTCGGCAAATACAAAGGCGTAAAGCTTTACCGACTCCCCGAACCCTACCTGGTGTGGTACCACAGCAAAGGTTTCCCCAAAGGACGCCTGGGCATGCAGCTCAACACCCTCTACGAAATAAAACTCAACGGGCTGGAATATCTGCTGAAGCCCCTTATTGAAAAAGGATAACACGCAAAAAAATCATAAAAAAAAGATGGCCTCCGCGAAGCCATCCTTTCTTATTGAAGTTTTAAAATTTTACTGAATAATGAACTTCGCCTTTCCTCTTGCCTCACCATTGCTAAAAACGATGGCCAGATACACACCCGGTGCCCAGGCTGAAACCTGCAGTTCGGTATCCTGCTGGTCTTTGTAAACCTTTTGGCTGTGCACCATTCTGCCCAGGTTGTCGAAGCAACGCAGCTCCATATTTTGGTGGTGACCGGTGTTGGCAAACTCCAGCGTTAGCTTTCCGTGTGTTACCGGGTTGGGATACGCCTTTACCGGTATCCAGCGCAGGCTCTCGTAGTAAACATCCGGTGGTGGCAACTCATTTACATTTACCGGCGTAAGGCAGGCGGTAAGGTCTAAGGTTGACGACTGGATGGTGTGCGGACACAGGCTATCATAAACCCGCTGCGTAGTATCAAAAGCAACCGACTCCAGGTCTGCATTTATTTTACGCAGGATTATGTCGTACCACAAAGAGTTGTTTTGGTGTTTATTACCTGCTAAAACAAAGTTATCATCATAGGTTTTATGTAGCGCTATGGCTATAGATGAAAATGATGATTCAGTGTGAAACTTATAAACATTCCCGGAAGTATCAGTAATAATTTCACCAATTGGATTACCTGTTTTATCCGGTCCAAAAGAGGAAATCATTAAAAGAAGCGAATCATTGATTATTTCAATTTCGCCAGCGGCACTGGTTATTACATCTAAACCTATAGAGTCGTTTGGAATATCTACATACTTCAATTCCTTTCCATCTGTTTTTATAAACATCATGGACGAAGCAATCTCATATAACGCTGGTAGAGTGTATCTTGCACCCACAGCCATAATAATGCTATCATTTACAGGAAACAAGCTGCCAGCCATCCCAATGACACTGTCTTTAACCATGAAAGGAATAACGAATTTCTCTTTAAAGGAACTATCGATACCAATAAACAACGGGCGTAGCCACATATGATTAGGATTATTTGGAAATGGATAATAGCAATATCCAGCCATGTAATAGCTCCCTTTAAAATACAATATGTTTTCTATGTGAGGAAAATCCATTAATGGATATTTATGTTTGGAAGCGTAAGGTTTCTTCCATAGCTGATTTCCTGACAAATCAAAAGCTACTAAATGAATTTTAAAGTCTGGATTCCCTTCATACCATACCGCAACTATCAGTTCATTGTTGCTATTTATAAGCAGGGAAGAGGCAGATCCATGGCTAAAACCATCCTCATCCAGCATCTTACACCACACCAGGTCACCACATACATTCAGCATGGAAACATAAGGCCATTGGGCTGTCTTTGTTTGTACCATCCCACATAGATACTTATTACCATCACTATCAAATACAGCATAGTGAGTTTGCAGAGAATAATCTTCATGCTTTAGTTTTTTATCGTATAGAAGGTTCCCATTTACATCTGTTTTTATGCTCCAGGCATCCCCTTCGTAGCCAATCCAACTTCGGCCGGAAACATACAATCCCTTGTCGTAATCCTCCATGACATGAAGCGCCAACTCGTTGCGGGTGGGTACCCCGTGGATAACTTCCCACCGGTAGTTTTGCCCCGCCAGCAGCGCAGGCAGACATACCAAAAGTAGTTGAAATATTATATTTTTCATCTTTATAAGTTATTAACGAACCCCATAGCCGCCGGCTACGGGGTTCGGGTTAATACTAACGGGCTAAAGTAAATTTGGTGCTTTCGATCAGCTTGCCGTTGCGCAGCAGCGACACCACATACAATCCCGGCTTCCAGCCACGGGTATCGAGGGTTAGCTCATCCTGCATGCTCCCGGTTTGGCCGGCATATATCAGTTGGCCCTGCTGGCTCCTTACTTCGATGCCCGCCACGCCTTCGCTTTCCATCCGGTAGCTAAGTATTACATAGTCTTTTGCCGGATTAGGCTTCACCATCAGGTACTGCGGCGGCTTTGCCTCAAGTAGCTTGCTGTAGGTATCGGCGGCTTCGGCAGCCTTGTACATATCCGGCAGAATTACCGGTTCGAGGTATTGCGTCATCGCTAAGGCACGCAGCACGTTCCGTGAAAATACTGCCGACAGCCCGTAACCCGTTGCCATCATCCCGCTTAGTTGGGCTAACGCCAGGTTGTCGGGTTGCAGCAGGTGCAGGGTATCTGCCTGCAATTCAGCCTGCAGTTGGTAGTAAGCAGCCAGTTGCTGATGTGCCTGTTGCTGTGCAGCAGTCAGATCAAACGCGGCAGGTATGCCGCTCAAAACAGTTGCGCCTGCCTGCGTGGCGTTGTACTGTAGCTTCAAAAACGCCAACAGATATTTGCTGTGCAGTGCATCATGGCTTTCGAGCAACGTATATAAGTCAGTCAGTGCCGCCTGAGCATCCAGCGTATCAGCAAGAAAGGAGGCTGCCAGTGCACCGAAAGCACTGCTTTTCTTAAGCTGCCATGCCGCCAGTTTGGCCTCTGTTTCTTCGCGCAGCGATACCACGCTGCGTCCCTGCAATATCTGCGCAATCATATAATCGGGCAAAGGCTCCCAGCGGTCGGTTAGTTGTTGTAGCAGGTACTCCGACTTGGCGCTGTGGGGGTTGGCTACCATGATGTCGCGCATCAGCGCTCCGGGCAATACCTCCTCTTTGTGTATGGCAGCGCCTACCACTGTGTCCGAAAGCCAGGGTGAGGTATTCATTAGCAGGCTGTAAAGTTCCATGGTTTCGGGCGGGGTGCTGCCAAATACTTCTGCCTCCAGTTGTGGGGTATTGCCGGCATCTGTCAGTGCATCAAGGATACTTTGCAACGAATCGGCATGACCGGCAGCTTCATTTATAACGGCAAGCAAGCCTTCATTGTCGCCGCTTCCGATGCCACCACCGCCTCCAAGATGAGATGGGCAACCATCCTCAAAAGTCCAGTTATTAATAACTCTAATCACGGTAACTGAACTATGTGTATAATCCACTGGTATTAGTCTTGGATTTGAGGGTAACGGATTATTAGGAACATAGTAAATTATATGATTGGCCTGGTTGTTAATGTCGTCAAAGTCGCCATCAGCTACGGGGCTTTCGATATAAAAGAGGTTGCCAGCCATATCTTTAGGATCGGAGGTACCGCCGCCCTGGTGGGCGGCAATACCCTGTTCGGGCGTTTCGAGGCCAGTGGGGATCGTGATCACGATGTCGTTGTTGCACACATCAAAGTCGTTACACTTTATGCACAGGCCGGTGAGGCCGCTGCGGCTCCGGTTCTCGTTTTGTGCTACAATGCCGTAGTCAAGCCCCGTAAAAATGTTGCGATAGATTTCGTTGGGGTCGCTTCCCGAGCGGTTTATCACAATGCCATTGCCCCGCCGCACCGAAGGCTGTGGGTTGATAAAGCTGTTTTCTTCTACCTGGTAGCCGGTACACTGGTCGAGATACACCCCGTAGTTCTCATAAAAGGGGCTTGCATTTTGCCAGGGTTCAAAGTGGCACAGCACTATTTTGTCTCCGGTTGTACCTGAGGTATAAACGCCCCGTACGTTGTTGTAAAATCCGCATTCTTCTACTGTTACCTTGTTAAGTGGCTGGGTACCCAGCACCTTGATGCCGTACAACAGGTTACTGAAAGTAGTGGTATAAACGCCCGCATTGTTGGTTCCTTTTACGGTAAATGAGGAGCCTGTGGCTTCTATGCCGGTAAGTACCATAGGAGCAGCCGTTCGGTTGTCGGCAAGGATTACATTGGTAAAACCAATACCATTGATGAGTTGCAATTTAAAAATCGCATCGGGTGGTGTGGCACCGCTGTAGTCATCGCTGATGGTTACGTTACAATTCATAAATTCGCTGAAGGACGACCCTGCGCTATAAGGATAAAACCAGGCTGCTACTGTATTGTTAATCAGGTTACCGTCATCAACCCGTACAACCCCGCCTGAATATTCCCACATCGTATCATCGCTGTTTTCGCGTATTCTGGTGGCTTTAAAAGCACATTTGGCATTTGAAATCGCACCACCATAAATTAGTCTGACATATCCCTGAAAAAACAGGTTCGACGCATTGTTGTTGCCCCACACCTCTATGCCTTCCCAGTAGCCATCGCCGCTGTTGGTAATAGTAGCGCCCACTACGAATAATTTTGCCTGTCGTTGCACCACAATTTTATGGTCTGCCGGCATGTGCAGGATGCACCCCGACGACAGGGTTAGTGTTACCCCCGGTTCCACAATAATGTCGTTGCAGGCAAATATTTCGCCCGTAAACCAGGTGTCGCTGCTGATGATGAGGGGTTCAGAAGAGCCAGGTGGTTGTCCAACAACCTGCTTATTTGCTGCTGACGCCAAAATCAAAAAGGCAGCTATTAAAAAATAAATATGTTTCATAGAGATAAGATTTTAAAAGTTTAGAAATAATGATGTTTTGAAAAAGAAATCGGTTTTTAGCGAGAGTTGTCAACCTGATTATGGAGGATACTTCAGTCGGGAAAATGCAACTTTGAAGTAGCAGAGGTAGGTATGTTTTATTTGTTCTGTTCTGTTCTGTTCTGTTCTGTTCTGTTCTGTTCTGTTCTGTTCTGTTCTGTT
>CAZTCX010000034.1:8370-29809 GCA_964612515.1 uncultured Lentimicrobiaceae bacterium | reverse complement strand
TATGTTAAAACAGGATAGTCAGGGGCCAGTCAGGGTATGACTTCAAGTCATGCCCTGACTAAGCACAAACGCAAGACAAAGTCAGGGCTTCACTCAAAGTGAAACCCTGACTACATCCTCAGCGAGCGCATCCTGAAAATCACTTGGTGACTTGCTTAAACAGCCGAGCGATATTTTGAACTTTAGCACGCTGCTTTAGCGGGATTCACCGGGTGACTGATTGGCAAATTATGAAATCAGAGAATCGCTTTTGCATGGATGATGTTATAAATAATCAACTCGGCAGGTGAAGTTTTGATTAGAAAAATCCAATTCTTTTTGAAAAGCGCATCTGTAATTTCTTGTGCTAAATTTATTGTGGCGGCATTTAATATATTTCTGTGGGAAATCACCAAGGCTATCTCCGAAATCTATCAAAAGTTCAATAAAATTTTCGGCATTTTGTGGGGAGCGATCCCAAATGTATTCGTAGATATTTTGCAGTGCTTCAAGTGCTTCCGGCTTCCAGGTTATTTTGACTTTTCGGCTATCCATTGATTCATCTTTTGCCTGACTTCATCCGTGGCATACTCTCCCTCCGAACTTTCCATTGTGTCAATCAAAAGATCAACTTCAGTTTCTGAGGCAGGCCGGGATGGATTTGTCCAGGAATATTCCTTAAGGGGTTCATTAGCCGACGAAGTATTCGGTTCTTGCTTATCAGGATTGACCAGCTTAACCGATTTTACGAAGTTTAGTTTTTTGACAACTTGCAAAAAAGCCTGCAAATTATCGGCACCTTCAATATCAACCATTAATGTTTTCATTCCACAAAAGTACAATTTCTGTAGTTTTTATTTTAAAAGTGAAATCGAATTTGGATACGAAAATTCTTACCGGTTTCCCAAACTTCGTGCAATGGTTTCTGCATCGAATACTTTTCGGGTTTCATCTATAAAAGCAAGCACCTCGTCGCGTCCGGTGGCTTTTTCGGCGCTGGTGATAATCATGGGCGGCAGCTCTTCCCAGCGCTCGAGCAGCGACTGCCTGTATAGCTCAAAGTTGGCAGTTACTTCGGCGGGCTTGAGCTTGTCAGCCTTTGTAAATATGAGGGCAAAAGGCAACTGGTTGGCACCAAATTTATCTATCATCTCCTGGTCGTTGGCCTGGGGTTCGATGCGCAGATCCACAAGAATAAAGGTACACATCAGGTTGATGCGGTGCGTCAAATAGCCGTCGATCATGCGTTGCCACTGGGCGCGGTTTTTTTTGGAAACTTTGGCGTAGCCATATCCCGGCAGGTCCACCAGGTACCAGCGGTCGTCGATCAGAAAATGGTTGATAAGCTGCGTTTTGCCCGGCTGTACCGAGGTACGCGCCAGATTCTTGCGCTTGGTCAGCATATTTATCAGCGACGACTTGCCCACATTGCTACGGCCGATAAAAGCAAACTCCGGCAGCACCGGTGGCGGACACAGCCGATGGTCGCTGTTGCTCATCACAAACTTTGATTCTTTTATTTCCATATACGCCAATCGTTTTATATTGATTAAAACATTCTCTCCTTCTCTTCGTCTCTCCCTCTCACTTCTCTTTTCCACTCCCTTCTATCCTCATTTCACGATCCCATATAAATGCCGGTCTTTCTTTTCGCTATAGATATCGCCGATTTTTAAAATAATGCCCGATTCTTCCACTTCACCAAAGCCATGGTTGATGGCAGTGCCAAAAAAGCGCATCGTCGATGAGAGGTTCATATAGGCGTTCACCAATGGCGGAATGTTTTCGTTGTGGCGACGCACAAATTGCTGCAAAAGCTTAAAGTTTTCGTCGTAGGTTTGGCCGGTAAAGATTTTCTCAAAAACTTGCACCGGCGTCTTCAGCTCCACCGGATCGTGCGGAACCACCAGCTTGTCGGGATCAGGAAAGTTTTTCCGCAAGAAATACACAATTGCTTCGCGTGCCAGCAGATCGCTGTGGGCGTACATGGTTATCTTACCAAAGAAATATTCGACGTCCGGATTTTCTGTAGCTACCGCGCCCAGGCCGTCCCAAAGGTTGTCGAGCGAGTAGATTCCTTTTCGCATGTTGCGCGACGGTTGATATTCGGGCTGCACAAAGGAGCGCCCCAGCTCGATGGTCACGGGGATATATTCGCGGATAAACTTTTCGGAGTAATGAAAAAGTTTTGATGTCGGCGTCTGCACCTGCCCCTGTTCGTCGATGGGCAGCTCTTTGCAATGCACAAAGCGGTAACCGCCCACGATGTCCTCATTTTCAGGATTCCATACCAGAAGCTGCTTGAAGGCATTCGCGCCGGTGTCGTAGCGGTCCAGGTCGATGCTTTTTCCGCTGCCGCCGCCCGCCGCCCGAAACGAAACTTCCCGAAGTCTTCCTATCTCGCGCAGCACGTTAGGCGCCGACTGCTCGTCGATGATATATATCTCGTTTTTCCCAAAATTTGTGTTCTTCACAAACTTGTCTCTGGTCAGCTCTTTTTTCAGCAGCGCACTGTCGATTTTTGGGATCAATTCTTCCATTTTCTTATGCGTGTTTTATTTTGTTGCTTTTGTGCCATTCTGTAAAATTCTTTTTCTCGCCAGCGCCCAGCGCATACACATATTCGCGCAGCAACTGCGCCCATTGTGAAGCAGTATGTTGTTTGTCAAAATACCCAATGGGCACCGGCTCGCCAAAAGTAATGTGTACGGTCTGGTCTTTTTGTTTGTACATCTCATCCACCAGATACAACATCTCAATGTTGGCTTTTATTTTTAAACGTTTGCGCCAGTTGGCAAGATTATAAAAGAAGTCGGTATTTTTTCCGGAGACGTGGGTCGGTATGATATCGCGACCGAATTTCTGCGCTTTGGTCAGAAATGTTTTTTTCCACTCCAGGTCTTTGATGGCTCCTTTATTTTTACGCGAAACCAGTCCGGCGGGAAAATAAACGATGAGACTTTCGGAGGCAAAGGCTTCGTTGAAGAGCCGGATGTTTTCGGCATTGCTGCCGTGTTTGTTCACCGGGATAAAAAGTTCGCGCAGGTTGGGCAGATAGAGCAGCAGATCGTTGACGGGTAAAATAATGTCGCGCCGTGCTTTTCCAACCTCACTCATCAGCGACATTCCGTCGAGGCCACCCAGCGGATGATTGCTTACCAGTATTTGCTTGCCTTCCTGTGGCAGATTGCTCAGCCCGGAGGAGCTCACAATGGCGCCAAAAGAAGCCAGAATATTGGTGGCGAAATCAACACCAAAAATGTCGCGGTTATCCCAGATGTCGCTGTTAAGCTCCGTCTGATGGATCACCCGCTTGAGATACGAGATCAAAAAGCGTGGCATTACCTTCAGCAGCCTTGGGCTTTTGCCGCCAATCACCTTTTCCAGATCGATAAAGTGCGGTGTGATTTTTATGTCATTCTGTTCGTCCTGCATGAGCTTTCGCTAAGAATTCACAAAACTAAGGATATTCAATCAGATTTGTTTCAAAAAAAATCCAGTTGGCTTTCCGGAGCTGCTGTATTCGTGGGTGGGTGTCCATTTTTGTTTTTCTTTTATTAATAAAAAGCCACTAAGATTGGATGTCAAAAGATGGTTTTTCTGTTATGGTTCAAATGGTAGAGACGCGATGCATCGCGTCTATGGTTTAAAAAGAGACGCGATGCAGCGCGTCTGTACATCATCATTTTCCCCACATTTTTTCCGAATTAAATATTTTTAAGAAAACTCTTAAATCATACGATTGGAGAAGCTTGCAGCGTTTGTAAATGAATTCTTTGGTGGGAAAAAGTGGGAAAAGTTATTAACAAGGTAGAGGTAAGTGGTAAAACATATCTAAATTTGATTTTTAATTAAGAAAACATGTTTCTCACAGGCACATACGAATGTAAACTCGACAACAAAGGCAGGGTGCTGCTTCCGGGCAAGCTCAAGGGCGACCTGCTTGCGGGTAGCGACGGCGGTTTCTACGTAAAGCGCAGCGTCTTTTCACGTTGTCTGGAGCTTTGGCCGAAGCCCGAGTGGGATAAAAAACTTGAAGACATAAACCAGCTCAACCGGTTTGTAAAGAAAAATGCAGAATTTATCCGTCGGTTTCTGGCTGGTGTGCGCTTCGTGGAGGTGGACAATATGGGTCGCATCAATCTGCCCAATGAATTGATAACCTTCGCGAACCTTACAAAAAGCATTACGCTCAACGGTAACATTAATATCCTGGAGATTTGGGATACCGAAGCTTACGAGCAGTCGGTGGACACGACGAATTTCAACTTTGAAGCTTTGGCCGAAGAGGTCATGGGTAACCAAAACAATCCAAACAATTAAAACGAAAGGGTATGTATCACCAGCCGGTACTTCTGGAAGAGAGCATCAGCGGACTCAATATCTGGCCGGGTGGCACTTATGTGGATGTTACCTACGGCGGTGGTGGTCATGCGCGTGCCATTCTTGAGCGGTTGCAGGGCGGACGACTGATTGCTTTTGATCAGGATGCCGACGCGCTGGCCAACCGCATCGATGATGAACGCCTGGTTTTGATACATCATAATTTTAAATTTCTAAAAAACTTTCTTCAATATCACCAGGCAATTCCGGTTGACGGTATTCTGGCAGATCTGGGTGTAAGCTCACATCAGTTTGACGAAGTCGATCGTGGTTTCTCGATCCGTTCGCTGGAAGCACTCGACATGCGCATGAACCAGAATCAGCAGCTTTCGGCACAGGAGGTTTTAAATAATTACGAGGAGGAGCAGTTGACTGCCCTTTTCAGGAATTATGGTGAGCTACCGAATGCGGGCGCCATCACCAGAGTGCTGGTGCAAAAGCGCGAACAGCAAAAGCTCACCACCTTCGGACAGGTGCAGGAGGCCACGCAGCATCTTGCCCAGCGCGGCAAAGAGAATAAGTTCTATGCCCGTCTGATGCAGGCGCTGCGCATCGAGATCAACGGCGAGCTGGAGGCACTTAAAGCATTTCTGCAGCAATCGGCGCAGGTACTTCGCCCGGAAGGCAGACTTGTAGTTATCAGCTACCATTCGCTCGAAGACCGTCTGGTGAAGAATTTCATCCGTGCCGGAAATTTTGAAGGTGAGATAGTAAAAGATTTTTTTGGCAACCCGTCGTCACCTTTTCAGGCTATAAATCGAAAGCCAATTATGCCTTCGGATGCTGAGCAACAGGAAAACAGCCGCTCGCGGAGTGCCCGCCTGCGCATTGCTTCCAAAGCTTTAAAACATTGATCATGACGCCACTGGTAAATAAAATAAAGGAGACTAAAGAAGGCGAAGTAAAAGATCCAAAACGTTTGCGACTGCGCGGCATGCGTCGTATCGGACACTTTAGCTTTCTCAGGTTCCTGCACGCACTGCTCGACGGGTCATTTCTCAATAGGAAAGACATCTTCAAACGCATGGTTTTCGTCATTTTCCTTGCAGCGCTCGCATTGATTTACATTGGAAACAGCCACCATGCTGACACAAAAAATCGCCGGATTTCGCAAGTTGCCAACATCAATAAAGAGCTGAGTTTTAATTATCACCACATGAAGACGAAGCTTTATGAGAAAAACCGCTCTTCCTATCTGGCCGAGAAACTCGCTCCCAAAGGCATAAAGCCGCTCGTGGAACCGCCGAAGAAAATATTTATAAAACCATAACAACGATTTAACAGATGAGCCAGCAGAAAGACATATCAGAACAAACACAGCGTGGTCCCGGCAAGCAAAGCATGGGGCGTACCTATTTTGTGTTTATCCTGATGCTGTTGGTGGGCGTGTTAATCATTGGTAGAGCGATAAAAATTCAGTTTGTTGAGGGCGGCGAACTAAGAGCCAATGCGCAAAAAATGGACTTTCGGTTTTTTGATTCGGAATCGATGCGCGGAAATATTTATGCCACGGACGGCAGCCTGCTGGCCACTTCGGTGCCAATATTCGAGATCAGGATGGATGTTGCTTCCGATCTTATCCCCGACAAATTATTCAACGACAGTGTAGGCTTTCTTGCGTCGCGGTTGGCAAATATGTTTGGTGACCGCACGGATTGGGGCTACAAGCAATGGCTCATCAATGGGCGCAAATCGGGAAACCGATATCTTGCAATTCAGAAAAACGTTACTTACGACCAGTTGGCAAAAATCCGGCGTATGCCTATTTTCAATCGAGGCAAATACAGCGGTGGCCTCATCGCCGAGCGCACCACGCGCCGCGAATATCCTTTTGGAATTTTGGCAAAACGCACCATCGGCTACGTGCTGCTTAGCAGCAAAGATTCATTGATGGTCGGGTTAGAAGGCTCTTTTAACGATTACCTGCAGGGGCAATCTGGGCGCCAGCTCAAGCAGCGCATGGCCAACAGCGCCTGGAAACCTGTTTACAACGAACTCAATGTCGAACCAATTGATGGTAAAGATATCATCACTACCATCAACACGCACCTTCAGGATGTGGCTGAGTCGGCGCTGATGCGGACGCTCCGCCTGCACGATGCCGAAAAAGGTACTGTTGTTTTAATGGAAGTGCAAACCGGGGATATAAAAGCCATTGCCAACCTCAACTTTGACCCGGCTACCGGCACTTATAACGAGATGTACAACCTGGCCGTGGGCGAAGCCATCGAGCCCGGTTCCACATTTAAACTTGCTTCGTTTTTGGTGGCGATGGAAGATGGTGTGCTTGAGCGCATCGACTCTATCAACATCGGCAACGGGAACATCGTTTTTCACAACAGGACCATGCGCGATTCGCATAGGATCAAGGCCAGCGGCTGGCTTACGCCCGAAGAATGTCTGGTGCATTCGTCGAACGCTGGTGTTTCCAAAATTATTTATGATGCTTACAATGGACGCGAATGGGATTTTTATAAAGGCTTACAGAAAGTTTTCCCAATGGAATCAACGGGCATCAACATTCCCGGCGAGCCGACGCCCAGCATCAAAAATCCTGACAATAAGTATTGGTCCAAGGTTACACTTCCGTGGATGTCGATAGGCTATGAGCTTACCGTGACGCCACTTCAAATGCTTACCTTTTATAATGCTGTAGCAAATGACGGTGTGATGGTGCGCCCGCGCCTGGTCAAAAGTGTGAGCGAATCGGGAATTGTCATGAAGACTTTTGAACCAGAGATTATAAAAAAGAGAATTTGTTCGGCGAAAACTGCCGCCACCGCCCGCAAATACCTCGAAGGCGTTGTGGATCACGGCACCGGGAGCAATGTTAAAAATGCAGTGTATAAAATTGCCGGTAAAACGGGCACCGCCAAAGTGAACGAAAACGGACGCTACATCGCAAAATACAATGCATCTTTTGTTGGATATTTCCCCGCCGACAATCCCAAATATTCGTGCATCGTAATGATTTATCGCCCGAAAGAAGGCGGCTATTATGCTTCGCAGGTGGCAGCACCGGTTTTCAAAGAAATTGCCGACATCGTCTATTCGCTCGATCTCGACATCCATCCGGCCGACTACAATGCATATCTCGAAACCATTACCGAAACTGCTGCCGATACCATTTGCGACAAGCTGATTCCTTTTTTGGCTGGAGCCAATGAAGAACTAATGCAAGGACATCTCAAGATGGCTGAATTTGGCCAACAGATAACGGTGGAACAAATTCCCGACGTAAGCGGACTAAGTGCCGGCGACGCTATTTTCATGCTTGAAAATATTGGGTTGGTGGTAAAAATAAAAGGCCGCGGTTTGGTAAAGCGCCAGTCGCTGGAGCCAGGCTACGTTTTTCGCAAAGGCGATCACATCTATCTAAATCTGGAGATATGAAAACCTTGCAGCAACTCATCACCGGCATTAAAATCCGCCAGACCATCGGCAGCACCGACCTCAGCATAAATTCTGTAGCGTTCGACTCGCGCAGCGTCGAAGCAGGAGGTTTGTTTGTAGCTGTGGCTGGAACCCGCACCGATGGGCATCAGTACATCGAAAAAGCTATTAGCCAGGGAGCGGTAGCTGTTATCTGTCAACAAGTGCCCGATCATTTGCGCGAAAGCGCCACCTTTATTTTGACGGATAATTCAGCGGAAGCGCTCGGACATGTGGCTGCTGCCTTTTACGATCATCCGTCGCAGGATTTGAAAATTATCGGCGTAACCGGCACCAATGGCAAGACCACCACGGTTTTCTTGTTGCATCAGCTTTACAGCAAATTGGGCTTTGCCTGTGGCCTGCTTTCAACCATAGAAAACCGCATTGGCAACCAGCGAAATGCATCCACACATACTACTGCCGACGCTTTACAGATCAATGCCAACCTGCGTCAGATGGCCGATGCCGGCTGCGAATATTGTTTTATGGAGATCAGCTCGCATGCTGCCGAACAGCATCGCACCGCCGGATTGCACATCCACGGCCTCATCTTTACCAACATCACCCACGATCACCTCGATTATCATCTCACTTTCGATAATTATCTGAAAGCTAAAAAGAAATTGTTCGACCAATTGCCGGCTGACGCTTTCGCTTTGGTCAACAGCGACGACCGCAATGGCTCGGTGATGCTGCAAAATACGCGTGCGCAAAAAGCTACTTACAGCCTCAAAAGCCCGTCGGATTATAAGGGGAAAATTTTGGAAAATCTTTTTGAAGGACTTTTCCTGCGTGTCGGGAAACACGATATTTACACACGGCTCACCGGTGCTTTTAATGCTTACAACCTGATGGGCACCTACGGCGCCGCCATGCTCGACAGTCAGCCGGAAGAAAAGGTACTTGTAATTCTCAGCGAGCTACAGCCAGCCGAAGGACGCTTTCAGGTGGTGCCTTCTGCCTCAGGTATTGTGGCTATTGTGGATTATGCGCATACGCCCGACGCATTGACCAATGTGCTGCAAACGATTCATGCTACACGCCAGGGCGGTGAGCATCTGATAACTGTTGTGGGTGCCGGTGGCAACCGCGACCGCACCAAACGCCCCGTGATGGCGCAGGTGGTGAGCCGAATGAGCGACCGGGTGATTCTTACCAGCGACAATCCGCGCGATGAAGACCCGATGGAAATCATCAACGAAATGGAAGCCGGGGTAGCTAAAGCGGATCGTCGCAAAACAGTGAAAATTTCCGACCGCCGCGAAGCCATCAAAACTGCTTGCATGATTGCCATAAAAGGCGACATCATCCTGGTGGCTGGCAAAGGACACGAAACTTATCAGGAAATAAATGGCCAGCGCCATCACTTCGACGACCGCGAGGTACTGGAAGAATATTTGAACAACGAAAAGGAAATCATCAAATAATACCATTCGGCTGTAGCCGAAAATGAAGCATGTTTTACTATCTTTTTAAATATCTGAATCAGGCTTTTGATTTCCCGGGTGCCGGGATTTTCGAGTTTATCTCCTTCCGGGCAGGTGCGGCGGTGATTACCTCGCTGGTCATCTCGCTACTTTTTGGCAAACAACTGATCAATTTTCTAAAGAAAAAACAGGTTGGCGAAAGCATCCGCGACCTGGGTCTCGACGGCCAGATGGAAAAACAGGGCACGCCTACCATGGGCGGACTTATTATTTTGGGCGCCATCCTGATTCCTACCTTGCTTTTTGCCAAGCTCGACAACATCTACATCATCATGATCCTCATCACCACCGTGTGGCTGGGCATGTTTGGTTTTATTGATGATTATATCAAGGTTTTTAAAAAAGATAAACATGGACTTGCGGCGCGCTTCAAAATCCTTGGTCAGGTGATCCTTGGCATTTTTATCGGATCGATGATGTATTTCAACACCGATATCGTAATCCGCGAAAAAGTGTTGGAAACATCTTTCATCGAAAGTATGCCCGAGAAATTTGATAAAATCAATGCTACACCGATACTTTTTAGCCAGGAGTTGACCAAGAGCACCAAGACGACCATCCCTTTTGTAAAAAATAATGAGTTTGATTATTCGATTTTTCTCACCTGGCTGGGCGAAGGTTTTGGTAAATGGACTTTCCTGATCTTCATCCCTGCGGTAATTCTCATTATCACGGCTGTGTCCAATGGCGCCAACCTCACTGACGGCATGGACGGTCTGGCTACGGGAACTTCGGCTATCATCGGTGGTACATTGGCCATTTTTGCGTACGTGTCTGGCAACATCTTTTTTGCCAATTATCTCAACATTATGTACATCCCCGATACGGGCGAGCTGGTGGTTTTCATCAGCGCTTTTGTGGGCGCGTGCATCGGGTTTTTGTGGTACAACTCCTATCCGGCGCAGGTTTTTATGGGCGATACCGGTTCGCTGGCGTTGGGCGGCATCATAGCGGTGTTTGCCATTATGCTGCGCAAAGAGCTGCTCATCCCCATTTTGTGTGGAATCTTTTTGGCCGAGAGTCTTTCGGTGGTGATGCAGGTGAGCTGGTTCAAATTTACAAAACGAAAATATGGCGCTGGCCGGCGCATCTTCCGCATGTCGCCGCTGCACCATCATTATCAGGTGCTTGGATATGCCGAGCCGAAGATCGTTTTGCGCTTTTTCATCGTCGGAATTATACTGGCGGTATCAACAGTGATCACATTAAAAATCAGATAAAAAAAACCCATGACAATGATTTTTATGAATCTTAAAAAACAAAAACAATGGTAATGACCTTTCAGGAATTATCACTTAGTGGCCGGAAAACGGTTTATCTTTCTACGGCCGCCGCCGCTATGGCGCGATGGGGTGAGGTGCGCAAAGAGAGCATCAAAGAAAGTCTCAGCCATTTTCAAGGCTCCGGCCACCGGCTCGAATTTGTGGCTAGTATCCGTGGCATCCGCTTCGTGAACGATAGCAAAGCTACCAACATAAACTCTACCTGGTATGCCCTCGAAAATGAAAGTGCTCCTGTGATTTGGATCGCCGGCGGTCGCGATAATGGCAACGACTACGAAGCTTTAATTCCGATCGTTCAGCAAAGGGTGAAAGCCATAATTTGTCTGGGTATTAATAACCGAAATCTCATCGAAAGCATGACTCCGTATTGTTCCACCATTCTTGAAACCACACGCATGGAACAAGCCGTGCAGATGGCGTACGATTTAGGGGAAAAGGGCGACACCGTGGTGCTTTCGCCGGCATGCGCAAGTTTCGATTTGTTTGATAATTACGAAGACCGTGGAAACCAATTCGTGAAGGCAGTTGTAAATCTTTAAAAAAGGATTATTTTAATAAATAAAATTTAGAACCGAAAATGCTTAGCAAATACATACAGGGCGACAAGGTAATATGGGTACTGGCAATCATGCTGTCAGTGGTGTCGTTGCTGGCTATCTACAGCAGCACCGGCTCGCTGGCCTGGCTTCAGCACAACGGAAATACAGAGTATTATCTGGTGAAACAGCTTATCACGGTTTCCCTGGGATTATTTTTTATGTTGCTGATCCATCGTAGTAAATATCAATACTTCTCATATTCGGGACAACTTTTGTTTTGGATATCAATCCCGTTACTCATTGCCACGCTAATGTGGGGGCCGGTTATCAATGGTGCCCGCCGTTATTTGCTGTTTCATTTGCCGCTGATTGGCGAAATAACCTTCCAAACTTCTGACCTGGCAAAGCTTGCGCTGATCATGTATTTGGCGCGCTTTCTGGCTAAGAAACAAAATGTGATCAAAAACGGCAGGAGTTTCCTCTGGGCCATTCTCCCGGTGCTCCTGATGTGCGGGCTGATATTCCCGATGAATCTTTCCACTGCTGCGCTGATGTTTGCTGGCAGCATGGGTTTGCTTTTTATTGGCAGGGTAAATATCAAGCATTTAGGAATACTTGCGGGGTCGGCCATTGTAGGCATTTTGCTGTTGCTGGGAGTGGCTGCCATTCAACCGGAACTGATGCCGCGCGTAAATACCTGGAACAACCGAATCGTCAGTCATTTTGATGATAATGCAGAGGAATACCAGGTGCTACAAAGTAAGACGGCCATTGCCAAAGGCGGACTGGTGAGGCTGGCACCCGGACAAAGCACCCAGCGCAATTATCTTCCGCACGCCTACTCCGATTATGTGTATGCCATTATCATCGAAGAATACGGTCTGGTGGGCGGGGGGATTATCCTGCTGATGTTTCTCATTATCCTCTTCCGGTCGATAAAGATAGCGCGTCTCTGCCCGATGAAGTTTGGAAGCTACCTTGTTATCGGCATCAGCTTTATGATGGTATTTCAGGCATTGATAAATATGAGTGTGGCGGTGGACCTGCTTCCCGTTACCGGACAAACGTTGCCTTTTATCTCGATGGGCGGAACTTCCTATTGGTTTTCGTGTATCGGGATAGGAATGATCTTGAGTGTGAGCCGTTCGATAGAGCAGGCCAAATCGGCTGAAGTAATTAAAACTGAAAACATAGCTTATGCTGCAGCAACCTAAGATATTAATTTCCGGCGGTGGCACGGGCGGACACATATTTCCTGCCATCGCAATTGCTGATGCGCTCCGGCAGAAAGTAGCCGGTGTGCAACTGCTTTTTGTTGGCGCCGAGGGCCGCATGGAGATGCAGAAGGTGCCGGAAGCCGGTTACGCAATTCAAGGATTGTGGATCAGCGGCTTTCAGCGGAGCCTCTCGTGGCGCAACCTGATGTTTCCGATTAAACTCCTGTCGAGCCTTAACAAAGCTGCCGCAATTATCCGCCGTTTTCGTCCGGATGTGGTGGTAGGAGTGGGCGGCTATGCCAGCGGCCCGACACTGAAAATGGCTTCACGCAAAGGAATTCCTACCGTGCTGCAGGAACAAAATTCATTGCCCGGCGTCACAAATCGCCTGTTGGCAAAAAAGGCAGCTAAAATTTGTGTGGCTTATCCCGGAATGGAAAAGTATTTCCCCGCCGAAAAGATAATCCTCACCGGCAATCCCATCCGCAGCAAAGTGATTCAGATTGAAGGCAAACGCAACGAAGCAATTGAATTTTTTGCGCTTGACGCTAAAAGAAAAACTATCCTGGTGGTGGGCGGCAGCCAGGGAGCGCGTTCGATAAATGAAGCTTTGGCTAAGAACCTTAAAATATTGGCCGGTCATAATATTCAGATGATTTGGCAAACCGGACCGCTGCAGTCGGACTGGGCGCAGCAAACGATTGATGCGTTGCTTCCCGGAGAAGAGAGAAAATATTTTAAAGTGCATGCTTTTATCAATCGCATGGAGCTGGCGTATGCTGCTGCCGATGTGGTGATTTCGCGTGCCGGCGCCATTGCCATTTCGGAATTGAGCGCTGTAGCCAAGCCGTGTATCCTGATTCCGTTGCCAACGGCTGCAGAAGATCATCAGACAAAAAATGCTGTATCCCTCGCGGAGCGTCAGGCAGCCATCCATTTGCCGGATGCAAAAGCAGGAGAGGAACTGGGTAAAATAGCTGTGGAGCTGATCGGTGACAATGACCAGCAGCGCACCTTGTCGGTAAATATTAAGAAAAATGCAGTTCAGGATTCCGCTGGCAGAATTGCCGATGAAATCCTGAAATTAGTACAAAAGAAAAAGAATGTTTAAAGCGTATCAAAATATCTGGTTTCTGGGTATCGGTGGCATTGGCATGTCGGCGCTGGCTCGTTACATGATGCACGAAAGCAAGCATGTGGCAGGCTACGACCGCACACCCACAAGGCTTACCGAAAAGCTCACGGAAGAAGGTATTTCGGTAGTTTTTGAAGATAATCCTGCGCTGGTACCGGCAGAATTTAGAGATGCTGCCACCACGCTGGTGGTGCTTACTCCCGCCATTCACAGTGAAAACCGGCAGTTAAAATATTTCCAAAATCATAACTTTAAAATCGTAAAACGGGCGCAATTGCTGGGTAATGTGAGCATGCATTACAAAACCATTGCTGTGGCCGGAACGCATGGAAAAACTACCGTTTCCACCATGATAGCGCATCTGCTGCGGCAGTCGGCACTTAGCTGCACGGCATTGTTGGGCGGCATTGCCAAAGGCTACGACACCAACTTTTTCTACGCCTCCGAATCTCCGTGGCTTGTAACCGAAGCCGATGAGTTCGATCGCTCCTTCCTGAGTCTGCATCCCCACATGTCCGTCATAACTTCCACCGATGCCGATCATCTAGATATTTACGGTCAGGCTGAAAATCTTATTACATCTTTTAATGCATTTGCCAGCCAAACCGACGACGATGGAATATTGCTGGTAAAAAAGGATGCAGCGATTCATCGGAATCTGCTGGAAAAGAAAAGGATATTCACCTATTCTCTGACAGACAGCAGCGCAGATGTGTACGCTTCCAATATCCGCTATAGCAGCACTGCTATGGTTTTCGATCTGGTGATGCCCGGCAGTGTGATAAAAAAACTACAGATGGAAGCCACCGGCCTTATTAATATCGAAAATGCTGTGGCAGCATCATTCATTGCGTTGCAAGCTGGTATCACAGAGGACGAATTGCGTAGCGGGCTGGCCGGTTTTAAAGGCGTCGTTCGGCGTTTCGACAAGCAATTCAGTAGCCGCGAAGTAATCTACATCGACGACTATGCGCATCATCCCAACGAGATACGCGCTTTGATACGTTCCATAAAATCTATTTATGGCGACCGTAAGATTACCGGCATTTTTCAGCCACATCTTTATTCGCGTACACGCGATTTTGCTGAAGATTTTGCGAGAAGCCTGGAGGAGCTCGACCAGATATTGTTGCTCGATATTTATCCCGCACGTGAGAAGCCCATCGAAAACATAAGCTCTGCTACCATCTATCATCTTATTGATCATCCGCGCAAAGCGCTGGTACACAAAGAAACTTTGTTTGAATATTTGAACGACACCGAGCCGGAGCTGCTGCTTACCATCGGTGCCGGCGACATAGACAAGCTGGTGATGCCGATAAAGAATATGCTCGAAAAGAAATATCAAAAACCTTCATCATCATGAAAAAAATCCTCGATATCATTTTTTGGATGGTGCTCACGGGCGGCCTGCTGGTGTTGTTGGGTTTTGCCCTGGCCGACTATCGCAACGTAAAATGCAATGAGGTGGAGATTCATCTTTTGGATAGCTGCCAGGCCGGATTTATCGACGAGCAGGGAATCCGCCAGATCATCATCAGCCATTTTGGGGTGCTGCAAGGACAATTGCTCGACAGCATCAACACCGATACGCTCGAATCCATTCTTCGCCACAACGCTTACCTGAGCACTGCCGAAGTTGTAAAATCCATCCACGGCGTCATTCGCATCAAAGCCCAACGGGAAGAACCATTGGTTCGGGTTGTTAATCAGACGGGCGAAGGGTTTTATCTGAGCCGCCGCGGCAGTATGCTTCCACTGAGCAACGATTATGTGCCGCGAATGCTGGTGGCAAGTGGCGCCATCAGCGAAAGCTACCACACGGGAGCCAGTTATGCACAATACACTGTTGATAATCCTTTTGCCGCGCCACTTACACCACTGGAGTCACTTCATTATCTTTGCAGCCAGTTGGCTTCGCATCCTGTCCTGAGCAAGCTCATCGTCCAAATATATTTTGACCCCGATGGCGAGATCGAATTGGTTCCCGCCGACGGATTGCATGTTATTTTGATTGGCGATGTAAACGATTTGCCACGCAAATTCAGGAAGTTGCTTGCTTTTTACCGCGTAGCCCAGGAAGAAATGCCCGATGGATACAGTGTGGTAAATTTGAAATACTCCAATCAGGTTTTTTGTAAAAAATAGAACTATGGAATCTAACAATATCATCGTAGGACTCGACATCGGAACCACCAAGATAGCCGCCATTGTTGGCCGCCGCGGCGAGCATGGAAAAGTCGAAGTGATTGGCTATGGCAAAACCGAATCTATCGGCGTAAAACGCGGCGTGGTTTCCAACATCGAAAATACCGTGCAGTCGATACGAAAAGCTGTGGAAGATGCCGAACAAAAATCGAAGGCAGAAATAAAATATGTAAATGTGGGCATCGCCGGCCAGCACATTAAAAGTTTGCAACATCGGGGCAGCCTCATTCGCAAAAATAATGAGGTGGAAATTAACCAGGACAATATCGATACACTGCTCAGCAGCATGTACAATCTGAACATGAGCCCCGGCGAGGAGATCATCGAAGTAATACCCCAGGAATACATCGTCGATAACGAGCAGGGCATCCGCCTTCCGATTGGCATGTTGGGGAATTCGCTGGAGGCCAACTTCCATATTATCATCGGCCAAACTACGGCTGCAAAAAATATTTATAAATGTGTTAAAAAGGCTGGGCTTGAAATAGTGGAGCTTTTGCTCGAACCCATAGCTTCGGCTACGGCAGTGCTGAGCGAAGAAGAGAAAGAAGCCGGTGTTGTTTTGGTCGATATCGGCGGCGGCACTACTGACATCGCCATTTTCCAGGACAGCATCATCCGTCACACTGCCGTTATCCCCCTTGGCGGCGACGCACTTACCGAAGACGTGAAGGAAGGCTGCAGCATTATTCGTAAACATGCCGAAGAGCTTAAGATAAAATTTGGTTCGGCTTTGGCCAACGAAAACAAAGACGAGGAAATCGTAGCCATCCCAGGATTGCGCGGGCGTCCTCCAAAAGAGATCAGCCTGAAAAATCTGGCCAGCATCATCCAGGCGCGCATGGAAGAACTTATCGAGCACATCTATTTTGAAATTAAAAATTCAGGATATGATAAAAAGCTCATCGCCGGCATTGTGCTTACCGGTGGCGGCGCGTTGCTGCGACATGTGGCGCAGCTCACCGAATTTATGACAGGAATGGACACCCGCATTGGGTACCCAAACGAGCATCTTACCAGCAATACCCCCGAAGAGATGAGCAGCCCCATGTATGCCACAGGTATCGGTCTGGTGATAGAAGGCCTCGAAAGGGTAGAAATGAAAATGCGTCGCGAAGAAAAATCGATGGCGGGTGCTAATAAAGAAAAATCAAAATCCAAAGCCACCGAAGAAAAGCCCAAACGTCAGGGCAGCTTTTTGAAAAAAATACAAGACTTCTTTGAAAATGATCCTGAATAGAAATGAACAAACAAACACACATAAAAAACCTAAAAACTATGGACGAAATGTTAACCTTTGATGCCCCAAAACAACGTGCATCAATCATCAAAGTCCTGGGTGTGGGCGGCGGCGGAAGCAACGCTGTAACGCACATGTACCGTCAGGGAATAAAAGGCGTTGACTTTATCATCTGCAACACCGACGCGCAAAGCATGGAGCTGAGTGCGGTGCCCAATAAGATACAACTTGGCGATAAAGGCCTGGGTGCCGGCGCTATTCCGGATGTAGGAAAAGCTGCTGCCGAAAAAACCCTCGACGACATCCGCGCCTATCTCGAAAATCACACCAAGATGCTCTTTATCACCGCTGGTATGGGTGGTGGCACGGGTACCGGAGCGGCCCCGGTGATAGCCAAACTGGCGCGCGAGATGGATATTCTTACCGTTGGCATCGTTACTATTCCTTTCTCGTTCGAAGGACGTAAGCGCCGTCTGCAAGCCGAAAAAGGCATCGAGGAACTCAAACAGCACGTTGATACTTTGCTCATTATTAGCAACGAAAAGCTGCGAGAAATCCATGGCAATCTCAAGCTCTCCGAAGCTTTTGGAAGAGCCGATGACATTCTCACCATTGCCGCCAAAGGCATCGCTGAGATTATTACAGTCACCGGCTACATCAATGTGGACTTTGAAGATGTTAGAACAGTGATGAAAGACAGCGGCACAGCAATCATGGGTTCGGCTACGGCCGAAGGTGAAGACCGCGCCCGTAACGCTGTGCGCGAAGCGCTTTCGTCGCCGCTGCTCAACGATAATAAAATTCAGGGAGCTTCTAACATCCTGCTCTATATCTCGTCAGGAAAAGAAGAAATCACCTTCGACGAAGTCACCGAAATCACCGATTACATTCAGGAAGAAGCCGGCCAGAGCGCCGAAGTCATCTGGGGCAACGGATACGAGGAAGAGCTGGGCGACAAGATTAGCATTACGCTGATAGCAACAGGTTTTAAATCACCTGATGACATCGATGAATCTACGCTAAATCGTGGGCGTAAAAAAATCATTTATGAGCTTAAAGACTCGCTACCTTGCGAACAGGTACCAAAAGCGGAGGCGGAAATTCCAATGACCGTCGAGCCTGCTCCAGTGGAAGAGCCTATAACCGAAATGCAGTTGATAAAGAAAGAAAAGCCGGCTGAAGCCGAAAAGTCGCCTGAGACTGTCACGCCACCAACGGCTTCCAAACCAGCTCCAGTCGAACAGGCAAAACAGGCTACACTTTTTGGTCACCAGCATCAGCCTTTGCAAAAGCAGGTCGAAAATGTTACTGACACTACCGCTTCCGGCAACGGCAAGCTGCGCATAAAACATACTGTCGGCGCTTTCCCCACCGAACACGACCACAGTGACGATGTGCCTTCGCACGAGATGATGCAGAAAAGGGTAGAAGAGCGGGTGCAAAAACTGAAAGGTTTTAGCTTTTTCTCTTCCAAAAAGCCTACACCGCAGCCCGTGGATGAAACTGAAAACGTCCCTGCCTATGTGCGCAAAAATATCCAGCTCAAACCGGTGATGTCGTCCTCGGAGCCTAATGTAGCTCGTTATGTGCTTAGCGCAGATGATGATAACGAAGAGGGATCGCTGCACAAAAACGACATCCCGTTTATCCATAACAAGCCGGATTGAACGTGAGTTGCGGGCAGCCGAAATCCTGCACCAAATCTTTTAGTTTAAATATTAAAACCTGTTTAAGATGAATTTAGCTGAGAAAATCAACGATGAGATCAAGCGGGCGATGCTTGCCAAAGACAAGCAAAAACTCGAGGCATTGCGCGCCATCAAAGCCGCCTTGTTGATAGCCAAAACGGGCAAAGACATGTCGTCGGGCGAAATTCCCGAAACCGTCGAGCTGCAGCTATTGCAGCGCCTGGTGAAGCAGCGCAAAGAGTCGGCAGGGATTTATAAGACACAAAATCGACCCGACCTTGCCGAAGAAGAGCTCTTTCAGGCGGGCATCATCGAGGAATTTCTGCCGCAGCAGATGTCCGAAGATGAAATTCGCACTGTCGTCAAAAGGATCATCGATGAAACTGGGGCGCAAAGCGCGAAAGACATGGGGAAGGTGATGGGTGCTGCCAGCAAACAACTCGTCGGTAAAGCTGACAACCGCATTGTTTCTGAAATTGTAAAATCGCTTTTGCAATAGATGGTGCCAGCTTTCGCTGAAAAATCGCTCGTTGCCGCAGCATTATAAAGTAAAATAGCTTTTGGCGATACTGCTACTTTAGTGTAAAACTATAATATTTTGTTAGAAAAGCTAACCAAGCCCACCCTGCTGCTTGACGCAGAAAAGTGCCGCAGCAATATCCAGCGGATGCAGCAGAAGGCTATGGCGCAAGAAGTAATTTACCGGCCTCATTTCAAAACACACCAGTCGGCAGCCATTGCGGAGTGGTTTGCTGAAGGCGGGACTACCAAAATCACCGTGTCGTCAGTAAGCATGGCGCAGTATTTTGCAAGCCACGGTTGGAATGACATCCTAATAGCCTTCCCATTAAATCTTGCCGAAATAAATCACATTGCAAGCCTTGCTTCCGAAACCCGGCTCAGCGTGGTAATTGAAAACATTGAAGCCATCCGGGCATTGTCTTCCACTTCCATGCACCCCATCGATATTTATATCAAAATCGACGCTGGCTATCACCGCACCGGCGTGCTGGTAGAAGATCACGAACAGGTGCAGCGACTTGTGGATACCATTGATAAGCAGCCTTCGTTGCGCTTTTGCGGATTTGTAGTTCATAACGGACATACCTACCACACGAGCCATCCGCAGCAGGTTATCGATATTCATCACCACAGTGTGAAAGCACTGAATAAGCTCCGGCATTTTGTGACAACTAAATCCAAAGAAGTTTTGATTTCATTGGGAGACACACCATCGATGAGTCTTGTGGAAGATTTCACGGGGGTGGATGAGATACGTCCTGGAAACTTTGTCTTTTATGATGTAATGCAGCAGCAGATCGGCGCTTGCACTTTCGACGATATCGCCGTAGCAGTGGCCTGTCCGGTGGTTGCCATCCACAAGCTGCGCAACGAAATAACAATTTATGGTGGCGCCATCCACCTTAGCAAAGAATCAATAAATAATGCTGACGGCATCCCAAATTATGGGAAAATTGTAAGCCTCACCGGCAACGGCTGGGGCAACCCATGGAAAGACAGCTACGTGAAGGCGCTTTCGCAGGAACACGGCATCATTCTTACTACCCCCGAATATATCAGCCAGATTTCAATAGGAGATTTTATTGGCATTCTGCCCATCCATTCCTGCCTCACCACCCATCTCATGCGGGATATGATTACCACAGCGAGCCAAGCGATCACAACCATGCAAAGCATAAAATAATATTGTACGGGCGCCCCTTGTGGGGATATAATTGGGTGTTTATCCCTTAATTATCTCCCTCGCTTTTTGTAGTGCATTGTCGATGCCTGCGGGATTTTTGCCGCCTGCTGTTGCAAAATGTGGCTGTCCGCCACCGCCACCCTGTATCTCTTTGGCTATCTCACGGATGATTTGTCCGGCGCTGAGGCCAGCCTTGGCAGTCAGGCTTTCTGAAACAATTACCGAGAGGTTGGCTTTGTCGCCAATGGTGTTACCAATTACCATCACCAGGTTTTCTACCACATCATCCATGCGGAACGCAAGATTCTTGGCCATTTGCATGTCGCCATCCAACTTGTAAGCAATAAAGTTTACGACTCCAATTTTTTCAGCACGCTCTTTCAAAGTAAGTTTCAGCCCATCGACCTTCTCATTTTTCATGGTCTCAAGCTCTTTTTCGAGCGTGTGTTTTTCATCTATGAGTGTTGTCACGGCTTTAATGGGTTCTGTGTTGTTTTTTAAAACATCACGTAGTTGAACCAGAGTATCTTCCTGCTGATAAAGCAGCTCCTCAACCTGATGCCCAGTGATGGCTTCGATGCGGCGCACACCTGCTGCAATAGCTGACTCGCTCACAATCTTAAACATTCCAATTTGGCCAGTAGCTGCGGCGTGCGTACCACCGCAAAGCTCGATGCTATATTGTGGATCGAAAGTAATTACGCGAACGTATTCGCCATATTTTTCGCCAAACAGAGCGGCGGCTCCCATGGCTTTGGCTTCGTCGATGGGCACGTTGTACTGCTCTTCGAGTGGAATATTCTCTCGAATTTTGGTGTTGACGATTTGCTCCACTTGGCGAATTTCTTCGTGGCTCATACGCGAAAAATGAGAAAAGTCGAAACGCAGGCGGTTTTCGTCCACCAGCGACCCGCGCTGTTCCACGTGTGTTCCGAGTACGCGCTTGAGTGCGGCGTGCATCAGGTGCGTGGCGCTGTGGTTGTTGACTGTTGCCAGTCGTTTGGCGGTATTCACTTCAGCAGTAAAACCGGCGTGAAGGTCGTTGGGCAGCCTGTCGGCAATATGGATAATCAGGTCGTTTTCTTTCTGCGTATCTTTAATTTCGAGGCTCTCTTCGTCGTTGTACAATCGACCGTGGTC
>CAZTCX010000034.1:0-8360 GCA_964612515.1 uncultured Lentimicrobiaceae bacterium | reverse complement strand
GTCGCCAACCTGACCGCCCGACTCGGCATAAAATGGCGTCTGGTTGAGTACGATCTGGTAGTATGTTTCCTTTTTTGTTTTAATCTTTCTAAATTTCAAGATTTCAACATCCGCTTGCAGATGCGTGTAACCTACAAAACGGGTGGCTGCGCTACCTTGGCGGATTTCTACCCAGTCGTCAGTATCTTTTTCAGCGGCCTGTCGTGAGCGGTTTTTTTGTTCTTCCAGTCCGCGATTGAAACCTGTAATATCCACAGTTAGCCCTTTTTCACGGGCCATGAGCTGGGTGAGGTCCACCGGGAAGCCAAAGGTGTCGAATAACTCGAAAGCAAAGGCGCCTTCGATTTCTTGCTGATTCTTATGACTTTCGATGTATTGCTCAAAACGTTTGATGCCGAAAGCAAGCGTCCGCAGAAAAGATTGCTCCTCCTCGTTGATTACACGCTCAATCAACACCTGTTGCGCCACGATCTCAGGGAAGAACTCGCCCATTTCTTTCACCAGTATCGGCACCAGTTTGTAAATAAATGGTTCTTTAAAATCCAAAAATGTAAAACCATAGCGGACGGCACGACGCAGGATGCGTCGGATTACATAACCGGCTTTGTTGTTGGCAGGCAACTGTCCGTCGGCGATGGCGAAGGAAACAGCGCGCAGATGGTCGGCAATTACACGCATTGCAATATCAGTGGCTGGTTCATGGCCGTATGTAACATTTGCTAATGATGCAATTTTTTGAATGATGGGCTGGAAAACGTCGGTGTCGTAGTTGGACTTTTTGCCCTGTAGCGCCATAGTGAGACGCTCGAAACCCATTCCGGTATCAACGTGTTTGGCAGGCAGTGGCTCCAGTTTACCGTCGGATTTGCGGTTGTATTGGATGAAAACGAGATTCCAGATTTCTATCACCTGCGGGTGGTCGTTATTGACGAGCTGTTGTCCGGGGGTTTCTGCTTTTTCTTCGGCACTACGCAAATCCACGTGTATTTCGGAACATGGACCACAGGGACCGGTATCACCCATCTCCCAGAAATTATCTTTTTTGGAGCCATGAAGTATACGATCGGCGGGTACGAATGCTTTCCAATGTTCCAGCGCTTCTTCGTCCACGGCCAGGCCTTCTTTTGGGTCACCACCAAAAATTGTTACATACAAATTATCGGGATTGAGCCCGTAAACTTCCGTTAGCAATTCCCACGCCCATGCAATGGCTTCTTTTTTAAAATAATCACCAAACGACCAATTGCCCAACATTTCGAACATGGTGTGGTGGTAAGTGTCATGACCAACTTCGTCCAGGTCGTTGTGCTTGCCTGACACGCGCAGACATTTTTGCGTATCGGCAATGCGGGCATACTTAACCGGAGCATTGCCCAGAAAAATATCTTTAAACTGATTCATGCCTGCGTTGGTAAACATCAGGGTAGGATCATTCTTGACGACCATTGGTGCCGACGGAACAATTTTATGTTGTTTCTGAGCAAAAAAGTCTAAAAAGGTGCGTCTTACATCAGCAGATTTCATAGTAAAATAACGTGCTTAAGTTTTGCGTTATGAAACGCAATAGTTTTTAAATAAATGATGAAAATCAGGTTTAATTGATTAATAATAAATTAAATAGGCTGTTGATAAATCATTGCCTCTCTGTTTTTCAAAGCTTGCAAAATTAGTTTAATTGATTAATTTTGCCCGCTTAAAGTTTTAAGAAACCGGTTTAATATTTTATGGGTAAAGAAAAATATTTCTTCAATCATCTGACGCTGACCTTTGAACGGGCAAAGCGTCCGATCAAAAAGCAATTAGGACGATTTATACTTTTTCTTGCCGGTGTAGCAGTTTTTGCTACGTTGGTTTTATTCGTTGCCTACAGCTTTTTCGACTCTCCCAAAGAAAAGATCTTATTGCGTGAGCTTGCGCAGATGAAGTTTCAGTACGAGGTGCTCGACGATCGGATGGATCACGTAGTGGCCGTAATGAACGACATTCAGGATCGTGACGACAACATCTACCGGGTCATCTTCGAATCCGAACCTATTCCCAGCGCCGTTCGTCAGGCAGGTTTTGGTGGTGTAAATCGCTATGCAAAACTCGAAGGATTTCAAAACAGCGATATTTTGGTAGCCACCACCGAAAAGATTGACAAGATCACCAGCCAGTTGGTGGTGCAGAGCAAGTCCTTTGATGAGGTATTTGAGATGTCGAAAAACAAAGCTAAATTCCTCTCCTCGATGCCTGCCATTCAGCCTGTGAGCAACAAAGACCTGCGCCGTTTGTCATCATTCTTTGGCTACCGCATGGATCCTTTTTATAAAGTGATGAAGCATCACGAAGGTGTCGATTTTTCTGCTCCTGTGGGCACCGACATTTACGCTACCGGTGACGGAGTGGTGGTAGAAGTTGGCGGAACCAAGCGTGGCTATGGCAACAGCGTGATGATTGATCATGGGTTTGGATACACTACTTTTTATGCCCATTGCAGCAAAGTTATTGTGAAAAAAGGTCAGCAGATAAAACGTGGGCAGATCATTGCCAAAGTTGGTAATACCGGAAAATCAACTGCACCGCATCTTCATTATGAGGTTCACAAAAACAACAAGCCCATCGATCCGATCAACTATTTCTTCTCCGACATTACGCCCGAAGAATACGAATTGATGCTTGAACGTTCGCAGCGTCCTTCGCAAACGCTCGACTAATTTTCTACTGGCTCGGTCAGCCATACCTTATTATATACAGCTCAGATGCTTCCAAGCGAGAAAATGTTTTACACCATCGGCGAAGTTGCTGATATGCTTGGCGTAAGTACTTCGATGATACGCTTTTGGGAAAAGGAATTTGACATACTCAAACCTAAAAAAAACGCAAAAGGCAACCGCTTGTTCCGCCCGCCGGATGTCGAAAACCTCAAGACCATTTATCATCTGGTGAAAGAGCGTGGTTTTACTTTGCAAGGTGCCCGCAACAAGCTCGCCGAGAATAAGACGGATGTAATCGAAAAAGCCTCCGTGGTGGATGGTTTGAAAAAAATACGGACTTTCCTGACCGACCTGAAAAGTGCCTTGTAATCGGATTGAAAAAAGATATTAGTAATATTATTTTGTTTATCAAAAAAAATAATTCTACTTTTGCAGCCCCAAATTTGGGAAGGTGTAGATAGAACTTGAATTAACTGATTAATAAATGGATACCTTAAGTTATAAAACAGTAAGCGCCAACAAGGAAACCGCCAACAAAGGGTGGGTTATCATTGATGCCGAAGATCAGATTTTAGGTCGGTTGGCCACTGCCACAGCGATGATCCTTCGTGGGAAAAACAAACCCAGTTTTACGCCCCATGCCGATTGCGGTGATAATGTAGTCATCATCAACGCTGAGAAAATCAGACTGACTGGCAACAAAATGGACGACAAAGAATACATCAGCCACTCCGGATATCCTGGTGGCCAGCGTCGCATCACTCCACGCAAGCTCATGCTCAAAAAGCCTACAGCAGTTGTGGAAAATGCAGTGCGCGGTATGTTACCCAAGAATCGTCTGGGAAGGGCGTTGTTCCGCAATATGTTTGTTTATGCAGGCCCCGAGCACAAGCAGGAAGCTCAAAAACCAAGAGTAGTTAAACCTAATGAAATTAAATAATCGATGGAAGTAATCAATGCTTTAGGCAGAAGAAAAACTGCTGTTGCACGCGTTTACCTCAGACCCGGCAATGGTAATATCAAAATTAACAAACGCAGCCTCGAAGAATATTTCCCGTTGCCAACGCTTCAGTATGTAGCGCGTCAGGCACTGGAACTTACCAATAATGTAGGCAAATACGACATCGATGCCCTTATCGATGGCGGCGGATTTAAAGGTCAGGTAGAAGCTTTCCGTATGGGTGTGGCACGTGCCATCATTCAACTGGAGCCCGAGCATCGTTCGGTGCTCAAGGTCAATGGCCTGCTGCGTCGCGATCCCCGTATGGTGGAACGTAAAAAGCCAGGTCAGCCAGGCGCTCGTAAGAAATTCCAGTTCAGTAAACGATAGTTTCAGGATATTAAGGTGTTTAGTATCCAAATCGGCAAGACTCCGGCTAATGCACGGGCTACTTGCCGGTTGCTTTTATAAATAGGAATGTAAACAAAACCAACAAGTCAATGCCAAGAACAAATTTTGAAGAATTGCTCGACGCCGGTGTGCATTTTGGACACCTCAAGCGCAAATGGAATCCCAACATGGCTCCCTACATCTTTATGGAGCGCAATGGTATCCACATTATCGACCTTTACAAAACTGCTGCTAAAATAGAAGAGGCAGCTTCGGCAGTAAAACAGATTACCCGTTCGGGAAAGAAAATCCTGTTTGTTGCCACCAAAAAACAAGCAAAAGAAATTGTTGCTGAAAAAGTAAAACGCGTGGGCATGCCCTACGTCACCGAGCGTTGGCCCGGTGGAATGCTTACCAACTTTGCCACTATCCGCAAAGCGGTGCGCAAAATGGCGATGATTGATAAGATGATGGAAGAAAACAGCTTCACCAACATCTCCAAACGCGAACGTCTCCAGATTGGCCGTGAACGCGCCAAGCTTGAGAAACAACTCGGTTCCATCTCTGACCTCAACCGTCTGCCCTCTGCCATCTTTGTGGTGGACATTCTTAAAGAACACATTGCCATTGCCGAAGCACGCAAACTCAATATTCCTACCTTCGCCATTGTCGATACTAACTCCGATCCCAAGAAAGTCGATTTCCCAATCCCAGCCAACGATGACGCCTCAAAGTCGATTTCGTTGATTATCGAGATCATGGTTCAGGCCATCGAAGAAGGAATGATGGAGCGCAAAGTGGACAAAGACAAACGCGCCAAGGAAGAGGAGCTCGAAAAAGAAGAAGCACGCAAAATTAAAACGCGTACCAAAGAAGAGCTCGAAGATGAACTGGACGAAGAGCAGTCAGGCAAAAGTAAAGAAACAACCAAGCGCCCGCGTATCAAAGCCGAAGGAAGTGAGGATGCCCCTGAAGATGGCGAAAGACGTGCTCGCAAAGGAACAGCCATCCGCAAAAAATAAATTGGCCTTGTCCAATTAAAAGATTCAAAAGAGAGGAGGAAGGTTTTCTGAATCTCTTTTTTTTAAATTAAAAAAAGAATAAAATAACTTATAAAAAACATTGAAAATGGCAAACATAACTGCTGCTGACGTTGCAAAACTGCGCAAACAAACTGGTGCCGGTATGATGGACTGCAAAAAAGCCCTTCAGGAAACCGACGGTGATTTTGAAAAAGCTACAGATTATCTTCGTAAAAAGGGAGCCAAAGTAGCCGCCAAACGCGCCGACAAAGATGCCACCGAAGGCTACGTTGTTGCGCTCACCAACGATACCCACGACTTTGGCGTGATGGTGATGGTAAACTGCGAGACCGACTTTGTGGGAAAAAGCGAAGAATTTGTAAGTTTTGTAAGGAGCATCGCCGAAGCGGCGCTAAAGCACAAAACCGAAACTCTTGAACAAGCGCTTGCGCTTAATTTAGGCGACGCAACCGTTGAGCAGAAACTTAACGATATGATTGGCAAAACCGGCGAGAAAATGGAATTTGATACCTACGCTGCCATCTCTGAGGCTTCCGTAGCCGCCTACAACCACATCGGCAACAAAATCGGTACTTTGGTGGGTCTTAACAAAAATGTTAAAGGCACCATCGAAGCGGGTCACGATGTAGCCATGCAAATTGCTGCCATGAATCCGGTAGCTATCGACAAAGATTTCGTGTCGGAAGAGACCATCGAAAGAGAACTCGAAATTGGCAAAGAACTGGCACGCCAGGAAGGTAAACCCGAAGCCATGCTTGAGAAAATATCACAGGGTCGCCTGGTGAAATTCTTCAAAGAAAACACACTGCTCAACCAGGATTTTGTTAAAGACAGCAAAATATCTGTTGGCGATTATTTGCACAAAACCGATAAAGATTTGGTTGTTACCAAATTCTATCGCTTTGCTTTAGGCTAGGAATTTTCTTTAATAAAATAAAATAGGCCGCCTCATCTTGTGAGACGGCCTTTTTTGTTGTAAATATTTTTATAGAAATGACCAGCTACGATATTCTATTTTTTAATACTGCCGCAAGTCATGAGTTTCCTGGCTAAGAGCTGCCACACTGGAGTGGCCTAACGCATTTCTGCGCCAGAAGATGTACTTTTGCAGGCGATCTCACATTTGATTTTGATAATAAAAAACTACGCATTAATATGAAACAATCTACTTTTTCAGCCGTGATTTTTGATCTTGACGGCGTAATCACGCAAACCGCTTTTGTGCACAGTGCCGCCTGGAAAAAGATGTTTGATGAATTTCTACAGCATTGGTCATCCAAAACCAACACACCTTTTCATCCTTTCGATCACGAGCGCGATTATCTTCCCTACGTTGACGGCAAGCCACGCTACAAAGGCGTGCAGTCCTTTTTAGAACATCGGGGTATCGGAATTCCCTACGGAACGCCTGAGGATTCGCCGGAAATGGAAACGGTGTGCGGGTTGGGCAATCGCAAAAATCAGGTTTTTAATGAAGTGCTTGCTCGCGACGGGGTGGAGGTTTATCGCACCACGGTTGCGCTGATCGATCAACTTTTGCAGGATGGGATAAAAATAGGCGTGGCCTCTTCAAGCAAAAACTGTAAAGCTGTGCTCCAGGCTGCCGGTCTGCTCGATCGCTTTCAGACGCGTGTAGATGGTGAGGTGTCAGCAGAGTTGGGAATTCATGGCAAGCCGGAGCCGGACATTTTTACGGTAGCTGCTGATAATCTTGGCGTGCCTTACGATAAGGCAGTCGTTGTGGAGGACGCTGTTTCGGGTGTACAAGCCGGACGAAAAGGGAACTTCGGATTGGTGCTCGGCATTGCACGCGAGGGAAACCACAAAGCGCTGAAGCAAAATGGCGCCGACATTGTGGTAGATGATATTGGCGATATCGGTTACGAAGGTATCAAAGCCTGGTTTGCCGAAGGCCTCGAAGAAGACAATTGGCAATTGGTTTATACCGATTACAATCCATATCGCGAACGTTCCCGCGAAGCATTGCTCGCTGTTGGTAACGGATATTTTGGTACGCGCGGTGCACCCGAAGAGGCCAAAGCCGGCAAAGTAAATTATCCCGGAACTTACATCGCCGGACTTTACAACCGATTAACTTCAAAAGTTGCTGGTCGCGATGTCGAAAACGAAGATTTTGTTAATGCGCCCAACTGGCTGCCCATTACTATCAAAATTGATGACGACGAATGGCTGGATATTGATAATATAGAAATTATGGACATGGTTCGACGCCTTGATTTCAGGAGTGGAGAGCTGTCGCGTGTGCTCACCGTCCGCGACGCCAAAGGTCGTGAGACACTCATCCAGTCGCTACGCATGGCCTCGATGGCCAACCCACATCTCGCTGCCCTGCAATATAGCGTGTCGCCCATCAATTACAGTGGCACGATCACGATAAAATCATTGCTCGATGGCGCCCTGATCAACGACGGCGTGGCGCGTTACCGCGATCTAAACCAGCATCATTTGAAATCCGGTGAAGCTGGAGCCGATGGAATGTTAAATTGGCTGCAAGTTTCTACCACGCAATCAGCCATAGATATTGCGCTGGCAGCACGCCTTAAAACGTCGGTTGATAATATTCCTTTTGATCCTGAAATGACCAACGATATTCTCCCATCCACGGTTGCCTCTTCATTCAGCGTAAAGCTGGAAAAATTTCAAGTTTTAAAAGTTGAAAAAAATGTGGCCATTTATACCTCCAAACCTGACGACACCGACAAGCCGCTGCATCATGCCAAAGTAGCTGTGATGGTTACCGGCTCTTATCAGGAGCTGCTCAAGGAAAGCCGCAGTGCGTGGGATAAAATATGGGACGAGCTGGATATGAAAATTGAAGGCGACCGCTTTGCGCAAAAGCTGCTGCGTTTGCACCTTTACCATCTCATGGTTTCTTTTTCCGTGCACAATAAAGATTTGGATGCCAGCATCACCGCGCGTGGATTGCATGGCGAAGCTTACCGTGGCCATATCTTTTGGGATGAACTATTTATCCTCCCGCTGTATGCGCTGCACTTCAAGGATGCTGCCCGCGCCATGCTGATGTATCGATACCGCCGCCTGGATGCTGCTCGGACTTATGCTAAGCAACACGGGCGTCGGGGCGCAATGTTTCCGTGGCAAAGTGGCAGCGATGGCCGCGAGGAGACACAGGTTATCCATCTCAATCCGGTGTCGGGCGAGTGGGGTGACGACTACAGTTCGCTGCAACGGCATGTTTCGCTGGCCATCGCCTACAACATCTGGCAATACTGGCGAATTACGGATGACAAGTCATTTATAAAGGATTTC
>CAZTCX010000033.1:0-30319 GCA_964612515.1 uncultured Lentimicrobiaceae bacterium | reverse complement strand
GATATTGGGCATCTGTATTGGTTTCTTTCTGATCTTCATCGTTGTCGCCGTTGCGCTGCGCGTAGTAGAGCATCATGTCAATCTGGTGACCTTTCTTATCGAATTTGTGCTGGAAATTAAGTTTTCCGTTGTAATAAGTTCCGTTTCTCGACATATCGCTGATGTTGGTGCTGTAGAGTTCGCTGGTTACCGGCAGAGTGTAATGACGCATATAGCTTGTCCCGCCACCATTGAAGTCATAGTATCCCAAGCGCCCCTCGGCGGAAATCACGGTACGGTCGGTGATAAAATATTCTATGCCGCCCCGCACACCATAGCCATCACGACCCCGGTTGCGGCTGCCAAGATTACTGCGGTAAAAAGTGGTGTCGTCGTTATAGGTTTCGTCGATGGATTTTCGTTCGCCTTTGTGCCGGTTGTTGTTATAGTCGGCGCCGGCAAAGAAGTTGAATTTATTATAACGATAATTCAGCAGGAAGTCGAGGCTGTTGGAGTTGTTACTACCCACCGATCCGTTTACGACACCTGTAAGGCCTTTTTCTAATTTTTCTTTTAAAACCACATTGATGATGCCGGCTACTCCGTCGGGATCATATTTTGCCGAAGGATTGGTGATAATTTCGATGGTTTCGATGTTGCTGGCGGGGATTTGCTGCAAAGCGTCCGTGCCTTGCAAAATGCTGGGGCGCCCGTCGATGAGTACGGTAAACGATGAACTTCCGCGCAGACTTACGTTGCCGTCGATGTCAACCTGAACGGAAGGCGTGTTTTCCAAAGCCGTTACCGCTGTACCGCCCTGCGCCATGATGTCCTGACTTACATTCACTACTTTCTTGTCGATCTGGTATTCGATCAGTTGCTTTTCGGCGGTGATTTCTACAGCCTGGAGCGTTTCGGTTGATGAATGCAATTCTATCACGCCTAAATCGACTGTAGTTTTTTGAGGAGTAATTCTAATATCCTGAATCGTTTCCTTGTTGAAACCGATGAAGTTTGCCACCAGATAATAGCGGCCAAAAGGTACTTTTTCCAAAATAAATTTCCCGTCCATGGCGCTGATAGCACCATTAACCATTGCCGAATCGCGCACGCTGAAAAGCACCACGTTGGCGTATTCCATCAGGTTGCCCGTACCAAATTCCTCGATGGTGCCCGTTACTATTCCGATTGGCGGACCTCCCTGACCAGGGCGTCCGGCGCCACCACCTTGTTGCTGTGCTGAAACCGGGAAGGTTAAAAAAAAGAGAATTACTGTTGATATTAGTGCTATTGTTGGCTTCATTGTATTTTCAATTATCACGGCATAACAACTACATGCGCTGCCTGTTTAGTATTTGTGTTTTTTTAGACATTCCGCAGCCGCCGCTTATTCCGTGGGAGTGAAAAATAATGTATTGAAGATTTAATGAGAGGAGCCAAAACACCAATAGCAAAACTTAAGATTCAGAACTTCTGACCTGATAGTTGTTTTTCGCAAGGAAGCAACAAATGTGGTTAATGCATAAAATTATTTACTAATGATAGTATTAATACTATTTTTGTAGCGTCAAGCAATGCCAGGAGCGCAATGAAAAGGTACAAAGTAAAGAAGGCTATAAAAGTGCTGACAGCCGATGGAAAAGATTAAAGTGTTTTTAAGTTGGAGCGGCGATACTTACGCCGCCGGAACGGACGAAGTTAATGGAGTAGTAGTGGTAACGGGTAAAACGTTGGAAGGGGTTAAAAATGCGTTTAAGGAATCTTTTGAGTTTTATGTCGAAAGCTCGGTTGTGGGCGGTGATGCGTTGCCCACCTATTTAGTTGACGGAAATTATGAACTCGACTTTGAATTGCAGGTTTCGGCATTGCTTCATAAGCTGGACGGTGTCATTACCCGTGCCGCTTTGGCCCGTGTCACGGGAATCAACCAACGTCAACTGGGGCATTATATCCAGGGCATCCGGGAACCGCGGCCAAAAACACGTGGGAAAATAATACGCGGGATACAGCAACTTGGAAAAGAACTTACAGCGGTTGTTTAGTAGGACATAGAAACGTCAAGGTCTGACGTTATTCAAGCCGGAATTTTCAAAGTTGGCGAACCTTTTGCGTTTTTATTGTTTATAGGTCAGTTAGTTGGCTTACAATGGAATGTTGAATAGTTTGATTACAAGTTAATGTGTCGTCAAATCTAAATTTGAATGAATCTTTATCTTTGCCGAAAAAAAATAAATTTACAGGAATACGTTTAGTTCTAAATCAAAACTCATCAAAAGCAATGCAGACAAGCAAATCCACCCTATCAACTGCACTCGTGGTTGCACTTATCATCAGTCTCTTCGCCGCTTGTAGCTCTTCCCGCTCCGGCCAGGCAACCGCGGAAAAGTACAAGACTCCTAAAAAAGAAGTAAAAAAATATCAACGTGATATTCGTTATGACTTAGAATCTGAAGATGAGTTGGGTGATTTATTGATGGAGCCCGACACTGCGCTTAGCTACGACACGGTTTCTTCGGTGGAAAGTATTCACTTCCGTGATTCGCTGCTGGCTTATAGCAATGAGCTACTCAACGACGACGAACGTGCTACCATGCTCGTTGAGGATTCGCCTGCTATGCGTGCACTTGACAGCCTGGTGAATGTTCAATTTTTTAATGATGACCATTTTATTACCGATCGCGACAAGCTCAACGTGTATCATTGGAATGTGAATGACGTGCCCACTTATCCCGATTCTGTTTTCGAAAAGCGGATCGCCATGCTCAACCGCCACACGCCGTTTGACCTTACCTACAACCAGACCGTTCGTAATTTCATCGAACTTTACGCCAATAGGAAGCGGGAACTCTCGGCGCGATTGCTGGGGCTTTCGGAGATTTATTTCCCAATGTTTGAGGAAATTCTCGATAGCTATAATTTGCCATTGGAACTTAAATATCTGGCTGTAATAGAGTCAGCACTTATTCCCAATGCCGGTTCGCATGCCGGAGCCAAGGGCTTGTGGCAATTTATGTATGGCACCGGAAAGATGTATGACCTGCAGGTAACATCGCTGGTCGACGATCGGTATGATCCTTACAAATCAACCATAGCTGCTGCTCAGCACCTGAGTGATCTCTATGCAATTTATCACGACTGGTCGTTGGTGCTTGCCGCCTACAATTCGGGCGCCGGCAACGTAAACAAAGCCATTCGTCGCGCAGGTGGAATAAAAAACTATTGGGCTATCTGGCCATATCTGCCACGCGAAACCCGCGGCTATGTGCCGGCATTTATCGCTGTAACCTATGTGATGAATTTTGCCCCCGAGCATAACCTCTTTCCCGTCGATCCTGGCATTTTATACAATGGCATCGACACTGTGATGATCAATAAGACACTCAGTTTTGATCAGATTTCCGAATATCTAAATATTCCCATCGGCGACATCCAGTTCCTGAATCCCTCGTTCAAGTTGGGCATTATCCCCGCAGATTCCGACAACGTTTATGTATTACGACTCTCACGTGAAGAGATCGCCGAATTTGTTTCGAACGAGGAAGAAATTTATAATTATAAAAGTACCAAAGGACTGGCAGAAGAGCAGATGCAGATACAGGTCGAAAAAGTCAAACAACGCGAAGTTCATATCGTGCGAAGTGGCGAAAACCTAACTTCCATTGCCAGCAAATACCGTTGTTCGGTGGCCAACATACGCTCGTGGAATAATCTGCATGGCAACACCATCCATCCCGGACAGAAACTCGTGGTGCAGGCCGGTGTCGGCGGCTCAGCAGCCTCATCATCTGCTGCGCCAGCGACAGCCTCTGCTGCAAAACAGGCACCAGCTAAGTCTGAAAATAAAACCTATCACGTAGTGAAAAATGGTGAAAACCTGGGGCTTATCGCCAAAAAATATAAATGCTCTACCAGCGACCTCCGTAAGTGGAACAAATTAAAAAACAACACAATTTTTCCCAAACAAAAACTTCTCGTTTCACAGCCGATGGCCGAAAACACCCAACCTGTGGTCAAACCGTCAGCCACTGTAAATTCAGATTATGTCATCTACACCGTAAAACCAGGCGACACCTTGTGGGATATTGCCAAAAAATATAACGGTGTGTCTGTGGATCAGATAAAGGAAATCAACAACATAACCAGTGGCCGTTCGCTTAAGCCCGGGCAAAAGATCAAGGTTTTGGTGAAAGGCTAATTTTGAATAGTCCATTTTATAAAAATGATGTCCATGAAAAGAATACGAATGATTTTTGGGAAGCTGGCAATTGCCGGCGTTCTTGTTTTGGCCATCAGTGGATGCAATTTCGATAGCTCTGGCTTGCAACCGTCCACCGGAAAGACCAATGAGATGGTGGTGGTGACGCCCGGCGAAGCTTATTGGAACGGGAAAATGGGCCAGGAAATTCGGCAGTATTTTGGACAGGAGGTGGTCGGGTTGCCACAGCACGAGGAGATGTTTGACCTGGCGCACGTGCCTAGTGCTAATTTCTCGAAACTTTTCAAAACGCACCACAACATCTTTATCGTTGATATCGATCCGCATTTTAAAACGCCGCTGCTCGAAACCAAGACTGACCTCTGGGCAAAGCCACAGCGCGTTGTAAAAATGATCATCCCTTCCGAAGATGCCTTTTATGATTCCTTTACTAAAAACAAGGAAGCCATCCTTGAGCTTTTCAACGAAAACGAGCGCTACAGAGTCAATACAGCTTTTGGTACCATTCAGGATTACGACATCACCAAAACCCTGCGCGACAAGTATCAGGTAACTATGGTTATCCCAAAAGGTTTTTATATCGCCACGCAAGCCGATGATTTTGTGTGGCTGCGGCGTGAGGCAGAGATGTTTTCACAGGGAGTTATGATCTGGTTTCGTCCCTATTCCGATACTTCGGCATTTAACTACAACCACCTTTTGGCTGTTCGCGATTCGATTACGCGCAAGTACGTTCCCGGTCCTTCCGAAGGTTCCTACATGAAAATTGCAATGCAAGAGCCTCCCACTGCGCGGCGCATAGATTTCAAAGGACATTTTGCCATCGAGATGCGCGGCCTATGGGATCTTGAAGGCGAATTTATGGGTGGTCCTTTTTTGAGTTACACTTTCGTGGATGAATCCACCAACCGCCTGGTTACCATCGATGGCTATGCATACAATCCCAGCCAGAAAAAGCGCGACCTGATCCGCCAGCTCGAATCGATTTTATACACCTATGATTTCAGTGGAGATAAAACAGCGAACAGGAAGTAAATAGAAGGGGAGAGGTAAGAAATTAAAGGTTGGAAAACTAAAGTATAAAATTAACGGTGTTAGGACGAGGCTTAGCCTCGTCCTTTCTGTTTTTACAGGCTTGGCCTGTTTTAATCAAGCCAACTGAAGAATGAGAACTGACGTCTGAAAGCTTTCGACTTAAAAAAATCATCAATTGTAATAAAGTGTCAGTAGCGAAAAACCTGCCACTGGCTGGGCTTGTGTACTTTTGTGTCTTTCGGGTTTTTGACATAATAAATCATTCACAAAATAATATTCAACGAAAATGGTAAAACATCTTGATGAGTTAGTTGAGATAGCAAAAAGCAAAAAAACACGCAAGCTGGTATTGGCCGCTGCTGGTGACGAAGACGCGCTGCTGGCCGTACAAAACGCTACCACCAACGGTATCATCGAACCAATCCTCATTGGCGACATGCAGAAAATCACCGCCATCGCTAAAAAAATAAATTTCGACATCAGCAAATTTGAAACTTATGACGAAGTAGATAATGGAGCAGCTTCGCTGAAAGCCTGTATTATGATAAATGAAGGCAAAGCAGAGATTTTGATGAAAGGCGCCGTAGGAACCGGTACCCTGATGAAAGCCGTACTCAACAAAGAACACGGCTTGCGCTCCGGCGATACGCTGAGCCACATAGCGGTATTTGAGTCCCCACATTATCACAAGCTGCTTGGTGTAACTGATGCCGCCATGAACGTAGCTCCTGATCTGGAAACAAAAATTGCTATTATAAAAAATGCGATTGAAGTCTTTCATAAAATCGGTTGCCCTACCCCGAAAGTTGCTGTTGTAGGAGCGGTAGAAAGCGTAAATCCCCGCATGGAATCTACCTTGCACGCGGCTGCCCTCACCATGATGAACCGCCGCAACCAGATTAAAGGTTGTGCCATCGATGGTCCGCTGGCTGTTGATAATGCTGTTTCGCGCAGATCGGCTGAGCTTAAAGGTGTGTCTGGCGACGTAGCCGGCGATGCTGATATCATTGTTGCTCCCGACATCGATAGCGGTAACATTCTGTACAAAGCGCTCAACTTCCTGGGTGGTGCAGTTTCAGCAGCCGTGATTATGGGTGCTAAAGTTCCCATCGTGCTTACCTCGCGCAGCGACAGCGACCGCAGTAAGTTCATGTCGATTGCCCTTGCCGCCAACATCGGCTAAAACATTAATAAGCAGCATTGCTGGCTGTTCTTTTTACTATTGAAACACAAAATAATTAGCTCATCTGAATGGAGGGTATAGGAATATTGGTGATAAATCCGGGTTCAACGTCCACAAAAATTGGCGTTTTTGTGAACTTGAACCCGATTTTTTTGAAAAATATCAACCACGATCCGGAGGAGCTGGCTCGCTTTGAGAAGATTACCGATCAATTCGATTATCGCAAGAATATTATTGCTACCCAACTTAATGATGCCGAAGTTCCGGAGAGTGTTGTAAAAGCTGTTGTTGGCCGCGGCGGTCTGCTTCATCCCATCGAGTCGGGGGTGTATGAAGTGAATGCGCGCATGAAAGAAGACCTGCTCAACAGTTCGTTTGGTGAGCACGCTTCCAACCTGGGCGGCCTCATTGCCGATGCTTTTGCCCAAAAGCTCAACGGCGTAAAGGCTTACATTGCCAATCCTGTGGTTGTTGACGAACTCGCCGATATTGCCCGCTATTCCGGCCACCCTTTATTTGAACGCATCAGCATTTTTCATGCTTTAAATCAAAAAGCTGTGGCGCGTTCGCATGCCAAGTCGGTGATGCGTGGCTACGAAGAGATGAATATTATTGTGGCCCATCTGGGTGGTGGAATCACTGTGGGTGCACATTGTCACGGACGCGTCATCGATGTAAATAATGGCCTCGACGGCGAAGGCCCTTTCTCGCCCGAACGCTCCGGAACCTTGCCTGTGGGCGAACTGGTGCGGACCTGCTTCAGCGGGAAATATACCCAGAAAGATGTGATGAAGATGATAAAGGGCGGCGGAGGACTGGTAGGCTATCTCGGCACTAACAACGCCTATGATGTAGAGATGAAAATGATGGAAGGGGACAAAGAATCTGAAAAAATATTTGAAGCTATGGCGTACCAGGTTGCCAAAGAAATTGGCGCCATGAGCGCTGTTCTTATGGGCGACGTTGACGCCATCCTCATCACAGGCGGTATTGCGCACAGCAAATGGTTTGTAAATAAAGTGATAGAACGTGTGCACAAAATAGCTCCCATTCACGTGTATCCTGGCGAAGACGAAATGAAAGCCCTTGCCATGAACGGCATGCGCGTGCTCAATGGCGAAACCGAGGTAAAGGTCTATTTGTAATCCTCACCCCTGAGGTATTTGCTGGCAATTGGTATTTCTACCACCACGCGCGTTCCCGGAAATTCTTCCCCCAATTTAATATCCTGCATCGTGTATTTGATATGGGTTTTTTTGAGCTCGTTGTAAACCTTCAAAAACTCATCCATCAGCAGGGCAGCTTTAAAAGCTTTGTCCTTGTTATATTGCGCCGCTTTAAGCATCCCTACACCATTATCTTCAAAGGTAGCTTTCAATATTTTTCCTTCCTGAAATATTTCGATTTTCAGCAAGCCGCCGTCAGTCCGGTGCATCAGTCCGTTGTTAATGGCTGACTCGGCGAAAGTCTCGATAATCATGCGTGGCACTTCAATGGAGGGATTCACATTGGGGTTAACGTGAATGCTAAACTCAAACTTCTCGCGGTATCTGAACTTTTCTATCTCCAGATATTTCTGTGTGAAATCGATCTCTTCGTTGATTGTGCGCGAGATGCGATCGGAGTAAAGCATGGTGCTGCGGATGAGCTTGCTGAATTTGGAGAAATACATATAGGCTTCATCGCGGTCTTCGCGGTAAATGGCCGCTGCGATGGCATTAACAGCGTTGAAGGTAAAGTGCGGGTCCATCTGGTTACGGATGCTTTTGAGCTTAAGCTCGGCCAGCACCTTCTCGCGTTGGTAGTGCGCGCTGATGAGTTTTTTCTGTGCGCTGATGATCAGCCAGATCATTAACACATAAAACAGATAAATTCCGAAATTAACGAGGATGAGTTTTACCAGATAATAATCGTCATGTAAATGCTCAAACTCATAGATGGTTTGCCCAACTTGCATTACAATCCTTTCGCGGCCATCCCTGCAGCTACAAGTGGTGAGGTTGCTTATTACAAAATCAATATCAGAAATTGCAAACCTGTGGTTGTTGTCGAAAAGGGTGGTATAAAAATAGAGAACATTGCCAAAAGGTGTTTTTCTATAAAAGATAAAATTAGGGAGTTCGCTGTTGCTATTGCAGAGGCTGCGAAGATGTTTCAGGTTCTTTTCGATGGAATAGGTTTTTACAATCTCCATGTTTTGAATGGGATCATAATCATAAACCACACCTTCAGAGCCTGAATAGGCACTCAAAAGATACTGCTCCCTTTTGGTGCATGAGAAGAACTGTGCATCAGCAGGAATGTTCGCTTTTATTTCGCTCAGCGTTTCGGTTGACATGTTGTAGGTGTAGAAATTGTTAATCTGCGCCTTCTCATCATTTTGGTCGACAAGAAAAATGCGGTCTGTACCATCGCAGTGGTAGGGATAAATAAAAACCGTTCCATTGCCCGCGCCCATATTCACCGGATCGACAGCAAACTCCAGAAGATGATTGTAAATAACAAACCACCTTTGGTCGTCAAGATAAGGGATCGAGTCGCTGGCATCCAGATTTTCTACGGCAGCGGTGGTAGGAATAATTTCTTTGTAGCCGTCGTTGTTGAGATCGGTAAAAGATAATCCATTGATGGCGAAGCCGGCGGGTTTAGTTTTTAATAAAGTACTATCAGTAAAATTGTAAGCATAGATGCGGCGTGGTTGCTTGCTGTATCCGGAATTGATCACAGCCACCACTTCACTGGTTCCATCATTGTTCAGGTCGCTGGCGTATAGCTTGGAGTTGTAATGAAAGCGGTTATTTACCTTTCGAACTACATCCAGAAACACATCATCCACAATTCTTAGCCTATCGTTCAGCGTGTTGATGCCGCCAAGAAATACCGAATCATTGCGTTGATAAAGGGTAAAGATATCCAACACGCCATCGCCATTACAGTCGGCATAAGTTAAGTTGCGGCTGCCATCGTTCAGAATACCATTGAAGTTCCACTGGCCCAAAGTTTCGCCATCTCCCGAAAATACGATCATTGCGCATTGATCTATCTCGTTCTGAAAATGTACAATACATTCGTCGATGTTGTCATTGTCGAGGTCGTGATAATAATATATCCTTTCGCCTCCCAATTCCTTTGTGTAGTTGACTGAGGAGGTAACAAGGGTGTTTTGTCGAAACTGAAAAGGCTGCAACAGAATGGTGATCAATGCAAACGGAATCGCCAGCACCAACGGATTGAGCAAAACGAAATTTATCTTTTCTCTTACTTTCGACATGAGCCGGTTTGATTAATGCCCGTTTTAACAGATAAAATTACTGGAAAATCCCCTCACAAAACTTCCAGATATGAAGCAAAAGCGCCGGAAAAAAGTATTTCCTTTTCCAGCGCTTCTATTTAAATTAATATTTCATTACGATTAATTTTCGGCTTTAAACTTCCTGAAAGCTTCATTGAGCTGTGGCAGCACTTTCTGCACGTCGCCCACAATGCCGTAATCAGCAGCCTCAAAAATGGGTGCATCTTTATCGGTATTGATGGCCACAATAACTTTTGAAGAACTAACGCCAGCCAGATGCTGAATGGCGCCGGAAATGCCAAGAGCAAAATATAAATTGGGAGCAACCACTTTGCCGGTCTGACCAACGTGCTCTGAATGGGGGCGCCATCCTTCGTCGGAGACAGGCCGCGAGCAGGCAGTAGCTGCACCGAGTATTTCGGCCAGCTCTTCGATAGGTTGCCAGTTGTCGGCGCTCTTCATACCGCGTCCACCCGACACGATGATCTCGGCGTCGTTGAGCAGTATTTTACCGGTGGCTTTCTGGGTGTCGGTTACCCGAATTTTTGATGCGGTTGGTGCCTCCACCTGAAGTTTCTCTATAGTGATTTCAACGGGATGCTCTTTTACGCCAAAACTATTTTGCGATAAGCTAATGATTTTGCAAGCGCTGCTAACCACTACATCGGCGAAAGCCTTGCCATGGAATACTTTTTTGCGAACTGTAAACGGATTCAGATTAGAAGGAAGTCCGGTGGCTGCAAAAACCATCCCTGCTTTAAGTTTTACAGATACGCGTGGCGCTATGGCTTTGGCAATGTTGGATGCTGAAAAGATGACCACTCCGGCGTTTTCCTGATGGGCTGCCTGCGCAATGGCTGCAGCGTAAATTTGGTTTTGCAGTATTTTGAATTCTTCGCCAGTAGCCGACAGCACTTTGCTGATTCCGTAGGTGCCCAAAGATTTCAACTCATCTTCTGCAACATCTCCCAGCGAAATGGCGATGGCCTGGCCGCCCAGTTGGCGGGCTATTTCCGAGCCATAGGAAGCAATTTCGTAAATGGATTTTTTAAACTTGCCGTCGAAATTCTCGGTGTATATCAATACGTTGTTCATGATCTTTGCAATTTTAAAAATTAGAAGATTAAATAATTTTGGCTTCGTTGTGAAGCAGGTTCACCAGCTCTGCGGCGTTGTCAGCATCTATCATTTTGCAGGTAGCTTTGGGCTGCGGCGGGGTGTAGCGAACAAATTCAGTGAGTGCTTCAGCGCCTGCAGAAGCTAAAACTTCGAGTGGCTTTTTACGCGCCATCATAATGCCCCGCATCGAAGGGATACGTGGTTCGATGGCAATGCCTTTTTGCACAATGGCTATCACCGGCGTGGGAGCTGAAACAACTTCGTAGCCGCCGGCAATCTCACGGTTAAGTTTTATCTCGTTGCCTTCGATTTCTATTTTCGATACCGACGACACCGATTCCATATTTAGAAATTCGGCCAGCATGCCGCCCGTTGCCGATCCGTTGTAGTCGGACGACTCTATTCCGCAAAGGATCAGATCGTAGTTTTTGTCTTTGATAGCTTCGGCTATTTCGTGGGCTACTGCAAAAGCATCTGCCGGAGCGACATCTACGCGTATTGCATCGTCGGCGCCAATGGCAAGGGCTTTGCGCAAGGTAGCTTCAGCACCGGCATTGCCAACATGGACGATGCTCACCGACTCGATGCTTCCGCCGGAGGCTTCTTTGAGTTCCAAAGCGCGGGTTAGCGCCAGCTCATCCCATGGGTTGATGATCCATTGCACGCTGCTCAGGTCGATGGCGTTCTGGTCGCTGCTGAGTTTTATGCGGGTGGTGGTATCTGGTACATTGCTGATACAGACTAATATTTTCATTTCTGAATATTTTGATTTAGTATTTTTTAATGACCGCAAAAATAGCTAAAATTCCTTCTGATGGCGATGTGTCCATCATACCGGACGACTGTTTATTTGAAGCCCGTTTTGCTATCCTTCTATTTTTGTTTGAGCAAACTGCGCGAGATTATAATCTTTTGAATTTCGGAGGTACCTTCATAAATTTGGGTAAGCTTGGCTTCGCGCATCAGTCTTTCCACGTGATATTCTTTCACATAGCCATATCCGCCGTGAATTTGCACAGCCTCAGTGGTTACCTCCATGGCCATATCGGCAGCATAGAGCTTGGCCATCGAACTTGCCAGCGAGAAAGGTTTATTGTTGTCTTTGAGCCAGGCGGCTTTGTGTACCAGGTTACGGGCATTTTCTATTTTCACGTACATCTCTGCAAGTTTAAAGGCGATGGCCTGATGGTCAGAGATGAAGCGGCCAAAGGATTTGCGTTCCCGCGAATATTGAAGCGCTCTTTCAAAAGCGCCGGCAGCAATGCCAGTGGCCTGTGCGGCAATACCGATTCTGCCCGCTTCGAGAGCTTTCATGGCAAAAGTAAAACCGAAGCCATCTTCGCCCACGCGGTTTTCTTTGGGAACTTTCACATCGGTAAACATCACCGAATGTGTGTCGCTGCTGCGCATTCCCATTTTGTCTTCATGCACTCCCAGGCTAATTCCCGGAGCATGGCGATCGACGATGAGTGCATTGATACCATGATGCTTTTTGTCGGGATGCGTCTGTGCAATCACCAAATACAACGAGGATTTGTCGGCGCTGGTTATCCAGTTTTTGGTGCCGTTGAGCAGGTAATAATCGCCTTTGTCTTCGGCTAAAGTTTTTTGTGACGTGGCATCAGAGCCGGCTTCTGGTTCCGAAAGCAGGAAGGCGCCGATATGTTCTCCCGTGGCCATGCGGGGCAGGAATTTTTGCTTTTGCTCTTCAGTAGCATATTTCTCTATGCCGTAGCTTACCAGCGAGTTGTGCACCGACATGATGACGGCCACCGAAGAGTCTATCTTGGAAATCTCTTCTACAGCTATCGCGTATGACACACTGTCCATGCCGCCACCGCCATATTTCGGGTCGATCAACATACCCAGAAAACCAAGTTCTGCCATTTCTTTTACATGAGCCGTTGGATAAGTGGCCGTGCGGTCGCGTTCTATTACGTCGGCTTCGAGCTTGCGCGCAAAATCGCGGGCAGCCTGTTTTATCATCAGTTGCTCTTCGGAGTAGTCAAAATTCATCTTTTTTATTTTTTAGATTAAAACGAAACTTGTGATGCTTAACAGCTTCCAGCTTGCTTTTGTTGCTTATTGGGATTTGGTATTAAAACAAAATTCCAAATTCTAAAAGAACAAATTCCAAATAATTCTCAATTTCCAAAATTCAAAAAAACAAACTGGTTCAGGTATTTGAAATCTTCGTTGATTTTATGATTTCAAAGTTTTCTCCTCTTCAGTGGCTTTTATTTGCAGAAGCACGCGTTTTAGTTCATCAGGTTTTTGGGTGCCGATAAGCAATTTGGTTCCATTATTAAAGATAAGGTGCAAGCCATTTCTGCCGGAAACGGAATAGGCTTTTCCAGCCCTACCCAACCGATAGCCCCAGCCGCCATAGTCGCGGATGGGATGGTAACGGATAACTTCCGCTGTGTCTATTTCTTTCCAGCTTTTGTGTCTCTCCTTGCGATGCAAAGGTACAAACCGCCATGATACGCCATGGGAATCAACACGGGTGTGCAAAGTAATTATGCGGATAAAAATGAAGATGGCGATGGGTATCAGCAAAACGAAAATAAGAACAATGTCCGGAGCCGGATTATTTCCGAAAGGCTTGTCCAGTAAAACTTGCTGTACGAAGCCCCATGCAGCCGCGCTTGTTACGACGATCATGAGAAGCATCAGCCAAAGCTGGTTGAAATGTTGTTTTTCGGTAAATACTTTTGGCGCCATCTTAGATTCTTTTAGCTGCCAAAGATAGTAAGAAGTAGAATAGAGGAAGGCATAAAAATAGTTCACCAAAGAGGCATGAAGGCACGGAGGAAGACAATGTCTTTTTACCACAGAGGCAAAAAGACACGGAGGAAAAAAATGTATTTATCGCAGTAGCGCAGTGAAAGACGAAGAGATTTTCGATGTTAAGAATAATTTCTTTTTCTTCTCTTTTCTGTATACCTCGGTATCTTATTGGTTTTATTCCTTTGCTTTTCGCCTTATCCCACCTGGCTTATCTTTTCGAGTGCACTCATTTTCTCGATGGAGATATCGTCGCCGTTGAGCACGATGATGCCCTCTTCTTTGAAATCTTTCAGGATGCGGATAAAGCTTTCTTTGGAGAGGCTGGTCATGTCGGCGAGTTCCTGGCGCGAAAGAGCAATTTTAAAATGCGGTGCCTGATAAATTTCCTTGCTAAGATAAAGCAAAGCGTCGGCTACGCGGCCGGGCATCTGCTTTTGGGTGAGGTCCGTAAAGCGGCCAAAGGTGAATATAGCGCTGCGGTTGATGTGCTCAATAAATTTTTCGGCAAAGTCGGGGTTGCTGCGGATTGCCTGACGGAAATTTTCCTGTCCGATATAGCAAACAGTGGAATCGGTGATGGCAGCGGCAGAATAATAATTGCGGTTATCGATAAACATACCGGGTCCGCCAAACATCTGTATGGGCTTTATGAGTTTGAGAATGAGGCTTCTGTTATTGTTTTCGAGGTAAATTTTGGACAACCCGCTCGTAAGGATCAGCACGTGTGAAGTAGCCGACCCTTGTTTAAAAATCATCTCGCCCTCTCGATACTGAACTTCGAAGCGGCCTTGATTGATCGCTTCCAGCTCATCAGCTTTGAGTAAACTAAATAACGGAGAGCGGCGGTTACAGTCGTTGCAATTGCTGCATATCGGAGATTTTTTGAAATGATCCATCAGTAGTATTTTATTAGTGTCTATTCGTCAAAGAAGAACTAAATGTCTAAATAGGAATTGACGTGCGAAAATGCAAAATTAATAAGATATTGATTTATGTCAATACAAATAATGAGAAATGTGAAACCAAAATTGACACATGTCGGGGTGTACAGTTCCTCCTGTGATTGTATGAACAGTACTTTTGAACCATCATTTAATTCAACATTTTAAACCGAAAACAAAATATTAATCACTTCAAAAAGACTTAAGATGAGACACTTCAAAATTTCACACGTATTTGCAATGTTTGTAATAGCATTGGTAGTTGCAGCAGGATGTACCAAAGAAGGCCCCGCGGGTGCGGCAGGCGCTGATGGTACCAGTGGAACCGACGGTAAAGATGGTGTAGATGGCAATGCAACCTGTATTCAGTGCCACACCATCGATCACATGAATGATGTTAAAGCGCAGTATGCAATGTCAGGGCATGGTTCCGGCGAAAATGTAGCCTATGCCGGCGGACAGAAAGCTTGCGCAATGTGCCACTCCGACGAAGGTTTCCGTGAAACCCAACACACCGGAAAGGATACTACTGCCAACGCTATTCCTATTCCTACACACATTCAATGCTCCACCTGTCACTCATTTCACAAAACACTTGATTTTGCAAATGACGGCCCCGACTACGCTATTCGTCAGAATGGACCCGTCGATTTGGTTATGTATCGTTCAGCTAATCCACCATCACTTGTAACGCTTGATTTTGGTAACAATTCCAACCTGTGTATCAATTGCCACCAGCCACGCACAGCACCGCCAAAAGACAATGGCACTGGAAACTTTTATATTTCCAACGTACATTATGGTCCGCATCACGGCCCACAGGGAACCTACCTGCAAGGTATTGGCGGCGCTGAAACCGGAACAGGTTATCCCGCTCCCGGCAGCTCCAAACATACCCAGGCAGCTTGCACAGGATGCCACATGCACGAATTCGATAATGGCGAGGGAGGCCATACCTGGAAAGTTCCGGTAGCCAGCTGCACTCCCTGTCATGAAGGTGCCACCTCAACCGACATCAACGGTAAGCAAACCTACATCGCTGGTCTTATTGATGAGCTGAAAGCCGGACTTATTTCTAAGGGCGTTATCGATGCTCAAGGAAATCCAGTGGTGGGTACTTATCCAATTGCACAGGCACAGGCCTATTACAACTATGCCGGTATCTCTGACGATCGCAGCATGGGTGTACACAATTATGAATACATCAAGCAACTTCTCGTCAACTCCATCAACGCTATTAATTAATAAGTACACCTTATTATTATAATGAAACAATAAAGATGCACCCTGCCAAGCAGCAGGGTGCCTCTAAAAACAAAAGTTATGACGACAAAACGATTATTAAATCTGGGATTGCTGGTGCTCATTATGGCTATGATGGCCGGATGTGAGTACGACTTTATCAAGCCGGCACCAACGCCTCCGCCACCCGATCCCACTGATACCATCAAATTTGCTCAGCAGGTAGCTCCCATCTGGGATGCCAACAGTTGCACCAACTGCCACAAACCAGGCGGCATTCCGCAGCTCGACCTTACTGCATCAAAAGCCTACAACAGCCTTACTTCGTTAGGGATGTACAATGTAGCCTCTCCGGAAGCAAGCAAAATTTATACTTTTCCGTATCCGGTAACGGGCGGCCACAGTTATAAATATGCCACCGAAGCAGAAGCAGATCTGATATTACTATGGATAAAGCAAGGGGCGAAAAACAACTAATGAAAAACCTGAAAAACATATCAAGCATGAAGAATATAATTTTAACACTGTTGCTGCTGCTTTTTGGGTTTTCAACTGCAATGGCTCAAGACGGCGAAACCGAAAAGACAGCTGATAAACCCGTCCGCGCACCTTTCGCCAGCGACATGCTCATCGACAATCAAACGGGTGTAACGCATGTTAAAGGAACTTTTGAATCGCTCATCCAGCACCGCTTTGGAACCATGGACAATGGAATCTCAGACGTTTTTGGGATTTATGCTCCGGGCGCCAACATTCGTCTGGGTTTCAACTATAGCGTCCTCGACAATGTGGTGGTGAGCTACGGACTTACCATGAAAAATATGTACAGCGATATCGCGGTGAAGTGGGCTGTTCTGCAACAGACACGCGAAAATACCATCCCGGTGGCAGTAACCGTTTACGGAAATATGGCCATAGATGGTCGTAATGAAAAAGTTTTTGGTGTGGACTATGACTTCGCCAACCGCTTCTCTTATTTCGGCCAGGTAATCGTTGGACGCAAATTTAACGATTGGTTCAGCCTGCAGGCTACCGGAAGTTTTACGCATTACAACTCGGTGGCTAGCAATATGAATCACGACGTAGTAGGCGTAGGCGTTAATGGACGTGTCAACTTTTCACCACAGTCGTCGGTGCTTTTCCAGGCCGACTTCCCGCTAAAAATACAATCGATTTCGGAGCAGCGCGACTGGGATGTGGCCACACCTAATTATGGAATTGGTTACGAGGTTTCGACCAGCACTCATGCCTTCCAGATTTTTGTTTCTACATCCAACGGTATTTTGCCGCAGGACAACTATATGTACAACCAATTTGATCTGGCAGATGGATTTTCTAGCCTGATGTTTGGTTTTACAATTACAAGGTTGTGGAACTTTTAATGAAATTTTCTGTTAAACAGCAATTACTAACCTCTAAATAATTTAATACTATGAAAAGATCACATTTTATGATGCTCGCATCAATAGTGGCAGGAGTATTTTTACTCATGTCATTCGTAGTCCCGCAGGAACAGAAAAAGCCATCACCATGGACTGTGCCTGCCGATTATGTAAAAAAAGCCAACCCTTACAACAAACAAGCTGCTGATTTGGAGCAGGTTGGTAAGATGCTCTGGGCAAAACATTGCAAATCATGCCATGGTAACAATGGACATGGCGACGGACCAAAATCCCGCCAGCTCGACACCAACCCTGGCGACTTCACCGTTGGTTCGTTTCAGACACAGCCCGACGGTTCGCTCTACTACAAATCATTTGTAGGCCGCGACGAAATGCCCAATTATGAAAAAAAGATTCCTGATGAGGAAGATCGTTGGGCATTGATTATCTACATGCGTTCGATGGGTAAATAATTTATTTTGATTTCGGGCGGCATTATTTGAGGTAATGACCGCCCGAAATCGTTTTTATCAGAATCAAAAAATGAAAAAATTTTACACCTACAGCCTTCTCTTGACGCTGATGATGCTGATGGCCGCTGTTGCAGTACATGCGCAGGAGGACGACATGGCAAATCGTGCCGACAACGAGACCTGCCTGAAATGTCATGGCGAAACCATCTACCATTACTACAACGACTGGACAGAGCGGGATGTGAAAAAAATGATGAATCCTTTTTATGTGATCGATTCGAGCGCATTTTATGCAGGAACACATCACCAGTTTAAATGTATCGACTGCCATTCTGGGGATTATGTGACTTTTCCACATCCCGGCGAATTACGTTATGAGCCAATTTACACCTGCCTTGATTGTCATGGCGACGACGAAAGCTATGCGAAATATCATTTCGAGGAGATCGACGAAGAGTTTTTGAAGAGCGTGCATTCGCCCGATTCTATTGCGGATTTTTCGTGCTGGAACTGCCACGATCCACATTCGTTCAGGCTTAACGTGCGCACTGGCAAGTCCATCAAAGAAATTGTGAGCTATGCTAACGAGGTTTGCTTTGCCTGCCATACAAATCAAGATAAATTCGAGCTTATGTCAGGTGAAACGCGTGGTGAGCTTATCGCCAGCCACGACTGGTTGCCCAACCAAAGCCTGCACTTCAGCAGTGTGCGTTGCATCGAATGTCATAACCAGACCAGCGATTCACTTTTGGTGGCGCATCGTGTATTGCCGGCCAAACAGGCTGTGCGCAAATGTGCCGAATGTCATAGCCAAAACAGTCTCCTGCTTTCTACACTTTACAAACATCAGGTGATTGAGAGCCGTAGCGAAGAAGGGCTGTTCAACGCCGTAATCGTCAACGAGGCTTACGTCATTGGCGCAAATCGCAGCTATTTGCTCAACATTATCAGTATTGCTATTTTTGTTCTCACCCTCGGCGGCATTGCCATTCATGCGTTGCTGCGTAAAATTATTAAACCACGATCATGAGTTCTAAAATCTATCTGTACCCCGTGTGGGTGCGACTGTGGCATTTGTTGAATGCCCTGATGATCATCGTGCTCATCCTTACCGGCGTGAGCATGCAATACAGCAATCCGGACGCGCCGTTTATTCGTTTCGATCTGGCCGTGAGCTGGCACAACATTGCTGGTATCATCCTTACTTTTAATTATCTGATTTTTATCATCGGAAACATCACCACACCCAACGGAAAATTTTACCGCATCAAAGTCAAAGGTTTGATAAACCGGCTGATGAAGCAATTTCAATATTACATGTTTGGTGTTTTCAAAAAGCAGCCAGCTCCATTTCCTGTCAATGAGGAACGCAAATTCAACCCATTGCAAAAGATAGCTTATGCTTTTATAATGTATCTTTTTATGCCTTTGCTGTTTATCACCGGCTGGGCGCTATTGTTTCCCGAAACCATCTGGCTCAATGTGTTTGGCGTGAGTGGCATCTTTCTTACGGCTCTTTTGCACATTGTCATGGGATTTGTGATTTCCGTTTTTCTATTGGTGCACATCTATTTTTGCACCTTTGGTGCTAAAGCCACCACAAGTTTTCGCTCGATGATAAATGGCTACCACGAAGGACATTAATTTACTTTTCATAGGTTTTTAATTTTGGAAAAGGTTGTCTTTACAGGCAGCCTTTTTTTGTTGAGGGTGGTGGCTGATCATCTGATTCGGCGAGGCTTGCTAAACAAAAGGTATTGAATGTGTGTAGGTCAATCTTATTTTAAATAATCACAAAAAAAAGTAAGGAAGGCCTTCCCTATGTAGATACATTTTAGATTTGTACTTGATTGAAAACGATAAACATACAAATCATGGAAACAACTTTTTATTGTCCGTTTTGCCACGGCCAGCTCTGGGTCAGCGAGCACATCGTGCTCTCGGCACGCACTGCCGCTGGTCATCAGGGGTTGGTGCTTCTTACTCCCGAACTTGGCGATTACCGCGCCATACACCATCCGGAGTTTAAAGTCGTAGAAGGAGAACATGTCGATTTTTACTGTCCCATTTGCCACAGCAATCTCATTGTGGAACATAACGAGCGGGCTTATACTCGCGTGATGATGTTGGAGTTGGGAGAGGAGTACGAGGTTTTGTTTTCACAGATAGCCGGCCAAAAAGCTACCTATGTTGTTGGTGAACAGACCATCCGCGCTTATGGTGAAGATGCCGATGAGAATACCAATTTCTGGGGATCAACGCCACGATATTAGCCACAGATCGCTGCCACTTTATTGATTGTCATAGGTCATAATTTCATCTTTTAAAAATTCGAGTGCCACACCTGCCAGTCTGAACATATCTTCGGATTCGGCGCCAGCGTGGTATTTTTTTTCACACACCACGCGCACGATGCCGCAGTTGATGATGAGCATGGCGCAGGTGCGGCAGGGTGTCATGCGGCAGTAAAGCGTTCCGTCTTCGAGCGCTATGCCCAGCCTTGCTGCCTGGCAAATGGCATTTTGCTCGGCATGTACGGTACGCATACAATGCTGCGTAGTGCTTCCGTCGGCGTGTGTTACGCTTTTGAGCAGATGACCAACATCGTCGCAGTGAGGCAATCCCAAGGGCGACCCTACATAACCCGTCACCAGCACGTGCTTGTTGCGAACGATTACACATCCGCTGCGGCCGCGGTCGCAGGTTGCACGCTTTGCGGCGGCATTGGCCAGCTCCAGAAAATATTCGTCCCAGCTTGGGCGAACGTGTTTGCCGGTTAGGTTGGTGGGATTATTATTACTTTCCATTGTGTAAGTTTTCTTTTAGTTTTTTGATTGCAAAATGCTTTGCAGGGTCTCTTGTAACTGCTGCTCCAGCGACTCGCGTGTACCATTGTTGTTAAAATAAAAATCGGCCATAGCGATACATTGCTGAAGGTTTTGCTTGTTGGGATCGACGGTTTGCATTTCACGCGCTTCGTTAGCAAGAAATGTTTGGTAATCTATATGGTCGGTTTCGCTGGCTCTGGCCACGATGCGCTGGTAACGAATAGCAGGATCGGCATCGATGGCAAATAGGTAAAAGTTATTTTTTTTGCGTAAGCTCAATACTTCGCCAGGCGTGCGGATACTTTCTATCACGGCATTGTCACCCTGTTGCACCGCCTGATCGTAAAGCTGATCGATGATGTAGGACGGCGAGTGTGCGGCGCGCAGCTCGTTGGCGATATGTGTCATCGAATCGCGGTTCACGGGCAACTGGCGGCGCAGAATCTCCTGCGTCAGAAAGTCGCGCACCGAGAAATGCCGGAAATGTGCTTTTTGTTTCAGATAATCTACCAGCGTGCCTTTGCCTGCTCCAATCGTTCCGGTGATTCCAATGATGATCATTTTCGGGATGTTATTAATAATCGAATTTTAAATCAAATCCATTTTCAGCCGGTCGATCCATTTTTCGGCGTGGGTGGGAGCAAAGGTGCTGAGCTTTTGCAGCAATGCGCTCTCGTCGGTTTCCACAATCAAATTATTAGCATGCTCACTACGAACAAATCGCTCGGCAACGGCATGCTGGATGTATTCGAGCAGTTTGTCGAAAAAGCCACCAATGTTGAGCAGCCCCGCCGGTTTGTTGATAATCTCCAATTGGTTCCAGGTCATAATCTCAAAAAGTTCGTCGATGGTGCCGAAGCCGCCAGGCAAAGCCACAAAAGCGTCAGAAAGTTCCGCCATTTTAGCTTTTCGCGCGTGCATGCTATCCACAACGATTAGCTCTGTGACGCCCATGTGCGCGATTTCTTTATTCACAATCAGGCGCGGTATTACACCCGTTACTTCACCACCGGCCTCCAGAACTGCGTCGGCAACTTCGCGCATCAGCCCGATGTTGCCACCGCCATATACCAGACGCAGGTTTTCGGCTGCCAGCAAACGTCCCAGCCGCTGCGCTCCGACTACATATTCCGGTCGCACACCCACACTCGATCCACAAAAAACAGCTATTGATTTCATTATTAAAATAATTTGCGGGTAAAAGTAGTGCTTTCGATAAAATGGGACGATAGCCACCCGGATGTTTAGCTTAGCGCGATTCGATCTATAATTCGAGCTTTTATTTTCAGAAGGTGAAGCCCCCGAACTGCCGTCACTGCTTTTGTCTATTTTTGTACACAATTCATTTTTTTAATGAAGTTGATCTAAACTACAATGAACTATTCGCTGTTTGGATTCGGAAAATAGTTTGACATTTAATAAGGAATTATTGAAACTTTAAATATGAAAACAGTTTACATCGTCCGCCACGCCAAGTCGTCGTGGGATTTCCCGCAGCTCGAAGACCACGAGCGCCCTATTATCGATAAAGGCATCAAACGCACCGAGCGAATCATAGATTTTTTGCAGCAGAAAAGTGTAAAAGTTGATTTGCTTTACGCAAGCCATGCGGTGCGATCGGCAGAAACCGCGCGAATGCTTGCGCCTGCGGTAGGAGTGGAGCCAAACCAGATAGTTATTGAGCCTGAAATTTATAATGGCGGCACCAACGCTATATCAAATCTCATCTACGGTTTGCCAAACAATGTAAATTCGGTAATGATTGTTGGCCACAACCCTGTGGTTAGCGATTTTGTCAACGAATACGCCGACGAACACATCGACTGGCTGCCCACCTCCGCGGTGGTGGCGCTGCGTTTCGACACCGACGCCTGGGAGAAAATAGACGAAGCCAACGTGAAAACCGATTTCATCGTCACCCCTTTGATGTTGAAGAAATAACAGACACTTTGGAATGGTAAAATTAAAAAACAACATCATCAACCGTGAGCTGAGCTGGCTCGAATTTAACGAACGTGTGCTGCAGGAAGCCAGCGATCCCGCAACTCCCCTCCTCGAACGATTAAAATTTCTGGGGATTTTTTCTAACAACCGCGATGAATTTTTCCGTGTCCGTGTGGCCACCCTCAACCGGATGAAAAATATTGAGGCGCTCGATTTGAATATCAAAGAGTCGCCGGCAGAGATATTGACGCAGATTCGTGAAACCGTGACTGTGCAGGAGAAGATTTTCAACGAGACTTACCAGGAGTTGGTAGAAGCGCTGTCCGTTGAAAATATTCTCATCATCAATGAGCATCAGCTTACCGAAAGCCAGAGCGAATTTGTATCGGCTTATTTTGATAACCATGTGCGGGCGCTGCTTTTTCCCATTATCCTCGAAAACCTTGCAGATCCGACCAGCCTGCAGGATAAGTCGATCTATCTGGCCGTCGAATTGCGCTCCTCCACCGATAGCAGCAAACATGAATATGCAATTGTGGAAGTGCCTGCTCCGCCGCTTTCGCGGTTTTTGATTCTGCCAGAGGAAGAAGGTAAAATTTACATCATGCTGCTCGACGACGTGATACGCCACGGATTGCATCATATCTTCTCCATTTTTGGTTATGATACTTTTAATGCCTACACCATTAAAATTACCCGCGACGCCGAACTCGACATCGATAACGATGTGCACAAGAGTTTTTTGGAAATCATGTCGGAAAGCGTAAAGCAGCGCGAATGGGGATCGCCGGTTCGCTTTGTGTTCGATAAAACTATCCCGCCAGAGTTTCTGCACAAAATCAGGCAAAAGCTGCAGCTCTCCGACGACGACAAGCAACGTGGCGGCGGGCGGTACCACAACTTTAAGGATTTCATGAATTTCCCGCGGCTGAACTTTCCACACCTTTACTATCCGCCGATGCCTCCGCTGCCGCATCCGGATCTGCCACCCAAAACCAGCATCTTCGAGGTCATTCGCCGGAAGGATGTGATGCTGCATTATCCTTATCAATCATTTCAATACATTGTGGATTTGCTGCGCGAAGCCTCTATCGATCCGGATGTGCGGTCGATAAAAATGACCTTTTACCGCGCTGCCAGCCAAAGCAATGTGATGAACGCGCTGATGAATGCCGCCCGCAACGGCAAGGCTGTTACGGTTTTTCTGGAGTTGCAGGCACGTTTCGATGAGGAAGCCAACATTTACTGGGCTGAGCAGTTGCAAAAAACCGGTGTAAAAATATTATCAACTATTCCCGGCCTCAAGGTGCACAGCAAGCTGGTGCTGATACGGCGCAAAGAAAATCAGCAAAACGTTTATTATGCCAATGTGAGCACCGGCAACTTCAACGAGTCCACCGCGCGCGTTTATGCGGACGAAAGTCTGCTCACCGCCAACCAGGATATCGCCACCGACGTTTATAAAGTTTTCCAGCTCTTCGAGGCGCGTTACGCAATACCAAAATTTAAGGCATTGGTAGTGTCGCCATTTCACAATCGGGATTTTTTTATTGGTAAGATAAATCGGGAAATCCGAAATGCCAAAGCTGGCAAAGAAGCCTGGGCAGTAATTAAGCTCAATAGCCTGGTGGATCGTAAGATTACCAGGAAACTATACGAAGCCAGCCAGGCCGGCGTAAAACTCACCATCATCGCACGCGCTATCAGCATTCTTATTCCCGGCATCCCCGGCGTTAGCGAAAATATAGAAGCATTTTCCATCGTCGATAAATACCTGGAACATTCCCGGATTTATGTGTTTGCCAATGATGGAGAAAAAGAATTTTTCACATCTTCTGCTGACTGGATGCAGCGCAACTTCGACTATCGCATCGAAGTCACCGTGCCAATTTATGATGCTGATATTAAAGACGAGCTTTGGACGATGCTGCAGATACAAATGGCCGATAATACCAAGGCGCGGCTGCTCAACCGGGACGCCATCAATCAATATCGAACCACCAGCAGCGAAAAGCCGGTGCGCTCGCAAATAGAGATTTATAATTATTTCCGGGAAAGGGTTTCTTAGTGAATGGGTGGGAGAATACTAAATTCAATTGCTGTTGTTAAAAACCCTTCATTTGACAAATTCTCTCATCAATTCCGAAGTCGATTGTTTCAAATAAGAAGCGTTGTAGCATGGTGTTATTAAAGGCTTGCTCTATAGTTTCCTTTCATCGTTTCCAAAGTTTCATTTTTCGGGTTAAACCGAAATGCTACTTTTGCCCACGAAAAAATTTATGACTTTGCGCTGATGCTCTTTAGCTCTCCTGTTTTTCTGTTTTTGTTCTTGCCGCTGGTTTTGTTGGGATATTATCTTATCCGTACCTCCTACCGAAACTATTTTTTGCTGCTGGCCAGTATGATTTTCTTTGCCTGGGGAGGCGTGAGCTACTCACTGCTGTTGGTGGCTTCCATTGTTTTCAATTATTTCATCGGGTTGGGAATTGGCAAAAGTCAAAGCCATCGCTGGCGAAAAATTTTTCTGGCAATAGGGGTGGCTTTGAATCTTGTGTTTTTGGGAACCTTCAAGTATGCCAACTTCTTCATCGAAAACCTTAATCATCTTTTTGAAAATTTTGGAGGCAAAGGTTTTGAAAACTCCAAGATACTGCTCCCCATCGGCATTTCCTTTTATACTTTTCAGGCTATGTCGTATCTGGTCGACGTTTACCGGCGGCAGGTTCCCTACCAGCGCAGCATCTGGAATCTGGGACTTTTTATCAGTCTGTTCCCGCAGCTCATCGCCGGACCTATTGTTCGTTATCACGAAATAGAGCGCCAGATCATGCTGCGGCATTCTACCATCGAGCGCTTTGCCGGTGGCATCCGGCGGTTTATTATTGGGTTGGGCAAGAAGGTTTTGATAGCCAACAGCATGGGATTTGTCGCCGACCAATGTTTTGGCCTGAGTGCCGGTGAGCTTTCTACGCCGCTGGCCTGGATAGGAATCGTGAGTTATAGTTTGCAAATTTATTTCGACTTTTCGGGCTATTCTGATATGGCCATCGGGCTGGGCAAGATGTTTGGCTTCGAGCTACCCGAAAACTTCAACTTTCCTTATGTGGCACGCTCCATCAAAGAGTTTTGGCGGCGCTGGCACATCTCGCTTTCGTCGTGGTTCAAAGATTATCTCTACATACCGCTGGGCGGCAACCGGCTGGGGCGCTACCGTACCTATGTCAATTTGTTTATCGTCTTTTTTGTTACGGGTTTGTGGCACGGCGCCAGTTGGACTTTTGTGGTGTGGGGGCTGGTGCACGGTTCGTTTCTTGTCATCGAAAAACTTACCGAACAGCGCTTTCCCGATAGGTTGCCAGCGGCGCTTCAACATATTTATACGCTCTTTGTGGTAATGATGGCGTGGGTACTTTTCCGTGCCGACACTTTTGGTTACGCTGCACATTATTATAAAACTTTGTTCGGATTTACACAAGTAGCTACAGATCCATTAATCCTGCACAAGCTCATCAACAGCCAGTATTTGCTTTTTCTGGGTATTGGCCTTTTGGCTTCAGTTAATGTATTTAAAAACGCAACCCGCCTCAGCATGCAATGGCCGGCTTTTGTCCGTTATTACAACCGTCCGTGGGTTTATTCAGCGCTGCAGCTTGCCGACAGCTTGTATCTCTTGATTTTGTTTTCGGTGTGCACGATGTACCTTTTGGCTAACACATACAACCCGTTTATTTATTATCGTTTTTAATAATGATGATGACAAGGATTTCAAAAATATTTAGCGTCGTATTAATCATCCTGTTTTCGCTGCTGCTATTGTGGCCACTGCTGGAGCCTGAAATGAAGCTATTGAACCCGCTCGAAAATACCGAAAATCGGACATTGGCTGAACCGCCTGAATTTGATGTCAATCACGCCGACCCGTTTCCGGCAGCTTACGAACAATATTATAACGATCATTTTCCTTTTCGTAATCATCTTGCAAGAACCTATGCATGGCTTGATTTCTTCATTTTTAAAAAAGAATTCTATGCCGATCGAATCATCGTGGGCCACGAAAATGTTTTGTTTCCTATCGTTACCAGCCTCGATCATTTTCTGGGTAAAGATTTGATGGATGCTGCACAACTCGACAGCATGCGGATGGAGTTGAAGCGCCGTAAGGATTTTCTTGCGCAAAGGAAGATTCCGTTTATTATCGTCATTGCCCCCGAAAAGTATTCGGTGATGCACGATGCGTTGCCTGATTATGTGGTGGCTGCCGACAGCAACAAAGCCGACCAGTTTGCGCGTTTGATCAGCGAACTCGAGATTCCATTGGTCGATTTACGCCATTACCTGGACAGCCTCCAGCAGACTGATGACGAGCCTTTTTATTATAAAAACGATTCGCACTGGAATCCTTATGGCGCTTTTATGGCTTACCGACGTATTATGCAGATGGTAAAAACCATTTACCCGCAGGTGCCGGTACTTTCGTTGGATGACTTTACGATGCAACGAAATGAGCATATTGGTGGAAACCTCGTCGACTTGATTGCCATGAAGCAACATCTGAACGAGGACATCGCTACGCTGACGCCGCGCTTTGAGTCGCTACATACGCCCATCGGCACCTCGCCTTATGAAGCGCCATCATTTTTCCCTCAGACCAATATGTTCTTTGCTGGCTATCAAATGGCCAATGACACATTGCCTTCATTGTTGGTGGTGCGCGACTCCTTTACTAATTATCTGTTGCCATACATGAGCGAATCTTTTGGTCGTTCAGTTTTTATCTGGGATGGGTGGCATCTGGGGCTTAATGCGCCAATAGTAGAAAAAGAAAAACCCGATCTTTACATCCTGATTGTTCTCGAATCGCTGGTGCATAACATAGTGAAATATCCGGGTGAGTAGTTTTTTTTTGGCTAAAAACCTTTACTTTGCCACAGCTATTGAAAACTAAACCTCACGATAATGATTTTTGGTGCCATCGACATAGGTTCTAACGCTGTGCGACTGATGTTTGCCAACGCGCACGAAAAAGAGCAGCAGGTGCTGGTGGAGAAAGCTACGTTGATTCGCATTCCCATCCGACTTGGGAAAGACGTGTATCGCAATCAGACAATCTCAGCAAAGCGTACCGAAAACCTCATCAAAACTTTAAAAGCTTTCCGGCTGCTCATCGATGTGTACAAGCCTGTGGATTACGTGGCCTGCGCCACCGCCGCCATGCGCGAAGCCGACAATGGCCAGCAGATTATCAAGCAAATTAAAAAAGAAATAGGGCTTAAAATTAACGTCATCACGGGTTTGGAAGAAGCGGAAATCATTCGTTCCACCGGCGGATTTAGCTTGCCACCCCATCTCACCAAAACCATGTACATCGACCTGGGTGGCGGTAGCTGCGAAATTTCGGTGCTTGATAATGGGAACCTGATTGATGCAAATAGTTTTAAAATAGGGACGTTGCGCATGCTCAGCAAAAAAGTGGACGAACGCGAATGGGTGATGATGAAAGAATGGCTCCAAACTTTCAGCAGCGACTTTGGTAATTTCGGGCTAATTGGTTCGGGCGGAAACATCAACAAGCTGACGAAACTATACGGAAATCCAAATCTTAATACGCTTGGCATTGATAAATTGGAGCACGCTTATCATCACCTGGGGAGCTTTACGCTGAAAGAGCGCATCAATACGCTGGGTCTGCGCCCCGACCGCGCCGACGTTATTGTGCCTGCTGCCCGCGTTTTCCTTTTCATAATGCATACCATCAAAGCAGGAGAGATACTGGCTCCCAAAATCGGCCTAACCGACGGACTCATCCACAATCTCTATCTGAAGCATAACCAGAAGTCTTGAAAGTGGATATCTTTTTAGTTAATTATTTGAATTATCAATAGCCTCGATCTCAACCTGCCCACCCAACAACTGGCCAAGTTCCCATCCCGAATTTTTCTTTTGATAAAATTTGTTTGACTTCCCCAAAAACTGATCTTAAAAATGTTTTACATTTGCAGCCATAATTAAAAACACTAAGAAATGAACATTCCTGACAACTTAAAGTACACTAAAGACCACGAATGGATTAAAATTGATGGCGATAAAGCCACCATCGGAATCACCGATTACGCACAAAATGAGCTTGGCGATATCGTTTTTATCGAAATAGAGACTGAAGGCGAAACGCTTGACCGTGAAGAAACATTTGGTTCGATAGAAGCCGTTAAGACCGTTTCCGATCTTTTTATGCCTGTAGGTGGTGAGGTTTTGGAATTCAACAGCGTGTTGGAGCAAAAACCTGAAATCGTCAACACCGATCCATACGGTGACGGGTGGATTATTAAAGTTAAAATTGCCGATAAAGCTGAGATCGCCGACCTGCTGGATGCTGACGCATACAAAAGCTTACTTTAAATTTGTAGTTACGAGATTTGATTCAAAAGCTTATGGAATGGTTGTTGCAATAAATAAAAAAGAAATTTCGTTTGCACAACAAGGTCTTTAAGTATTAATAACACCAAAAGGGAGCAAAACACATGGAAGCAAAAAAATCAAAAAAAGCCGACCTGGAGCGCAAAAAATCCGTCTTTCTTGAGATAGGTTTTATCATAGCTCTGGCTGCTGTGCTACTGGCCTTCAGCTACAGGACTTATGAACGCACCACCATGCTCAACATGGAGTTGAAGGTGGATGACACCCCCGAAGAAATCGTTCCCATCACTCAGCAGGATTTAAAACCGCCGCCACCACCACCGCCTACACAGGTGACTGCGATACGTATCGTTGACGATAATGTGGAAGTAGATGATGACATCGAGATTGATGTGGAAGCTGACCAGCAAACAATTATACAGGACTTTGTTCCGGTAGTTGCAGAGGAAGTGCAGGTAGTTGAAATGGAGATTTTCCAGGTTGTAGAAACCATGCCCACGTTTCCGGGCGGCGATGCTGCAAGGATGAAATTCCTGCAGGATAATATCACTTACCCGCAGATGGCCCGTGAATCGGGGATTCAGGGTATCGTGTATGCTACTTTTGTTGTCGAACCCAACGGTTCCGTTTCTGATGTGCGCATCATGCGTGGTATCGGCGGCGGCTGCGACGAAGAAGCTATCCGCGTAATCAAGAGTATGCCCAAATGGAATCCCGGGATGCAGCGAGGGAAACCCGTTCGTGTTCAGTTTACCATGCCCATTAAGTTTACCCTTCAGGGATAAAATATTTTGAAATTAATAAGAAAACCCGGCGATGCTTAGCATTTCCGGGTTTTTTTATTTAGTGTCAACGTTGTTTTACTGGGTCGAAAAATGATCGTGTACCAGTGTACCTTTGGCCATGCCAATCACTTGCTGCACTTCTTCGAGTGGGGCTTCCTTAATTTTTTTCACTGATTTAAAATGTGCCAGCAGTTTGCGGGCATAGTTTTCTCCAATCCCTTTTATCTGTACAAGCTCAGTTTTTATCACACCTTTCTCATGGCGTTTGCGGTAGTGCGTTATGCCAAAGCGATGAGCTTCGTCGCGCAGGTGCTGTATCACGCGCAGGGTTTCTGATTTCTTGTCGAGATAGAGCGGCACAGGATCGTCGGGATAATACAACTCTTCCAGCCGTTTGGCAATCCCAATGATGGTGATGGTGCCACGCAGGCCAAGCTCTTCAAGGCTTTTCACGGCAGCCGAAAGTTGTCCTTTGCCGCCATCTATCACGATGAGCTGCGGGAGGCTTTGTTTTTCGTCGAGCAAGCGGCGGTAGCGGCGGTATATCACTTCCTCCATCGAGGCAAAGTCGTTGGGGCCTTCCACCGTTTTGATGATGTAATGGCGATAATCTTTCTTGCTGGGTTTGGCATTTTTAAAACAAACCATGGCTGCCACTCCGTAATCGCCCTGCATGTTGGAGTTGTCGAAGCATGC
>CAZTCX010000032.1:0-30328 GCA_964612515.1 uncultured Lentimicrobiaceae bacterium | reverse complement strand
AACATAGGTGGCGTCTTTTATAATCGGAAACTGATAGATAGTATCGCGCAAAGCGAGGTGCGGCACAAAAGCCGTTTGCGCACTCACCACCACACCATCCGGCACCAGCTTTAGTACCTGGTGAAGATGTTTTACGGAATGTTGCCGCACATAATGATCGCGTGCGTAAATCCGCACATTGGTTTTGTTGATGTATTGATGGGTATTGTCCATCAGCCGGATGGTAGTTCCTAACGATAATAACACCAACACAACCGCGGCAGCGTGTTTGAAATATTTGTTGGGGATAAGTGCCACCACCGAAAAAACGCCGATGGCCATGATGGGTGCAAACTCAACGCTATATTGATAACCGACGCCCCAGTGTCCGGAGATATTGCTCAATAATTTTTGAAAAAATATGGGCGCCAACATCACAAGATATTGCGGACGTAGCAGTAACAGCGGCAACCCGCAGGCAGTAAGGAAGAGCCACAGTTCAAGTTTCACGTAATCACCCATGGGATCACCAGTATGGTTTGTAAACATGATCTTTATCACCTCTATCGGGTGGCGCAATATGGTGCTTATCGCTTCGCCGGGTGTAGCGCCCACAGCGTCGTAATTAAAATGCGTATAGTTGCCTTCATTGGATAGTGCCGGCATGAACACCTGCAGTACCAGGAAAAAATAAACCAGCGAAAACAGGAAGGCAAAAATCAGGAAGTAACGTACGCGCGGCTGTCGCCAATGATTGGCCAGTAAACCAAGACTTACAAATGCCATCCACAACGACATGTTTTCTTTCCCGAAAAGTATGGCGAGCAGAAACAGAAAAGATAACACCAATTTGTTGCGGCGCAGTTGCACAAAAAACCACGGCACCAATGCCATCGACACCACGTTGCCATGATAATCGAAAGCCAGTGCCGCAAAGATTCCGAAAAACAGATAAAAAGCTATGGTGGCATAAATTGCAACCGGTGCCTGCTTTGGGTTGAGTTTAAAATAACGATACACGCCTATGCCGCCCAACAATACAAAAAATATTTGCACCAGCGGTAGCGTGTAGCTACCCAGCAGCAACGACAGCGGCGCTATAAAGAAAAGCGACAGATCGAAATGATCAGAGAGTACATTTTCGGCCACCGGTTTCCAAATCGTACTGTCGTTCCATTGCAGGCGCGCATAGTCGTACAGCGCGTTGGTATAAACTCCCATGTCGAGCGCATACGTCCTGAAGTTGTAATGATTTACAACCGTGATGAGCGAATAAATGATGGCAAAGAAAACGACGACTGCTGGCAGTTGCCAATTTCGACTAGATTTTATTTTAATCATTCGTATCTGTCTGTCTTAATAATATCCTGTTTTTTTTCTAAAAAAGTACAAGCACATTTATTGATTATCCGTATCATCACCCTCGCCTTCCAGTTGGTAAATTCCTTTTTTGGCTGCGTGATAATCGGGATGTTCCAACGAATCCCAATAGCCGGGCTGTGGTCCTATGTGGAAGAAACCATCCAGATAACTGCGTTTGGAGTTGGCGTCATAGTTGATGGATTGATAAAAATACCGGGCATTGTTGTGTGTTCCGTTCCATAGTGTAAAAACGAATGGAATCATTACTACGATCATCAGCCACCGTCGTTGCCTGAAAGCCCAGGTTAGGAAAGCTGCCATTCCAAAAGCAAAGATGCCGTACGAATCCACGAAAGGCCGGATACTTAGGCCGCCGCCATACCACCAGCTCCACCATGACGACACTACATACCAGCTTGCCAGGAAATAGACCAGCAACGACCAGAAAAACTGCCGCCGCACACGAACCATCAAGCCAATGCCGATAAGTGTAAAAACCATCACGGGAGTGTAAATGAGCCATCCCTTGCGCCACGAGAATAACACGTTGAAAAACTGTGGGTTGTCCCAGAAAAATTTACTGGTAGGATAGCTGTTGTAGAACCAATGGCCGGAAATGATATTCCAATAATAGAACTGCGGAAGCCACATCACCACGGCCATGACTATCATCGTCAGGATCAGCGGCCATTTTTTTATTAAAAGAAGAAACCTTTCTTTTAACTCGCGGCAGTTACCAACCTTCCAAAGGATAAACAGGATTCCTACAAGCGCGTTGGTAGGCCGGATCAGGGTAATTAGTCCGGCGGCCACTCCTATCAAAATTGCGTCTCTTAAGTTTGGTCGGTCTATCCATCTATCGATGAGGAAAAGAAATGCAGTGATGGCGAAGAAGCTATAAATATGCGACATGGGTGCTTCGCCTGTAACATACCACAGCAAATTGGTGCTTACGACCGTAGATGCGATGACGATGGCTGTAACACCATCGGTGAAATATTTCTTTAGCAGGCGCCGCAATAGCAGCAAGCCAAAAAGTAAATAAACCCAACTACTCCACTGTATCGCAATTTGGTAAGGTGCCGAAAACCCGGTAACCGGGTAATCGAACAGCAGCGCATAAGCATGACCCATCAGAAAAAATGGAAGGTAAAGCAGCGCAACACCATAGGTTGCGATAATGCTATTGATACCCAATAGGGTAGGGGTAATCCAAAAATGAGGGCCGAGCGCATAATTATCTTTTTCAAGAAAAGTAAGCTTGATGTCATCATAAATGAATATTGCCGGCAGATAGGCGTAATAGGAATTGGCATCACTTCGCAGCACTTTATCGTCTATGTTCCAATGTGTGCGCACAAAGTTGATCACCAGCACCACGATCATTACACCGATCAATGCAGCCATTGAAAGCTTTTTATTGATTTTTAATTTGAAATTCTGTCCGTGACGCATTTTATTTTTTTGTGTAATAATTCCGTCTTTTTATTCAATCATCACCAATCAATAATCTGATTCAGCGGGCAAAAGTATGATATTTTGTTCGGTTGGGTAATAATGGAATGCCAGGGAGGAGGGGTGTTTTTAATGTCATAATACAAAGAGGGGACCTTATTCTCCCACTCCCAGCTTTTGCAGAAAAAGTTCGCTCACACAAACCCTTATTTTTAACGATCCCCAAATGATAAACTAGTCAGGTTGAATACATTAATCGATGTATTTTTCTGCTAAGATTAAAAATGCTGATAAGGTTTTTTGTTGAAGATGAAAACTGATTTCACTTCAATCGACTCTAATGGATAAAATCATTCATTGAGTCCTCAGAGTTCTTACCAAGGGAAACATTAAAAACCTTATTTTTCAGCACCTAACCTTAGTAGAAAGAAGTGCCGCCCACAAACTCAAACCTTATTACCTTATTTTTGCAAAAACGTATCTGCTATGAAAATAGAATACAATAACCTTTACACGCATTTTGTATTTACAACCCTCCTCCGCTTGCCGGTAATTCCTGAAAAAAATAGGATCAGGATTGAAAAATACATCACAGGAATCGTGAATAATAATGCTTCCAGGCTTTACGCAATTTTTGTAAATCCGGATCATGCTCATATCCTGGTTTCACGCGCTCCCAATATTTCTGATGAAAAGCTGGCTTCGGTAATTGCCGACAGCTCAGAAAAATTTATCAATGATAATAAACTGGTCTCCGGAAATTTTTCATGGCAACAATCAGCTTCTGCCTTTTCTGTTTCAAAAAAGGAAATTGACAATCTCTGCAAATACATTTTGAATCAGCCTGAACATCACAAGAAAGTTACATTTGAGGAGGAATATCAGGAGTTTATGAAACATTACCAGTCACCAATACAAAAAGAATAAGCTAATAAGGTTGCGAAGGTGAGGTGTTACCCTTTTCTACTAAGGTTAAAAATGCTGATAAGGTTTTTTGTTGAAGATGAAAACTGATTTCACTTCAATCGACTCTAATGGATAAAATCATTCATTGAGTCCAAAGAGTTCTTACCAAAGAAACATTAAAAACCTTATCCTCCAGCTTCCAACCTTAGCAGAAAGTAGTGTCCTACACAAACCCTTATTTTTAACGATTCCCAAATGATAAACTAATAAGGTTGAATACATTATGCGATGTACTTTTCTACTAAGGTTAAAAATGCTGATAAGGTTTTTGGGAAAGATGAAAACGTTATCCCCCAGCTCCCAGCAATTGCAAAAAAACGGCTCGCTTACAAATGCCAAAACCTTATTTCCTGATTTTGTGAAAACACATTTGTACTTTTGCCATTAAATGAAATCCGCGAATGCACAACGAATTACACCATCTGAATGAAACGCATGAGCTTGTCGCTAAAGCTGATGCTTCTATCCTCTACTTTTACAGCGACCGCTGCGCGCCGTGCGTGAGTTTGCGGCCCAAAATTCAGGAGATGACGGAGCTGGAGTTTCCGCTCATCACGCTCGCTTTTGTCAATAGCGAGCATCATCCGGAAATTGCTGCACATTATGGAGTATTTGCCAATCCTGCCATAATCGTTTTCTTCGAAGGGCGCGAATACCGCCGCTACAGTAAGTACATTTCGGTGAGCCAGTTGTCGGAAGAGATCGAAAGGGTTTACAGGATGCTTTTCTTATAAGTATTTAAATTTTGCGTCAAGCGCAAACATTAAAAAAAGGCATCTTCCCGATCAGGGATTACACGCCGGAAATTCCCACAAAAAACCTTCATTTGCCTTCAGGCGATACATTTTTGTAGTTTGTAAAGTACTCAGGGAAGAGATATTTTTGGAAGGCCAAAAAACACTTACACCAGCTATTTCAACGATGGCCTCTATTTTCGATAAAACATCGGCGGGCAAGGCACCGATTTCTATATCACATTCAGAAAGTACAGGAAGCAGATTCCATCCGGTAACGACAGCCAGTGTTGCCGGCACGGTGGGAACCCCTGCGACATTTATCGAGCTGGATGCTGTGGTTTTTAAAAAATAACCTGTCGAAGGCTCAATTTGCTGCAGCGTGCTGATGCCACCAGCGGGATAATAGGTTAACTGACCATCCGAAAGGAAAATTAGCTGGTTGCCCAGATCATCAAAAACATCATCCACATCCAATGAAAAGGGCAGCACTGCCAACGAAAAAGTGTTCCAGCCAGCAGTGAATTGAAAGTTTTGGACTGTCAGCGCCTGAACCTCGAGCAGTGTCGCACGGCTATAAATAGTGCATCCGCCGCTGGTGAGCCTGCAACGAAACAGATTACCGTTCATCGTAAGATTGGCCGTTGCTATTTCAAGCGTTGGGGCGTCAGTGCCTGAAAAATTGGTTGTTTCGCCAAGATTTGTAAAAATAACTCCCCCATTGGTGCTTCGCTGCCACTTATATGCAACTGCTGGGCTGGCCGTTATCGAAAAGCTTGCAGGCTGGCCGGCATAAACCATTTTATCGGCCGGTTGATTAACGATTTGTATTGTTGGCTGAATGGAGCCGTTCCCGTAATTTACGTTTAAAACCACCAGCCCTGTAGTGGTAATTTCACAATTCGGCAGAAAAGTGAAGTTGGCTTGGCCACTTTTGTAATGATACTGGATGTCGAAGAGCTTTCCTGCCGCGATATTGGCACCTGCTACACTGATCCAACTCACAGCCACAATGGGTTGAGGCACCAGCAAGAGGTTGCTCATTAATCCGCTGAGCTGGGGATGTACATTGTTGATCGTCACGTATTTCACCACAGCGGTATCGTAAGAAATAAAAAGTGTAATGGCACCTATGTCGAAAAGGTTGGTAGCGGTCACACTCACAGCTACATCACTGCCCGGGCAGGCAGTAAGCTGCGAAATGGAGACAGTTGCATTTTGCGCCCACGCTGGAGCATTTAGAATTATCAATAGAAGCGTAACGGTGAGGATATTTTTTTTCATCGTCGTTAATTTTAACAGATTTGAATTTTAAAAAAGTACCACAAATCTAATAAAACTTGAGCCGAACGGAAAAGTCAATTCTTTTTATTACACAAACGAGCGATGGTTCAGCAAGCAGATTCTAAAAATCAGAATCGCTCAGGTAGCTTCACAAATATTTTTAGACTTTTGTTTTTTAATAAAAACAGATCATGCGTAAATTACTCAACAGCGAGCTTAACCGTCCCGACACAGAATCCTACAAAAAATTGCAAAAGCTGCCGTGCATTGTGGTGCTCGATAATGTGAGGAGTCAGCACAACATTGGGTCGGTATTTCGCACCTCCGATGCTTTCAGGATGGAGGCCATTTATTTGTGTGGCATCACCGCCACGCCGCCACACCGCGAAATTCATAAAACCGCGCTGGGCGCTACTGAATCAGTCGATTGGAAATATTTCGACAGCACCCTTGAAGCGCTCAGGATTCTGAAAGATGCGGGTTATAAAATTTACGGCATCGAACAAACCTCCGATAGTATTCCGTTGAAGGAATTTAAAATTGTAAAAAGCGAAAAGATTGCCCTGGTGTTTGGCCATGAAGTGCATGGTGTAAGCCAGGAGGCAGTGGATGCGTGTGATGCGTGCATCGAAATAGAGCAGTATGGCACAAAGCATTCGCTGAATGTTTCGGTATGTGCTGGTATTGTTATTTGGGAGATTTTTGGGCAATTTGTGAAGATTCATGAGATAGATTTACCGTGAAAGTCCAGAGTAACACGGTTGTGCTATAAAAATCAGCGGGTTGGACACAGGATTTCCCATTGACGATTGACTATGGCCTAAGTGGAGTTAGCTAACAAAAAGGGCTTACAATTATTAGCAAATCTCTTTTCACATTGTGTCAATTCTTCATAGTTTCTGCCTATACCAGAAGGGTAATTTGGGAAGTTTTCGGGAGATTTAATAACATTTCTTAAAAATATCTTTCAAAGGCTGTGAGGACTGCAAAAAATACTAAAAATGCAGTACATTTGCCAACAGATTTGTTGTGAAATTAAATCAAAAAATTCACGCACTGAAAAACAGTTACTGAAATTAATAATTGAATTATGAAAATGAAACCCAACTTTAAATTTTTATCCATTGCCCTGGTAATGAGCCTGATGCTGGGAAGCTGTGGGGTAAAAAAAATGGTCACAAATTACGAGAAGGTAAATTTTGATGTCACTCCCGAGGTGCTTCGTACCGATGCCGGAAAGATAGATTTTACCATCAAAGGCAACTATCCGCCCAAGTATTTTAAGAAAAAAGCTGTTGTTGAGCTGCAGCCTGTGCTTGTTTCTAACGATGGCGCCGAACGCATGGAACTGAAACCGGTGATGTTTGTAGGCGAAAAAGTTGCCAAAAAAATTCGCCGCGCTGAAGCCAAAAATGTAGAGTTCAATTTCAAAGGTCTGGCAGACGACAATAAGTTAGTGGCTACCAAAGAGGTGCTCGATCGCACCATTCCGTACAAAAGTGGCGGCTCCTTCACTTACACTTCCAGCCTCGACTACCTGCCGGCCTACAACGAGTCAGATTTAATGATAAATGGTCATGTTTCGGGTAAAAATAAAGTTACCAAACAAGATCAGGAACTCGTGAAGGTGGACAGCAAATCACAGCTTGAGCTTGGGTCGATGAAAATTGCCGATGGTGTTATTCATACAGGCATGCGCCTGGAAGCTGCCGACAATATGCCGAATTTCCGCTGGGAACTTGACGAAAACGGAATGCCACGCGACATCAACTCCTGGAGCACTTCCGCTAAAAGCGGCCTGGATGAGAACCGAATGATGTATTCTAACGATATGACCAGCCGCTATGGCCTGGGCGAACTGCTTCTGGCAAAATCAGGCTACGAAAAGCAAACGCTTGTATCCAAAGAAGCTTCCATTTATTTTGCTAAAAACCTTCATAGCCTCAACTGGAATCTGCCCGAGAATAAGGCCAATAATGCAAAACAACAACTCGCCAGCCTTAAAGATTTCATCCTGCTCGGCTGGGAGATTAAAGAGATAAATATCGACGGCTGGGCATCACCTGAAGGTGAAGAATCGTTTAACGAAGGCCTTTCCGAACGCCGCGCCAACACTGCAAAAGAATATATGCTTGGTGAGATGAAAACCATGGTGAAGAAAAATCCCACTAAGGTGAAATTTAAAGAACCGAAAAATGATGTGGATTGGAAAGCCACCGCACATGGCCCCGACTGGAACGGATTTCTGGATAAAGTTGAAAACTCCAAGCTCAGCGAAAAGCGCGCAATTATGAACGTGATACAATCGTCAGGACAAGACAAACGCGAGACTGAAATCCGCAACATGATTTTGATCTATGACAGCATGGAAGAAGACATTCTACCTACATTGCGCCGCAGCGAAATAAAAGTTACTGCTTTCGAACCCAAACTTTCTGACGAAGATATCGCTCGCCTCTCCACAACTACGCCCAACGAGTTGAATGATAAGGAGCTGCTTTACTCGGCTACCCTTACCAACAACCTGAAGACACAGCAAAATATTTACAAATCGGCAACCCGTATTTATCCCAACGACTGGCGTGGTTACAACAATGCCGCATACACTGAGCTTAAATTTGGTAATGTGGAAGAAGCTTCCTCATATCTTGAAGAAGCCAAAAGGATAGATCCGGCAAACGGAATCGTTCTGAACAACCTTGGCGTAATGGCTGCTCTTAATCGCAACTACGACCAGGCCGAAAGCTATTTCAAGAAATCACAGGAACTGGGCATTTCACAGGACTATAACCTGGGTGTGCTGATGATTCCAAAAGGTCAATACAACAAATCCATCGAAATGATGCGCGGCAAAACCTGCGACTATAACCTGGCTCTGGCTCAGGTGATGGCCGGCAAAGAAGCTGACGCTGCAAAAAACCTGGAATGCGCTCCCAAAACTGCCGCTACCTATTATTTGTTGGCAGTAGTTGGTGCACGTACCAAGAACCAGACGATGATGTTTAACAACCTTCAGAAAGCCATCGATGAGAATCCGATGTACCGCACAACAGCAGCCAAAGACCGCGAGTTTGTGAAGTATTACGGAGATGCTGAGTTTGTAAGAATCGTACAATAAGCTATTTTTAGAAAACTATAAAAATTCCCGGGATGCCGGGAATTTTTTTTATCGCAGGTGTTGTTTTTAAATGATTATGAGATGTTAAAAAAAATGAGCGATACTTGTGTTTGTTTTTATATTTGCACTCAAATTTAATTTTTAAGGATTTTGAATTAACTAAATGATAATAAGATGAAAAAAGCTACAATCTTTAAACTCGCAGGGATGCTGATTTTGGCTGTTACTCTTGTAAGCTGTAACGGGCTTAAAAAGATGGCCAAAAATTACGACAAAGTAAATTACGAAGTTACTCCAAAGGTGCTTGAGGCCAATGGAGGCAAAGTAGATTTTACAGTTAAGGGTACCTTCCCACCCAAGTATTTCAATAAAAAGGCGGCGGTGCTTATCCAGCCGGTGTTAGGCTACGAAGGCGGCGAACTGCAGCTTCCTGCTGTAATGCTCAAAGGCGAGAAAGTGGAAGGCGACGGCACCACTGTAAGCTATACCAATGGCGGCACCTTTACCTATTCGCAGGTATTCGAGTACGATGCTAAAATGAATCAGTCTGATCTGATGGTAGGTGCGATTGTTTTTCAACCCAAAAAAGCTGTTAGCGCTGGATTGACGATGGATGAAGCAATGACAATGCGCAAAGCTATTGCACTGGGTGAAGAGAAAATTGCTGACGGCATCATTGCCACCAGTACCCGCATCGACGTGAAGAACGAAGTGCGCAGAACCATTCAGATTGGTGATGAAAACCCACAGAAAGACGCCAGCGGCAACATCCGGATGGACGCCTACCAGGTAGCTCCCGAAAATGAAGTGGAAATGCTTTATCTGGCTCCTCACGGCTACGAAAAAGTAACCATTATTACCGAAATGGCTACCATCTACTTCCCACAAAACATCGATAAATGGCTGCCTAACCAGGAGTGGAACAAGAAAAAAGAGGTGATGAAGCAGCTCGAAAATCTCAACACTTTTGTAGCTCAGGGCTGGGTTATCCGCGATCTGGAAATCGATGGTTGGGCTTCTCCCGAAGGTGAAGAAACTTTTAACGAAGGACTTTCTGAACGCCGTTCTATCACTGCCAGCAACGTAGTTTTTGATAATTTCCAAAAGCTTGCTAACAAAAAAGATTCGCAGGTGAAATTCAAAAATCCTAAAAACGACATCAACCTGAAGCGTATGGGTCATGGCCCCGACTGGAACGGATTCCTGCTTGAAGTTGAAGCATCTACCATCTCCGACAAACGCCCGATCCTGAACGTTGTAAAATCGTCAGACCCCGACAAACGTGAACAGGAAATTCGCAACATGATCATGATTTATCCTGAACTCCAAAGTCAGATACTGCCTCCACTTCGTCGTGCTGACATAAAAGTAAATTCTTTTGAGCCTAAGAAAACCGATGACGAAATCGCACGTCTGAGTACTTCTGATCCCAGCAAACTTAGCAACGCAGAAATTCTTTACGCCGGCACCCTTACCGATGATTGGAATACACAATATGCAATCTATAAATCTGCCGCTCAAAACTATCCACAAAGCTGGGAAGCCAATAATAATGCTGGCCTTGTAGCTCTGGAAATGGGAAAAGCTGACGAGGCTCTGAGTTTCTTTAACAAGGCCAATCAGCTCAAAGCCAATAATGGTATGGTGATGAACAACCTGGGCGTTGTTTATGCATACAATGGCAACTGGAGCGAAGCTGAAACGCATTTTATGAATGCCAACAAAATGGGTGTGGATAACAATTACAACCTGGCGCTTATAGACATGCACAAAGGCAACTACAAAGCCGCTATCACTAAGTTTGGTAATACAAAATGTAACTACAACCTGGCGCTGGCTCAAGTGCTTTCAGGCAACAACTCAGCAGCAGCTACCAATCTTGAATGTGCCCGCAAAAACGCCGATGCTTATTATCTGATGGCTATCATAGGCGCCCGCACCGGCGACACCAATATGATGAACAGCAACCTGAAAAAAGCCATCAAAGCCGATCCGAAAATGAAGGCTGAGGCTAAAGTGGACAGAGAATTTATAAAATATTTCACAGACCCTGACTTTGTTGTAATCGTTAAATAACGTTTCCGATAAAATCTATCTTATAAAAAAGGCCGGTTCCAATAGTGGAGCCGGCCTTTTATTTGTGCTGAGCACCTTTTCTTGCTCTCGAGTTTTTACATAATAAGATGGAATCCACGAATTCATGCGAATTAATCCGAGTTATTTTTTTAAATGTTTTGACACTTCCAGTTCAGCCGTTACATCATCATTATCCCGTTCAAAGCCAACATGAATTTTAGGCTGGTTGCCTTTTTGTTTTTTTGCCAGCACGAGAGCTCCCGCCAAAGATAATTCCTATGCCCAGCAAAAAGCCGAAGTTATACCATCCGCCGTTGTTGTTTACGGCATACATAGCGATGTCGTCGCTGTACAAGCTAGCCGAAAAGCTCACCGGCGCAATTACTCCATGCCATAAGCCACCCCAAAAATTATAAGGAGCTTCCGTAACACATTGTTCTATCGGTGTAACATTGGCACATGCGCTGACAATAACTGTCAAAACCATCAGCATGATAAACCATTTAAAGTAATGTGGAATATTTGTTTTCATAAAGCATAGATTTTTATCAATGCAAAATTAGAAAACATTTTTTTGCTTTGACGGAAATCCATTAATCGAAGAATCGATGGCATTTGCTCTGACGCAGCAAGACACGGAAATATTTCATGAATGAAAAGACAATCCGCGAATTCTCACGAATTGGGCGAAAGAGCACTAAAAATTAGCAGCTATTCGCCTAATTGGTAAAAATTCGCGGACTTTTAATGTTTACTCTCCCACTTCCCATTGCCTAAACCGAAACGGATCGGGCTGCTCGTTTCGCAAAGGAATCATGCGAAACGTAAAATGATAATCTGCAGCAGGTAGCACGTATTGCGGGTGGGTTCGCGATCCCCAGCTATCATCCCCGCCTAAGCCCATCTGCTGCAAATCGACAGTCACGAAAACCGTGTCCCGCAACACAATATCATTGGTATGGCGGTAATTGCTTTTGGTGCCCTGATCGAAATCCTCAATGCTGTTGTTCAGCGCCGAGCCTGAGAATAGCGGTAATCCGTCAATCAGCAATCCGTTGCCAGCATCATCTGTCAGCGTCATCCAGCGAATGTCGGTTTTATTACCATTTTCCTGCGGGCGGATGTAGGGGAAATATTGTTCGGCAGCAGTGCTGCTGTATTTGCCAACGAATGCTCCGGTATTCCGGTCGATGTAGTTTTCTTGCGGTCCGCGGCCAAACCATTGCAGATTGTCGTATTGTCCGGGCATGACCCAGCGCATGCCAAAGCGTGGCAGTTCGGGGCGCAGCGTGCGCAAGTCGATAAATTCCGTTTGTAGATCACTACCTTCATCCAAATTTGGATGAGCCAGATTTTCAAAATCTAAATAGATTACCAAATGCTGCTCTTTGCCGGTCATTGGCGCCGCAGCACTTGCTTTTATTTCTTCGTCGGTACGGGCAACATCCCAAAGTCTCAGCTCGTCAATCTTACCATCGAAAAGTCGCTCGCCCTGCTGATAGCCTCCAATAAAACTCACTCCGGAAAAGTCGGCAGCTACGCCATCGGTAATCCTGTTTTCTGAAATCAAATCACCATCCAAATAAAATTTCACCGTTCCCGCGGTGCTATTGTAAACCGCCGAAATCAGATACCATTGTTCTTTAGCAAAAGGAAAATCCAGTGTTATCTGGTCATTGCCTGCCAGACAGAAGCAAAGTTTTCCGTTGTCACGAAATTCGTAATGTAGCCTGTGTTTTGCCCATTCCGCGTTGTCCCAGATGGTATTGTTATTACCAAAAGCCGAGGGATAGACTAGCGTTTCGATAGTGAAATCCGATAACTTTTCTGAATATTTATAATCGAGCTGAAACTTAGCGGGCAGCGCATCGAGGTCGAGTGCCCGGCCAAAACCTGCGCGTGAAGGCGAAAGCACTTCCACATCTGGATCGGGAGGTGGCAGCATTGTTAGCCGCTCATCCACCACCACTTCGCCACGCCCATTGATTGTATAATCAATAGCCAGCTCCGCCATCACTTCTGGCAGGTAATAGGCGGCAGTAAAAATCGCATGGCTGCCATCGATAGCGGTAAAAGTTGCTTTACGCAAAATCCTTGTGTCGGGAGCTCTCTTCCACATCTTGCATCGTTGATCCATCCCGTTGCCAAAATCGTTGTCGGTAGGTGCACGCCAGAAGTTAAAATCCATCGGCGCTTCCAGCAAGTCGTTTCCGTCGGCTGTCCAGCGCACCATTTCACCACTATTTTTATTAAAATCTATTATAAAATCTTTTCCGCTAAAGCGTAATAAACCCTCAATTTCCATTACCTGCAGTTCGCCGGCAGCCGGGGGAACAACTTTTACAGGCGGCATATAGTTGGGGATTGGAAACTGAGCCGTTGCTACGGGATAATCTGCCGGCAATAGTCCGTCGGCACCAATAGTTTGCAGGCTGAAATTGATAAAATATTCCTGACCCGATTGCTGATACAAAGTGTCGTAATCCAGATTGATAGTGCGGCTGGTGTGCGGCGCTATGTCAGGGCGTTGGACGACGCCTTCCATGAGAATGCGACCTTGCGACATTATTTCCCAGCGCAGATTAAAATGCGAAAGGTTCAGAAAGTCGTGCTTGTTGATGATATGAAAACGTCCGCCCAGCGGATTTACCGGCTCAATGCCGAGTGGCTGGTACACCTTTTTTACCTCTGCCATTGCCGGATGTGGCGTGCGGTCGGGCGAAATCAGTCCGTTGATGCAGAAATTTCCGTCGCTTGGGACATCCTTGCCGCCAAAGTCGCCGCCATACGCATAGTATTCTGTTCCGGCCTCGTCAGCAACCAAAATGCCCTGATCCACCCAATCCCAGATAAAAGCACCCTGCAGGTGATCGTATTTTTCGATCACATCCCAGTAATCCTGCAAGTTGCCGGTGCTGTTACCCATTGCATGCGCATATTCGCACAAAATGAGCGGCCGTGTTTGTGGCTGCTGCCCATATTTTTCTATGTATTGGATGGAGGCGTACATCGGGCAGAAAATATCAGTGTTGGGGCCAAGCAGTGCACGCTCGTACTGAACAGGGCGGGAAGGATCACGATGCTTGAGCCATTCGTAGCAGGTGGTGAAGTTTACGCCATCGCCGGCTTCGTTGCCCATCGACCAGATGATTATCGATGGATAATTTTTGTCGCGCTCCATCATATTTTGAACCCGCTCGAGATGCGCTTTGCGCCACAGCGTATCTTTGGCCAAGCTTTGCACGCCATAGCCCATGCCGTGCGATTCGATATTGGCTTCGTCGATCACATACAGGCCATATTTGTCGCAGAGACTGTACCAGCGCGGGTCGTCGGGATAGTGACAGGTGCGCACGGCGTTCACGTTGTTGAGTTTCATCAGCCGGACGTCTTCAAGCATCGAAGCTTCACTGATCACATGCCCGGTCAGTGGGTCATGTTCGTGGCGGTTGACGCCTCGCAGCAGCACCGCCTCACCATTTACCAATAATTGCCCATTTTTAATTTCGATATTTCTAAATCCGGTTTTTGTGGCAACTACTTCCTGAACACCGGTTTTTGACTCCGTCACTGTGAGCACAACGGTGTAAAGCTCTGGTGTTTCGGCCGTCCAGCGGCGTGGTGATTTTATTTTTGTATTAAAAGTGATGGTGGTTTTCTCTTTCCCGCCAAGGTTTATTTCCTTAGTTTGCTCGTCAATGAGGCTTCCGGTGGATTGGCCAAAGAGCTGGAGTTTAAGGGTGGTTTTTGACGTTTTTTGTAGGCTGTAATTTTGCACCAGCACTTCTGTTTTCATCACACCATCTATGTAATTTTCCGTTAGGCCGGCATGAACGAAGAAGTCGTCGATGGAAAGATTGGGTTTGGAATACAAAAACACATCGCGCTCTATGCCGCTGATGCGCCAGAAGTCCTGACATTCGAGGTAAGTGCCTTCGCTCCAGCGCACCACCTGCATGGCCAGTTTATTTCTACCATCTTTTATAAAGCTAGTAATATCGAATTCCGCCGGCGTTTTGCTATCCTGGCTGTAGCCAGCCTGCTGTCCGTTTATCCACAGATGCATGGCCGACTTTACGGCGCCAACATGCAGAATCACGCGTCGCCCGCGCCAGTTGTCGGGCACTTCAAACCAAGTGGCGTAAGCACCCACCGGATTTTCGATGTTGGGGATTTCGGGGGGCTGCGGATCCCACGTCCATTCGTAAGATTGATTTACATAAATAGGAATTCCGTAGCCCGACAGCTCCCAGTTGGCCGGCACGCTGATGCTGTCCCAGCCGCTGTGGTCATACTTCGGAAGATAGAAACCTGCCGGCCGGTCAGGAAGCCGTGACTCCCAATGGAAAAGCCATTTACCGTTGAGACTTTTAAAATATGGCGACTGTTCCCATTCATTGGCGAAAGCCTGTGAAGTGTTTGCATAAGGAATGGCAAACGCATGTGGTGTCAGCCTGCCGCGTCCGGTCATCTGCGGGTTTTGGATATCCCGAAAAATGGTATCCTGTTGTGCATTTAAAACCCCGCAAAAAAGCAGGGCTATTATTAATATGGTGTAACGAATTTTGATCATAGTATTTTTTTTATCCGGTTCAATTTGCATTAATAGCTGCTGCTGATACCAAAAACCGGCTTGCGTTTTATCCAGCGTCCGCGCGTAAAATCTGGGAAATCCTGTGGTTCTCCACCATTGGCGATGGAGCGTTCCGAGAGTGGCGTGATTACACTCCAGGCTGCCGCATCATACACGTCGAGCGGCGGAGCAATGCCGCGTTTGATGGATTCGATAAATGCGTTCATCACAAAAAAGTCCATGCCGCCGTGGCCCGAACCTTCGGCCAGACTTTCGTGGGTTTTCCAAAGCGGATGATCGTATTTATCAAGATATGATTTGGATTCGTCCCAGCGGTGCGGGCTGCTGATTCCTTCGATATAAATTTGATTGCCGTCTTTCATCCACAGACCTTTGGTTCCCTGCACTCGGAAGCCCAGCGAATAGGGCCGTGGCAGCGTAGTGTCGTGGATCACCACAATCGATTCCCCGTTAGAGGTACTTATGGTGGTAGTGATGATGTCGCCCATTTTCCATTTAAGGCGCGCATTGGGATGGTCGGCGCCACCTTTTTCGACGATGTAATTGTTGATGCCGCGGGCTTTGGTAGCGTTAGAGGTTAGCGACACAAAGCGGTTGCCGCGGTTAATATCGATCATGTTGGCGATGGGACCAACGCCATGCGTTGGGTAGACGTCGCCGTTGCGTTTCAGGTAATGCTCGGTGCGCCAGCGCGCTTCTGAATAACCCTTTTCTCCAAATTCCACTCCGCCTCCGTATGCTTGCGTGCCGTTGTTGAACAACACTTCGCGCAGGTCGTGCTCGTAGCCGCAATGGAAGTACAGCATCTCACCAAAAAGGCCTTGTTTCACCATATTATGGATGGCCATGATGTCGCGGCGGTAGCACACATTTTCGAGAATCATGCAATGGCTGCCGCTACTTTCGGAGGCATTCACCATATCCCAGCAATCTTCGATGGTGTTGGCTGCCGATACTTCTATGCCGGTAAATTTCCCGGCTTTCATGCTATCCACCGCCATGATGGGATGCCAAAGCCACGGAGTGGAGATGACGACGCCCTGCACATCCGGCAGTTGCAACATTTCGCGATACGCGTAATCGCTACCGGTAAATGTGGCCGGCTCGCGATGGCCTGCTTCGCGGATCATTTTCAACGCCTGGTTGAGCATCTGCCCGTCCACATCGCAGATAGCACGCACTTCAATATCATCGCGCTGCAGCAAATTGTGGAGATGGTTTTGGCCACGTAGTCCGGTGCCAATCAGGACAACTTGTACCTTGGAAGGTTTCAGCGGATTGCCAAAAACCAGGGTGGGGGAGGCTGCTATCGCCAGCCCCGCGATTGACGCAGTTTTTAAAAAAGCGCGACGCGAGAAATCGTTTTTCGTGGAATTTTTCATGCGTTGTGTAGCAAAATATTACTTACTAAAAATCAATTGACGCTTAAATCTTCAAAGACATGCTCCATTACCAAAGCCATGGCGCCCATCACGGCAGCTTTATCGCCCAGGGTAGAAGTCACCAGGCGGGTGGCATTCTTTATTTGGCCAATGGTGTATTTGTTGAGCGTTTGATGCACCGGATCGAGCAGAAACTGGCGCGCACGCGACATGTGTCCACCCAGGATAATGGTCTCAGGATTGAAAAGATGGATAAGCGTAGAAAGTCCTTGTCCGAGGAAGGTACCTATCTGATCGATAAGATCGATGGCAACCTGATCGCCCTGGTGAGCCGCATCAATAATGGTTTCACAGTTGAGGTCGTCGGTGTAATTGGATAAAATGGTAGCTTTTCCGGATGCGACGGCTGCCAGCGCCATGCGTGTAAGGGCGTCGCCGGAAGCCACTGTTTCCAGGCAGCCATTCTTTCCGCAGATGCACAACTGCCCTTCTTCCTGAATCTTGATGTGCCCAAACTCCCCGGCAAAGCCGGAATGTCCCTGATAAAGCCGTCCGTTGAGGATCATGCCCATCCCGATGCCGGAACCAATATTTACACACAACACATTTTCGTGTCCGATTGCGCTTCCAAATACATATTCGCCCAGCGCCATCAAGCGTGCATCGTTATCGGTAAACACAGGCTTGCCAAATTTTTCTTCAAATAAACCTTTCACCGATTTCTCGGAAAAGTTCAAATGAGAATAACTCAGACCCAAACGCGGATCAGTAAGGCCGGTGATGGCTATGCCGATGCCGAGTAATTGGTCATTATTGATATTTGATGATAGTAGCACCCGCTCCACCTCATGATGCAAGGCATCTACGAAATCCTGCGAATTTTCGAGCGGACGTTTGAAGATTTGAATCTTATCAACCAATTGATTGTTGAGATTAAAAACACCGATTTCCGTCGCGCTGTGACCGATGTTGATTCCTACGACGAACCGTGCCGGCGCGTTGATGCCAAACATCAGCGGACGGCGCCCGCCAATACTCTGGCCGATCCCTTCTTCGCGCACCAGCTTCTCACCGATAAGCTCGCTGAGCAGCTTTTGTATCGAAGGAGAACTCATGTTGGTGAGTTTGCAGATTTCGGGATTCGATAGATGACCTTTGTAGTAAAGATGGTAAAGGATGCGCTTCTTTTGCAGATAGCGCTTTCGCGAAAGGTTAGTAAGGTTGGCCAGGTTTCCGTTTTGCATAAATATCGGATCATGATCAATTTGCGGAGGGATTTCATTCATAGTCCAGCATCATTTTAATTTAAAAGGCGCTAAATTAAGGTTTGTTAACGAACTATTTGCAAATGTTTCGTGAATTTTTAAAGTTTATGGTGTATCAGGTTGTAAATGTGATAATTAGAATACCATAAAATTTTTGATTGACGGGAAGAAGTTACCAAAAAACACCTATAAATGGTGGTTATCAAGGAAAGGCTTGTCAGAAAAAAATTTGATAATGATATGACCTAACTCATGTAATTCATGCAAATTACATGAGTTAACTCATCAGATTTCCCAAAATGATAATAACAAGGAGACTGTTTATCATTTGAATTCGCAGATTAAATATCTTCTTGTAAAAATGCCTCAAAGCTTTGCGGGCTAACCACCTGGAAAGTTGACTTTGGGTAAGCCTGAAGGAATTCTTTTGGTGCGGATATTCTTTTATTAGCTCCCCATTTCATCTCGAAAGCTGCCAGTTTCCCATCCTTTTCTTCGATGTAGTCGATCTCTTTTTGCTGATATGTACGCCAAAAAAATGCGTTACACAACTGCTGCCTGTTATGATGAAACTTAAGCCTTTCTGCAATACTAAAATTTTCCCATAAGGCTCCTGCATCATCTCTTAGCTCAATGGGGTTATGATTTTGAATCAACGAATTGCGTATGCCCAAATCCCAGAAAAATATTTTTCTGCTTTTGGAAATTTCATTTCTTAGATTTTTTTTAAAAGCACCAAGTCTGAAAATTATAAAATTCTCCTCAAGCAGATGAATATAACGTTGAACGATGGTTTGGTCGGTGCGAATTTCACGGCCAAGCTCCTGAAACGAGACCTCCTGACCAATTTGAAAGGCGAGCAATCGTAGTAATTTTTCAAGTGATTCCGGCTTCTTTATTTGTTGAAGCGCATAAATATCTTTAAAAAGATAACTACCTGAAAGTTCTTTAAGGTGCAATGCAGCATCGTGATCGTTTAGATTGAGTAAACCGGGATACATACCAAACCGCAATTTACTGTTTAACATTCGCTGTCGCTCGATAATATTACTATCCGATGATACCTCCTCCCATGAAAATGGATGAAGGGGGAAAACTTTTTTGCGCCCGGTTAAAGGCTCATTAATCAGATTAGCAAGTTCGAAGCTGGAGGATCCTGTAGCAATAACCTGCACCAGCGGGTATTCATCTACCAGTATTTTTAATATCAGACCAATATTAGTAATGCGTTGCGCCTCGTCAAGAATAAGAAGTTTGGTGTCTTTTATCAGGCTACCAATACTTCCGATGTTTTCCCACGAAAATTGTTGCTGCACATCCATATAGTCGCAGTTAAAATACAATGCTTTTTCCGGATGTGCAGCCAGGATTTGTTTTACCAGAGTGGTTTTACCAACCTGACGGGCACCGTAAATTACGATAGCTGGCTGTTTTTCTCCACCGGGAAATAAATTTCCTTCAATCAATTTTTGGATTTCTCTGACAACAGTCATAGCGAAAAAATTAAAATTACATGAGTTAACTCTGCAAATTTACATAAATTACATGAGTTAACTCATCAGATTTTAAAGATTAATTGGCTACGCCCTCGCAATATGGGATTTCCGCCTTTTGGCAAAGGCGTTTGCAAAGCATGTCATATTCCTGTTTTGTAAGGTAGTCGTGGTGATGATTACCTCAACGCTTCCGCCCCGCTTACGATCTCCAGTATTTCGTTGGTGATGGCTGACTGGCGGGCTTTGTTGTACGAAAGCTTGAGGGTTTTGATGAGTTCGTTGGCGTTGTCAGTGGCTTTGTGCATTGCTGTCATGCGGGCGCCATGTTCCGAAGCTGCCGAATCGAGCAGCGTTTTGTAAAATTGTATCGTTAAGGCTCTCGGAATAAGCTCGTCCAGGATTTCTTCCCTGGATGGTTCGAAGATGAAATCGAGTTTACTTTTCTCCTTGGCAGAATCAATCGTTGAAACCTGCGGTGGTATAGGCAAAAGCTGCTCGACGGTAATCACCTGCACGGCGGCATTTTTAAATTGATTGTAAATGATGTCGATGCGGTCGTATTTTTTGTCGGCAAATTCTTTTAAAAGTTCTTGAGCCACCGGTGCTACGTTTTCGAATGCGAGGTCGTCGAGCAGTGCATCGTTGCGATGTGCAACTACTATTTTACGGGCTTTGAGGAAGTCGAAGGCTTTTTTTCCAATGGTATAGATATCCACCTTCCCGGCTTTGTATTGTTCGTTGTAATTCCTGCGAAGATGCAGCAGTACGGCTTTGGCCACGTTGGCATTGAATGGTCCTGAAAGCCCGCGGTTGGAAGCAATGGCTACGATCAGCACGCGTTCAGGTGCCCGCTGCTGTGTGTAAATGCTTTCGGTGCCTTGGCCCAGGCTGGCGCTGATGTGCTGCATGATTTCCGACAACTTCACAGCATAAGGGCGCATGTTCTGGATGGCATTTTGCGCCTTGCGCAGCTTTGCGGCTGACACCATCTTCATGGCGCTGGTAATCTGCTTGGTAGAGTTTACCGATTCGATGCGTGAACGTACTTCCTTTAAATTGGCCATTTTATTATTATAATATCAGAGCTTAAAATCTTAACTCAATCCGCATGTTTCACCTTAAAATTTCAAATGACAATTAGACAAACCACAAACAAATTTTAATATTAAAAATCTCAGTATGCTAAACCGTTAAGTGTATTTGAAATTTGAGTTTTGAATTTTATTTGTCATTTTAAAATTTGTCTTTTGGTTTTTCTGCTACTACTTCTCGTATTTGGCGGCAACTTCACGTGCTACTTTTTCGAGCGTTTTGGTGTCCTCGTCCAGTAGCTTGCCAGCGCGCAGATTCTTTAAAAGATCATCATATTGTATCTGGAGAAGGTGCAAAAATTCTGTTTCAAAATCACGGATGCTGTTCAAAGGTACTTTTCGTAAAAGACCGCGTGTACCGCAAAAAATGATGGCGATTTGCTGCTCTACGGGCATAGGCGAATATTGTGGTTGCTTTAATATCTCCACATTTCGGCGGCCTTTTTCGAGCACGTTCATGGTGGCGGCATCCAGATCGGAACCAAATTTGGCGAAAGCCTCCAGCTCGCGAAACTGCGCCTGATCGAGCTTTAATGTTCCGGCAACTTTCTTCATCGACTTTATCTGCGCATTGCCACCTACCCGCGACACGGAAATGCCCACGTTGATGGCGGGGCGGATACCGGCGTTGAATAAATTCGACTCAAGGAATATCTGTCCGTCGGTGATGGAGATGACGTTGGTAGGAATATACGCAGAAACGTCGCCGGCCTGCGTTTCGATGATGGGCAGCGCTGTAAGCGAGCCGCCGCCTTTTACCATGGGACGAAGCACCTCGGGCAGGTCGTTCATCTGACTGGCGATTTTATCGTTGTCGATGATTTTGGCAGCGCGTTCAAGCAGGCGTGAGTGCAGATAAAAAACGTCGCCCGGATAAGCTTCACGTCCTGGCGGGCGGCGCAGCAGCAGCGATACTTCGCGGTAAGCTACGGCCTGTTTCGACAGGTCGTCGAAGATGACGAGTGCTGGTCGTCCGGTGTCGCGAAAAAACTCGCCAATGGCGGCGCCGGCAAAGGGAGCATAAAACTGCATTGCAGCCGGGTCGCTGGCGGTAGCCGTAACGATGGTAGTGTAGGGCAGCGCGCCTTTGTCTTCGAGGGTTTTTACGATGTTGGCCACCGTAGAACCTTTCTGGCCGGAAGCCACGTAAATACAAAAGACAGGATCACCCTTATCGTAAAATTCTTTTTGGTTGATGATGGTATCGATGGCAATGGCTGTCTTGCCGGTCTGGCGGTCGCCGATAATGAGCTCGCGCTGGCCGCGGCCAATAGGAATCATGGCATCCACAGCTTTCAATCCGGTTTGCAGCGGCTCATTTACCGGCTGGCGGTAAATTACGCCCGGCGCTTTACGCTCCAACGGCAACTCCCAGGTTTCGCCTTTTATCTCACCTTTGCCGTCGATGGGTCGCCCCAGTGTATCGATGACCCTGCCCAGCAGCCCCATGCCTACGTTGATAGAAGCGATGCGGCCGGTTCGTTTTACGGTATCTCCTTCTTTCACATCCTGCACATCGCCCAGCAGCACAATACCGACGTTGTCCTGCTCCAGGTTGAGCACGATGCCCTTGAGGTTTCCTTTTTCAAACTCTACCAGCTCGCCCGACTCGGCATTGGTCAATCCATAAACTCGGGCAATGCCGTCGCCTATCTGTAGTACCGAACCTGTTTCTTCGAGTTCACTTTCGGTCTTGAAACCGGCAAGTTCCTGTCGTAATATTTCCGATACCTCGGCGGGTTTTATCTGTGACATATCTTGTGATGTTGTTAATTCAATTTTATTATGATATTAAAACCTAAAATCCCCTGACGTACGGGTTGGTCTCGAACGACTTATTAAGTTTTTCGAGCTGCCGGCGGATGCTGGCATCGTATTTTTTGTCGTCGAGGGTTATGATGAAACCACCGATCATTTCCGGATCGATGTGTTCGACAAGCTCAATGTTGTGATTCAAATCTCGACGCAGCATTTCAAGCAAATCTTTGCGGGTCTTTTCGTCGAAAGCTGCCACCGTGGTTACCTTGACAGTTACAATGTTATGATGCTCTTTATAAAGATCAAGAAAAGCTTCGGAAATCTCCTCTAGAAATACTTCGCGCTCTTTGCGCGTAACGAGCAGCAGAAAACGCATGGTAAGCTCATCGAGATGGCGGCTGAAAATACTTTTGAGGATGCTGGATTTCTTACCTTCCTGTATTATCGGACTTTTCAGCAACCTGCGGAACTTTGGATTTTCTGCGATAACTTCCCGGACTAGCTTCACATCAGAATTGATGCGCTCCAGCCGGTCCATTTCCAGAGCCAGATTGTAAAGCGCCTGCGCGTATCGCTTCGATATGAGAGTTACAGCCATTTACGCAACGGGTTAGTTAAGATTTGTTTTACGAATGAGCGCATCGGCATATTCATTTTGTTTCTCTTTATTATCGAGTTCACGCTGCAAAACCTTCTCAGCAATTTCTATCGAAAGACGGGCGATCTGATTTTTTAGGTCAACGATGGCGGCTTTTTTATCGTTTTCGATGGTTTCACGTGCGCTCTCGATGATGCGGTTGGCTTCGGCGCTGGCTTTATCGCGAGCCTCATTTATCAGCTTTTCTTTGATTTCCCGTGCCTGACGCAGCAGTGCGTCACGCTCTTCTTTGGCATCGGCAAGCAACTGTTCGTTGCTAAACTTCAGCTCGCGCATTTCCTGACGCGCCTTGTCGGCCTGGTGCAGCGCCTCATCGATTGAATCTTCACGCTCCCGCAATGATTTCAGGATCGGCTTCCAGGCAAAGCGTCTAAGAATGTAGAGCATGATGCCAAAGGCAAGCGTCATCCAGAAAATTAATCCTATTCCAGGGTTAACTAATTCCATAATTTATCAATCATTTGATTTTAAAAATCAAGTCATTTCTAAAAAATCCTGCCTCCCGGCCATACGCCGGGCTGCAGGATAGGTTTTGCTACAGGAAAACAATGAGCAGACACACCACAATGGCAAAGAAGGCCACGCCTTCGATGAGTGCCGCTGCCACGATCATGTTGGAGCGGATGTCGCCAACAGCTTCCGGCTGACGTGCAATGGATTCGACGGCACCACGGCCTATCTGGCCAATGCCGATGCCGGCACCAATGGCTGCTACTCCGGCGCCGATGCCGGCACCCAGTTTTGCGTAAGGTGCAAGATCAGTTGCTACCTGTAATAAGATGGCTAATAATTCCATACTGTTATGATATTAAAATGTGATAACTTGAAATACTTTTATTTGATTCGTTATTAAAATTCAATTAAAAAAATCAATGCCCCTCGTCGATGGCCATTCCAAAATAAAGTGCTGAAAGCAGCGTGAAAACATACGCCTGAATAAAAGCCACCAGCAACTCGAGCAGATACATAAATACCGAGAAGGCTACCGAAACTACCGAGATGCCATATCCGGCAACAGGTCCCATCTCACCAAAAATAAATATCAGACTGATAAAACCCAGTACGATGATGTGGCCTGCCGTCATGTTGGCAAAAAGTCGCACCATGAGTACAAAAGGCTTTGTAAAAACTCCGATTAGCTCAACGATTGGCATGAGCGGCACGGGCAGTTTGAGCCACCACGGCACACCCGGTGTATTGACGAGGTGCACCCAGTAGCTGCGTCCGGCGCTAAAGGTGGTGATGAAAAAGGTAAACAAAGCAAGCACTCCCGTCACAGCAACGTTGCCGGTAACGTTGGCGCCACCAGGGAAGAAAGGCACCAATCCAAGGAGGTTGTTCAGAAAGATAAAAAAGAACAACGTCAGCAGGAACGGCATATAGCGCTCATATTTCTTTTCGCCGATGGATGCTTTGGCGATGTCGTCGCGGATAAAAAGAATAAGTGGCTCCAGGAACGACTGCGCACCTTTGGGCGCTTCGCCCCGGCGGCGACTATAGGCGTTGGCAATCGAGATAAAGAGCCATCCCATAAAAATTAAGCTAAGAAAAATGGAAAGCACATTTTTGGTAATGGAGAAATCAAGCGGCAGATCCTCATTTTCCACGGTGGTGATAAGCTCGCCGCCTTCCAAACGGAGCGTGAGCAGTTCTACAATTTTTCCTTTATTAATTCCCTCTTGAGCGATAGCGAAGCCCTGGTATTGCGCGTGTCCATGCTGAAAACGGTTCGACATAAACATGTGCAGCTTTCCCTTGTGCCATAATATGACTGGCAATGGGATGGTGAGATGAAAGTCGCCCCAGGTGAGAATATGCCACTCGTGGGCGTCGATGATGTGCTCAATGATGAGGTCGCCGGCTTTAAAAGCTTCTTTGGCAACCGGATCGGCTGCGTGCCGCTGATGCGCATCTATCTCCGGATGCCCGGTCTGCCCACCCAGCGACATCGCCTGAAAAACTGCAAAAAGCAGCAGGCTCCCAAAGATCAACAGGTTGCGCCAAACGCGATTTTTTTTATGTAAATTTTTAATCATCTTCTTTATGACTACTCTATATTTTATCCGGCAAGCACCAGCACATGGTTTTCCATCACTTCCACCACGCCACCGTTGATGTCGTAAAAAGTGACACCATCCGCAGCATCTTTTATTTTTACTTTTCCCGATTTAAGGACTGCAATGAGCGGCGCATGGTTTTTCATGATCTCAAAAGAACCATCAAGCCCTGGCAGTTGCACCAGCTTGCCTTCTCCGGAGAATATCGTTTTATCGGGTGTTAAGATTTGGATTGTCATTATTAAAAAAAAATTGCTTAATCCTGTCCTTCGGCTATTAGTTTTTTCCCTTTAGCAATAGCCTCATCAATGGTTCCAACCATGTTGAAGGCAGCTTCCGGATATTGATCCACCTCGCCATCCATAATCATATTAAAACCTTTGATGGTATCTTCGATAGCGACCACAACACCGGGTATTCCCGTAAATTGCTCGGCCACATGGAAAGGCTGCGAGAGGAAACGCTGCACGCGGCGGGCACGATGCACCACCAGCTTGTCTTCTTCCGAAAGTTCGTCCATTCCGAGGATGGCGATTATATCCTGCAGGTCTTTGTAGCGTTGCAAAAGGAGTTTTACGCGTTGCGTAGTATTATAATGCTCTTCGCCAACCACTTCGACACTAAGGATGCGCGAGGTGCTGTCGAGCGGATCTACGGCGGGATAAATGCCAAGCTCCGAAATTTTGCGGTTGAGTACGGTGGTGGCGTCGAGATGCGCAAAAGCTGTGGCCGGCGCCGGGTCGGTGAGGTCGTCGGCAGGGACATAAATGGCCTGCACCGAGGTGATGGAGCCGCGTTTGGTAGAGGTGATGCGCTCCTGCATAAAACCCATTTCGGTAGCAAGCGTCGGCTGGTAACCTACCGCTGAAGGCATACGTCCGAGCAATGCGGAAACTTCGCTGCCCGCCTGGGTAAAACGGAAAATATTATCGATGAAGAAAAGGATGTCGCGGCCGCCGGTTTTCTCGTCGCCATCGCGGAAATATTCGGCCATTGTAAGCCCCGACAAAGCAACACGTAAACGTGCTCCGGGAGGTTCGTTCATCTGACCAAAAACCAAAGTAGCTTGTGATTTGGCAAGTTCTTCGTAGTTTACTTTCGACAAGTCCCAGCCGCCTTTTGTCATATCTTCTACGAAAGCATCACCATATTTTATTACGCCCGATTCGATCATCTCACGCAGCAGGTCGTTGCCTTCACGCGTGCGCTCACCCACTCCGCCAAATACCGATAAGCCGGCATAGGATTTTGCAATGTTGTTGATGAGTTCCATGATGATCACCGTTTTGCCAACGCCTGCGCCACCAAAAAGCCCGATCTTTCCGCCCTTGGCATACGGTTCGATGAGGTCGATAACCTTGATGCCCGTGTAAAGCACCTCTTTTTGGGTGGTAAGATTTTCGAACTTGGGAGGCTCACGATGGATCGAATAGCGGCCTTCTTCTTTCACGGGTCGGAGTCCGTCGATGGGCTTGCCGATTACGTTAAAGAGACGCCCTTTGATATCTTCACCCACAGGCATGGAGATGGGCAAGCCCGTGTTTATCACCTTCATTCCGCGGCGCAACCCATCGGTAGAATCCATGGCAATGGTGCGAACGGTGTTTTCGCCGATATCCTGTTGCGTCTCAAGAACAATCACCTGGCCATCGGGCCTTACTACTTCCAGGGCATCGAAGATGTTGGGCAGGGTTTGCCCCTGTTCAAACGAAACGTCGATAACAGGTCCGATTACCTGCGATATCATACCTTCACTTTTTTTACTCATTGATAACAACTTAAAAGAATATGGCTAAAAAATAGTGGGCAAAGATAGCCCTATCTTTTTTGCATTGGGGTATGTTAACATTTTTTTGAAAAGGTTTTGAAAAATGGAGAAAACTTCCAATCGGTTAAGTTGAAAGTTATCAATAATAATAGAGGTGAGGAAGAAGTTGTCGGGTTGCGTCATTTGTCTTCCTGGCTTTCTTTTGCGATATTTGCAGGAGACTCATCTTTAAAATCAAAAAGGACAATGAAAAACGAAAATATATGGGAAGAGAGCTTTTACATCAATTGGCATGAAACCGATCTGAGTGGGACGGCATCGCCGGAGAGTATCTGCAACTTTTTGGGAGAGACCGCCGCCCGCCATGCCGACGCGCTTGGCTATGGATTTGACGATGCGCTGGAACGCAACCAATTTTGGGTAGTGATACGTTGGTATGTGCGCATGTACCACTATCCGCAATGGAAACAAGAGCTTGTGATGCAAACCTGGCGACGGAAGCCTGAAAGCTTGTTTGGCTACCGCGATTATAAACTCAAAACTGTGGATGGCGAATTGCTTGGAGCCGCCACCTCCACCTGGGTGGTACTAGATGGGGTGACGCGCAGGCCACAGCGCCTGGAGCTTGTCGAAGACTTGCAGCATCATACACTCGACGAATATGCTTTAGGCGAAAATGCCGCCAGGGTGGAAGTGCCCGATCATTCTGAGAAATCAGTGTCGCAACGTGTCAAGTTCAGCGACCTCGACCAGAACGGACACGTAACCAATGCCCGCTATATGCAATGGGCACTCGACATGTACGATGAGGATTTTCACCGCCATCATCTGCTTGCAGCCTGGCAGATAAATTTCCTACAGGAATGCACCTTTGGCGACCAGCTAAAGATAAGCCGATATAGCCCGGAGCCTTCACACCATATTATAGCAGCCACACATCAGGACTCAGATAAAAATATTTTTGCTGTGGAATTGTTTTGGAAGAAGAAGTAGCAGCCTTCAGTCCCTGGCCGGCAGTTCGTACGTTCAGCTAAGGCTGCGGTGGCTGAGCTTGCCAATGCCAGCCTAAGTTGTATCGGACGAGGGCTTCGACAAGCTCAGCCACCGCAGCCTCGTCTAAACCCAGCGCAAAGCAAGAAGCCTTTTTCCTACTACTTTCTATCTACTTTTTTCTCATCTCTCCCCTCTCATTTCTCCCCTCTCTCCCCACTCACCTCTTCACCTTTCTTGCTTCCACGGTACATCTGGTATTGCACGTAGCGGCATTCGAGCGGGCCGTTGAAGAGCGTGATTTTTCGGGAGGTGCGCAGCCCTACAGATTTCAGAGCGCCAAAGTCGCTGGTGATGAGCCAGGCAGTGTAGCCGGCATATTTGTTTTTGAGCACGTCACCGATCATGCGGTAGAAGTCGTTGAGGTTGGCTTTTTCGATGCGCTCTCCGTAAGGCGGATTGGTGATAATCATGCCTGGTTTGTCGCTGGGCGGCGAGCCGTCTTCGAAGGCAACCTGTTTGAGGATGATGATTTTGTCGAAGCCTGTATTTTGAAGCACCTCGTCAGCCTGCGCCAGCACACGCTGGTTTACATCCGCGCCATAGAGACGGCATGGTGCCGGTTGGATGCGGGCATTTTCGGTTTCTAAGATTTCTTTCCAAAGTTCGGGTTGGTAATCGGGCCAGGTCATAAAGCCAAATTTCTTACGAAAATATCCCGACGGCATTTTCTGAGCAACCATTGCTGCTTCGCAAAGTATGGTGCCGGTGCCACACATTGGGTCGAGCAGATCGGTGGCGCCATCCCAGCCGGAGAGCAGCACCATGCCCGCGGCCAGTACTTCATTGATGGGCGCCAAACCTTGCCCGCGCCGGTAGCCGCGCTTGTGTAGTGAGTCGCCGGAGCTGTCGAGCAGCAGCATGCCTTGGCTTCCGCTGATGTGAATGTGGATGCGCATATCGGGATCGATGGTGTCCACGTTGGGGCGTGTGCCCAGCATTTCACGAAACTTGTCCACCACAGCATCTTTGGCTTTGAGCGCCACATATTGGTCATGGGTCATTTCGCTGCGGCTCACCTTTGCATTTACGGCAAAGGTACTCTCCACCGGAAAAATCTCGGGCCAGTCGAGTTTGTAGATCTCGTTATAGAGCTCATTTTCGTTGTTCACCTCAAAGCTTTTGATAAGCTGAAGCACGCGCAACGCCGTCCGGCAGGTATAATTAATACGATACATCGTGGCGGTATCGGCCTGGCAGCGCACCGCACGTACCAGAAGCTGCACTTCGTGGCCACCGGCAGCAGTTACTTCGTCAGCCAGAATTTGTTCCAGGCCGGCATGCGTTTTTATTATCAGAGAGAAATCGTTTTTATCAATCAAAGCTTATTGGAAATTATAGGTTTGGTTTTATGAACGTTGTTATTGTTTAAATGGTCTTTTAAAAATAGGTGTAATTGGTTTTGTCGGCTTTATTGATCACTATTTTTAAAACCAAAAAACTTCTTGATGGTGTCGATGCGTTTTTGCAATGCGCCACCTTCGGGCTGAGCCAGCAGAAAGGCGATGGCTTTGGTTGATTCGTAGTTTTCGAAGATAATTTTAAGACTTGCAATAACAGGAATGGCCAGCAACATGCCCGCCACGCCCCACACCATACTGCCGGCGATGAGGCTGAGGATCGTGATAAAAGGATTTAATTTTACATAGCCACCCGTAATGTTGGGCGTGAGTATGTTGTTTTCGGTAAACTGTACCAATGCAAAAAAGGCCAGCACCCACAGTGCCAGGTTGGGCGAATCGCCGGTGAGCAGCGCAAACATAAATGGGAAGAAGGCACCGATCCATGTGCCGAAATAAGGGATGAAATTGAAAAATGCTGAGATGACGCCAAACAAGATCGCATATTGCAATCCGATGATCCATAGACCGAGCGAATTAATTACCGAAAGGATCAACACTACGATGAAAGCGCCGCCCAGATAACGTTGCGAAACAAAGGAAATCTCCCTGAGGATTTTATCGGCACGCACTTTTTCTTTTGCAGGAACGATGCGGTGCACAAATTCATTGAAGCGTTCACGGTAATAAAGCAGAAAAAAAACATACACCGGCATAATAAACAATTTGAAAAATGTTCCGGTGGTAGCTTCGAGCACATTGTTAAACATATCACTACCTGAAGTGAAGAGCTGGCTAACCTGTTCGTCGATAATTTGCTTCTGACGGGAAGTTTTTATATCGCCGGCGGGCGGGAGGTCATGCTCGGCCGTCTGAGTATCGGCGGTCTGGTGGC